>JASLDF010000004.1 GCA_030151635.1 Bacteroides sp. | reverse complement strand
ATTAATTAATAGATAATAGACAAACAGAATGATAAAGCTAGCCATATTCGATTTAGATGGTACTCTTTTAAATACCATTGCTGACTTGGGTGAAAGTACAAATCATGCACTTCGTACTTTAGGATTTCCAATTCATACTCTAGATAAGTATAATTTCTTTGTAGGAAATGGAATCGATGTCCTTTTTGAGCGTGCCTTGCCAGAAGGGTCTAAAACGAAAGAAAATGTAGCTGCTATGCGAAAAGAGTTTATAGCTTATTATCAGGCTAATATTACAAATAAGACTACAATTTACGAAGGTATCAACGAGCTGCTTAATTATGTTCATGAAAGTGGTATTGCATTGGCAGTAGCTTCAAATAAGTATCAAGCTGGCACCACTGCTTTGGTTGATCATTTTTTTGGTCAATTTCCATTTGTAGCAGCTTTAGGCCAACGAGCTGGAATTCCTACAAAACCAAATCCTCAAATCATAGACGATGTCTTGTCAGTTCATTCGGTCCAAAGAGATGAAGTTCTTTATGTAGGAGATTCGGGTGTAGATATGCAGACTGCAAACAATGCTCAATTAATATCATGTGGGGTTACTTGGGGCTTCAGACCATTAGATGAGCTTCAACAATTTGATCCAATGCATATTGTGAATCATCCAAGTGAGATTGTAGATGTCATTAAGCAATACAACGATTAAACTAACACATTAATTTATTATATGAATATATTTCAAATAAGAGGCAAAGTTCTTTTAGCACTATTTGCCTTTACCCTATCTTTAGGTAATAGTGCCTTTGCTGCAAAATTTAAATCTGTTTTGAAGTTGACTCCATTCACGGACGAAGAAATTTGTTTCCGCCCTGATGAATATAAAAATGGAGCATGGAAAGATGGCGATATTATTCGTCTAGGTAACGGCCGTATTGCACTAAAAAAAGTAATCTTGCCAAAATTGAAGCGTGACGTTCAGTTGAATGCTACAATTACATTGAGTTCTAATGGTGATTCTTGGGATAAAACAGGTTCTTGTTTTATCATTCCAGCGAAATCATTAACGAATATGATTACAATCGCAGAGGGTAAGGCAGATTATCCAACTGTGTTGCCTCAATATACAGAGAGTTTAAAAGGTATAATTGCTGGTGATGACTATTTGCCAACTGTTGAAATTATGCGTTTTATGACTCCTTTTGGTGTTGGCCACTTCAGTACAACTACAGATAGTGTTGCTCTAGAACGTAGACAACCTGTATATATTGATGGTTGGGCTCCTAATGTGGTTTGGAAAGATGATGTATCAGATTTATATCCATTGATGACCGAAGAAGTTTACGTAGGTGTATTTGTAGATACATGGACTAAAGAAGGTTATAAGGTATCTGTTGAATTAGATCTTGAAGAGAGCGTTGTCAAGCAAGATAAACTCGTAAAACAAACAATCTTACCTTTGGTGAATACAATTTATTATCACGGGCAAGATTTGCCAGACCTTTTTGCTCGTCAAGATTTAGCTATTCCTTTTTCGTTGCCTAAGAATGCAAAAAATGTACGCTTAAAATATATCGTTACTGGCCATGGTGGTTTAAGTGGTGGTGATGAGTTTGTAGAGAACGAAAACATCCTTACTCTTGACGATGCCACTCTACATCAGTTTACTCCTTGGAGAACTGATTGTGCGTCTTTCCGTAGATTTAATCCGTCAACTGGTACTTGGTTAATGAAGCGTGAGGCTGCTTATATTTCGGAAACTGGTAGAGATACAAAAGTGATTGAAGAAATTATAGCGTCATCAGATTTATCTCGCTCAAACTGGTGTCCTGGAAGTATGGTTAAGCCTCTTGTACTTCCTTTGGAAGGTATTCAGGCAGGAGAACATCTTCTTAAAATTAGTATTCCTAATGCTCAAACTGCAAAAGATGGAATGAACCATTGGTTGGTTTCTGCTTATTTAGTTTGGGAAGATTAAGACGACATTCAAGACTTAACAAAAAGCGTTGTATCAATGAAGATGCAACGCTTTTTGTTTATATGGGGTTCTATTAATTTCAGGCATCTAGCTTATCGTCTATTCCTTGAGATTCTATATAGTCGAGTAATGAACGGTAAACACTGTTTAACCGAAGAATTTCGGGAACTCCTGTAATGAATAATTGTTTCCTAGCTCTAGTTAAAGCAACATTTAGTTTGCGGTCAATCTCTAAATTATCTTCCTGAATTAGGTTGCAAAGAAAATCCAGCTGATAGCTTTCGTTAACGCAGAAAGAGTAGATAATCACATCTCGCTCACTCCCTTGGAATCTTTCAACTGTGTCAACAAGTACATCGTTCAATTCCTCCATCTTGTACTCCTCTAATTTACTTTTTATTAGTGCGATCTGGGAACGGTAGGGAGTAATAATTCCTAAAGATTTATTGGCATCAAATTCCTCTTTGTATTTATCAACAATCTGTTTGGCAATGTTTGCAACGATGATTGCCTCAACCTCATTAACTTTGTTATTCTCATCTTTTAAATTAACGTCGGATGGGATAAATAATATACGATGATTTACTTTTGTTTTATGAGTATCATCAGCATAAATATATAATTCATCTAGGGGAAGATCTATTTCACATTGATGTTCTAAATTGAGTGACTTTAGTTTATTTCCATAAAAGTATTTATTCACGAATTGTGCTAAATCAGGATGCATTCTCCCTTGCCTAAGTAGTATTTCCTTTGCTTGAGGATAATCTAGGCGGTAAAGCCTTTGGAAAAGGGCATCACGCATATTATAGATATGTAAGTCGTTTAACTCTTCACTAATAATCTTAGAGGTTTCCTCCTTTTGCTGTACCACAGCAGGCAACTGTTTATGGTCGCCAATTAAAATAAACTTATCAATGGCATCTTTTCCTTTACTGTCTTTTGCTGTTAAGATGCCTAAGAGTTGAGGCTCTAAAATTTGCGAAGCTTCATCAATGATAGTAACATCAAAGCTTTTTAATCGAAACAAATCCATTTTCCCAGACAACGAGGCAACAGTAGATACATATACGTTGCATCCTTGAATGATGTTCTTGACGGCTTGTCTATTGTTAGCTTCTGATAAGATTTCTTCTAGCAGTTGAGGACGAAACATTGGGTTGCATGATAACTCACTTCCCAATCGAATGTAATTTAGTTTTGGCTCTATTTTAGAGATTGATTTACAAATTTCATCTACAGCTTGGTTGGTGTATGCTAGTAAAAGAATATCTTTCCCACGAGCAGAAAACTCTTCTACCATTCTTCTTAAAGCAAAGGATGTTTTACCAGTACCTGGAGGTCCTACAAGTAGAAGATAGTCTTTAGCAGCGATGGCTTTACCAACAATGCGTTCTAAATCGTCTGACTGTTGTTCAGCTTTCTCATAAAGCGACTTGTCAAATTTAGGTTTGTTGATTCCGAGAAGTAAATTTCGTCTTGTAGAGTTTGTTTTAACAAAAGCATCAAGTCCTAAAAACATGTTTCGGAAACTGATGTCCATACTGTCTGGCTCAATTGCATATAGTGCAGATTCTGAAACGACGTCAAGATTACGCTGTGCTGCTCTTAATCGAACTGCAATTTGATCTTTTTGTATGTATTCAATATTCCCTTTAAAAACTAATTTATTAGTAACATTGTCGTTGTGTCCATTGCGTTCGTAGAATACGATTGCATCTCCTGCACGGAAATTGGGCAACGACATATTATATTTCTTTTCACTATCTAAATCTCGCTTGAATACAATTCCAGCTTTGTGTAAATCGGCTGCTCTATTTTCAATAATCGAAAGGTCAAGCAACAAAGTTCCCTCCTCACATTTATCTGTAAACGATGAGTTCCACAAACAAGAAGCACCTCGTTTGGTTTCGTAATTCATATCGCCCGATTTAGACGTATATAGCTCTTTAGTGATGAAATTGTACGTAGCATAAAAATAAGCACGTTCGATATCCGTAAGGTCTTGTAAATGCTTTTGAAGTGCTGCAATGCTTGGCTCTAAATAGTTCGTCCAGAGCTTTCCTTGAATTCCTTTTGTATTTACAGTATCAGGAGTTATCTGTTTTAAAATAGTTTCTGTATAATCTAACGAGTTTTCCGACTGTATGCTAAATTCTGTAGATACAATTTTATTTCTCAGTTGTATAGCCTCTTGAACCATTTTCCAAGATGATTTCGCAGGGTATAGCAGTGGATATTTCGTGTACAATAAGTAGGCGCGGACATCTCGGTGATTCTGTTCCATATTTTGTTCCAGCATGGCCTGGTACAACAGCATTTGGATACGGTGATTCTGATGAGGTAGTTTTTTTCCACGAATGAAAAATTCATCAGCTTTACCCGATTTCATCTCGATAAAAGATGACATATCTTGTTGCATATAGTCTAATCGACCTTGGATTCCTAGTGATTCACAAATGTATGAAGGTTCTAAAACTGCCTCAGAACGATCTAGTTTATATCCTTCAGTATTAAAAGTTTGATTGACTACTATATTGATGTGATCAAAGTGTAATTTACAATCTTCAAAGAACTGTCTTTCTATCTTTGGATCATTTAAATCAGGACACGAAGCCAACTCAATTGCATACTTCTTGAACACCTTTTTCATACTTGCAACATAGTTTACAGGCTCGTCTGCATAAATCCATTCGTCCAAAAAATGATTGGCTATGTTTCCTAATAGCAGGGGACGTGGATTATCTATGGTTTGGAGTTTTGATAGGATGTAGTTTGCAGGATGTGCACCATAAGGACGGTAACACTCCGCTAAAGCACTAACATCAAGCAAATAATCAGGTTCTAAAACAATGAATTGAGGAATAAGGACTTCATTTTCATCTGCAATTACATGCAAAAGATTGAGCTGTGCATGTGGCCACAGGTACTTACGAATATCTTTAAACTCCTCGTTATAGTCGGGTTCGTTAAATTTTACTTTAATAGGCTCATTGCTTAAGCTATCTAGAGGTAAAACATATAGGTAGTTTTCATCCTCCTCAAGGAAGCAAACTCGCAGTTGCTTATGTGCCTCTTTACCTATTGGCTTAGCAAGGTAAGTAGCATCATGAAGGGGGAGTAGGCGATACAAGTCATCTGGAATAGACTCTCCTGTTACCTTTTGAATAAAGAATGATAGTGACTTTACGTCTCTTAGAAAAGAGTCTGCTTCAGGTTCTTTTTCAAGATTCATTATAGCATTAGCCGTAAGTCTAAGACTATGAAGACGTTGTTGTTCTCCGTAAGATAATTCAAGTTTGTCGGAAACAAAACTGATTCTAGCAGATAAGTCGGTGGATTGTAAATCCGTATTATTCATTTCGTCTTTGCAGATACGTTCTAGCAAACGACGAAGTGTTTTGTATTTACTAAATAAAGTGGTCTCTGGGTTGTTTACGAGGTTTTCAAGTAGTTCGTAGTAAGTAAAAGTAGGTTGATTCATGTATAATGAAACGTATCTTAAATGGTGAGTGAAGAAGGGATCATTTGCCCTTCTTCATCTGTATTTTGAAATCTTCTAAAAATCCTAATGCCATCCATTTGGCTAAAGCTTGTCTGTTTGAACTCATGACAAATCGTTGTTGATCAAATGAATTTTGAATGTTACCAAGTTCTACAAATAATGCTACTGGGTAACTATTCTTTATTACATAAAGGTTACGTGTGCTCACAGTTCCAGTAAAGCCTCTATTAGGCTGGTGCTCATTGTATTTCTCAGTGAAGATACGGCGCATATTTTCAGCTAACTGTGTGCCAAGAGGATTTAAACCATAGTGGTAAAAGAATACATCAATACGCTGTTTTTTAACACGGCTATCTAGATGTAAAAAGATAGCTCTACAGTATTTGAAGTTCTTTTTATCGTTCGCATAAAGACTGTTAATCTTGTCTGTACGCTGTTTTAAACGGCTCAACTGAGATAAAGGTATCTTATCTCCCATACAAGTTTCACGTTTGCTGTTTGAAAGGATACGATCATCACGAATACCATCTTTGGCATCTTGAATGATGATACGCACGGTTGCTCCTTTAATCATTAAATCTTTAGCTAATCGAAGTGCGATGTCATAGGCATACTCATCTTCATGAAGATGATGAATTCCCATTTTCCCAATTGCACCAGGGTCTGGTCCACCATGTCCACTTACGATATAGAAACAAGCGTCTTTTAACTCTTCCGATTCTACTTTAAAGGTTTGTTTGTCTTTACCAAATAGAGGTTCAGTTATAGTTTTACCGATAATATTACTTTTGCCAACAGGTGCAGTAGTAGCTGTTGTTGGTTTTGTATTATCTTGAGTTGGAGTACTCGTATTGGTAGTATTGTTTTTTTTAGCTGGAATTTTATAGTAAAAACCAAGTTTAAGCATTTTATTTTTGCCCAATTGTTTTTTATTAAGTTCTACAAATTCAGAATAATATTCGACTCCTCGACCATTTCTAAGTAAAAACTCATAGATACCTTCACTTTTACGAGGCATATCTCGAGTTACATTTTGCGCATTTAAAGTGATAGAAAATGGTATATATAGAATAAATATACAAACCACTCGTAGGATACGGGCTTTTAGTTTATATTGCATAATTGTAATACGTCTTAATTAGGGTGATAACGATTCAAAAATACACTATTTTTTTTACATTTGTAAGAAATGTATCTTAATACTACATATAATTCTTTAATTGCTTTTTATGAAAAAAAATGTAAATCAAGCGACTCTGTGTGTCCAAGCGGGTTGGAGTCCGAAGAAAGGAGAACCTCGCGTGTTACCTATTTATCAAAGTACAACTTTCAAATATGACACAAGCGACCAAATGGGAAAGCTGTTTGATTTAGAAGAATCTGGCTATTTCTATTCGAGGTTACAAAACCCGACTACAGATGCCGTGGCATCTAAAATTGCAGCTTTAGAAGGTGGTGTAGGGGCTATGCTGACATCTAGTGGTCAGGCAGCTAACTTCTTTGCATTGTTTAATATTTGTAGTGCGGGCGATCACTTCGTTTGTTCATCAGCAATCTATGGGGGTACCTATAATCTTTTTGGTGTAACGATGAAGAAATTGGGTATTGATGTGACTTTCATCAACCCAAATGATACTGAAGAGAAGATTAAAGAATCTTTCAAACCTAATACAAAAGCATTGTTTGGTGAGTCTGTTTCTAATCCTACATTAGAAGTATTAGACATTGAGAAGTTTGCACGAATCGCTCATGACCAAGGTGTACCCTTGATCATTGATAATACATTCCCGACTCCAATAAATTGTCAACCCTTTAAATGGGGTGCAGATATTGTTGTGCATTCGACTACAAAATATATGGATGGTCATGCTACTTCTGTTGGGGGATGTATTGTAGATAGTGGTAATTTCGATTGGGATAAATATGCCAATAAGTTCCCAGGACTATGTACTCCAGATGAATCTTATCATGGATTGACGTACACCAAGTCTTTCGGAAAGATGGCGTACTTAACAAAGGCGACCGTTCAGTTAATGCGTGATTTAGGCAGTACTCAAAGCCCACAAAATGCATTCTTGTTAAATCTAGGTTTAGAAACATTGCACTTAAGAATGCCTCAACACTGTTCAAATGCGTTAAAGGTGGCTCAATTCCTTGATAATAACGAACAGGTAGCTTGGGTTAATTACTGTGATTTGGAGAACAATTCGTACCATGAACTTCAAAAGAAATATATGCCTAATGGTTCATGTGGTGTAATATCTTTTGGTCTTAAGGGCGGTAAAGCTAACTCTATTAAATTTATGGATTCGTTAGATTTAATTGCTATTGTAACACACGTTGCTGATGCAAGAACTTGTATTCTACATCCTGCAAGTCATACACATCGCCAATTGTCAGATGAACAATTAAAAGAAGCTGGTATCCAGCCCGATTTAATTCGTCTTTCAGTAGGTATAGAAGATGTTACTGATATTATTGATGATATTAAACAAGCGTTAGCAAAAGTTTAATTGATTTGATGCAAAACAGAACGGGAAAGTTCAATAATTATTATTGAACTTTCCCGTTTTTTGTTTTGTTTATACTGCTACATCATTGTCACGTTATTCTGTCGCAAATAAGATCCTTGCACTCTATAATTGTGTATCTTTGTTAGTATAAAGACAATAACGAATTAATATAAAATATAGTTGAGATGAAAATCACAAAAGAATCCGCTCTTAAGTATCACTCTGAGGGTAAAGCTGGGAAGATTGAAGTAGTACCAACAAAACCATATAGAACACAAACAGACTTATCATTGGCCTACTCTCCTGGAGTAGCCGAGCCATGTTTAGCGATTCAAGAAAATCCACTAGATGCCTATAAGTACACCATCAAAGGAAATCTAGTAGCTGTAATTTCAAACGGTACAGCCGTATTAGGTCTTGGTGATATCGGTGCTTTAAGTGGTAAACCGGTAATGGAAGGTAAAGGACTTCTATTTAAAATCTATGCAGGGATTGATGTCTTTGACATTGAAGTAGATGAAAATGATCCTGAAAAATTTATTGAAGCAGTAAAAGCTATCGCTCCTACCTTTGGTGGAATCAACCTAGAAGATATTAAATCTCCAGAATGTTTTATCATTGAGGATCGCCTAAAGAAAGAGTTGGATATTCCTGTGATGCACGATGACCAACACGGTACAGCCATTATTTCTAGTGCAGGACTTATAAATGCATTAGAAGTAGCCAACAAAAAGATTGATGAAGTGAAGATAGTAGTAAATGGTGCAGGTGCATCGGCTATATCTTGTACAAAACTATACATGCGTTTAGGGGCAAAAAAAGAGAATATCATCATGCTTGATAGTAAAGGTGTTATTCATAAAGATCGTACAGACTTAAACAGTCAGAAGGCTTTCTTTGCTACTGATTCAACTAATGCACGTACTTTAAGTGATGCCATTAAAGGTGCCGATGTTTTCTTGGGTTTATCAAAAGGAAATATTGTGAGTCAAGACATGGTTAAATCCATGGCAGACAACCCAATTGTATTTGCATTAGCAAATCCTACACCAGAGATTTCTTATGATGATGCAGTTGCTGCTCGTCCAGATGTAATTATGGCAACCGGAAGAAGTGACTATCCTAACCAAATCAACAATGTTATTGGTTTCCCTTATATCTTTAGGGGTGCGTTAGACACTCATGCTACTGGTATTAATGAAGAGATGAAAGTGGCTGCAGTTTATGCAATCGCGAACTTAGCGAAGAAGCCAGTACCCGAAGTTGTAAACAAAACTTATAGTGTACACCACTTGAGCTTTGGTAAAACATACATCATTCCGAAACCGGTTGACCCACGATTGATTGTTGATGTATCTACAGCAGTAGCTAAAGCAGCTATGGAATCGGGAGTTGCTCGTAAGAAAATTGAAGATTGGGATGCGTACAAAGCTAGCTTATTAGAGCTAATGGGCTATGAAAGTAAGCTGACACGTCAATTCTATGACCGTGCTCGTGAAGAGGTTCAACGTGTTGTTTTTGCCGAAGGAGAACATCCTAAAATGCTTTTAGCTGCTACAGAGGCTTTAACAGAGGGTATCTGTAAACCAATTCTATTGGGTAATGAAGAGGAAATTGCGAAACAAGCAAAAGAATTGGAGCTGTCTTTGAATGGTATTGAAATTATTAATCATCGTGATGTTGAGGCTGAAGCACAACGTACTAAGTATGCGAAGCTGTTTGCTAATAAGCGTGCTCGAAATGGGGTTACACTTGACGAAGGTTTAGATAAAATGTACAACCGTAATTACTTTGGTATGATGATGGTTGAAACAGGTGATGCAGATTCTTTAATTACAGGTATTTACTCGACTGGAACAGAAAGTTTTGATGTTGCTAAAGAGGTAATTGGTTTGAAGAAGGGATATAATAACTTCTGTTCAATTCATATTATCAATGGTAAACGTGGACCTATGTTTATATCAGATACACTGATTAATAGACACCCAAGTACAGAAACCTTGATTGATATTGCAAAGATTACGCAAGAAACAGTGAAGCTGTTTAACTATGATCCAGTAATGGCAATGATTAGTTATTCTAACTTTGGTGCAGATGATCAAGGTAGTCCAGCATTGGTTCACTCAGCTGTGAAATATTTACATGAGAATGAACCAGAAATGGTTATTGACGGCGAGATGCAAATTAATATTGCACTTGATAAAGAAGTTAGAGATGAGAAGTATGCGTTTAACAAGTTGAATGGAAAAGATGTAAATACACTTATTTTCCCTAACTTGAGCTCTGCAAATTCATCATACCAGCTGTTAAAAGCGCTGATGTGTGATGCTGAAATAATTGGACCTCTTCAAATGGGCTTAAATAAATCAGTTCACTTTATTGATCATGAGTGTTCGGTGCGCGATATTGTAAATTTAACAGCTGTTGCTGCAATTGATGCACAAATTAAAAAGAGAAACAAATGAGAAAAAAACCGTTGAGTAATTTCCAAATTGTCTGCTTAATATTGATGTGGGCTATTCTTAGCACAATTGTTATTAGTGGAGTAAAACAACTAGATGGGCCAACCATTTTGTCTTTGGTTATGGCAACGCTTTTAATTTTCATTCCAATCTATAAATCGATAAAGCGTAGAAATGATAAGTAAGTCTTATTACTTACTTATCGCTAATATCGGATAACTGGGTGAACGATGAAAATCTAACATCGAGTTTATTAATTTGAAATGACTGAAAGAGGTTAAGTTATCAACAGATAGCTTAGCCTCTTTTATTATGCCCTTGTCCAAAAGAGATTGACGTTGAGTTCCTGCAAGGAGGTAGGTGTTTGGGGTAAACCACTCTCCATCTTTAAGGAATACAAGGTTTGAGTAGGAAGTATCTGTAATAAAACCACCTTGTGTAATGATAATCTCATCAGCATTAATGTTCTTTTTAAGTAGATCAAAGCAACTTCTATCTTCTCTTTTATAGGAGTATTTTATTGTAGTTGCCTCTATCAATTGGAATGTTGATAACTCTCTAGGTACATAAGGCGAGATACTAATAGCTACGACTTGATGTGCATTATAGACGATACGAGCTTTGTACAACCCGTTACTATGATTAGCCAGTAAAGGGTAGAATATGTCGTTCAAGGAGAATACATCCCCTTTAACTGTCCCTAAAGTACGCTCTAGACGTTCTTGATGATATTCAATGTTTTTAAGTGACCCATTTTCAAGGGCAATTGATTCAATCCAACGGTACATATATCTTATTTAAAATTTCTTGGAACTCATCTTCTCCATTACTTCTAGGAGTTATTCCACCCCCGCTTTTATAAATAAACTCTCCATTCTGAAGTTGCTCTATAAAACGGATTAAGACGCAACAGTCTAATGTTTGGCCATCAAATACACCACAAACCCCCGTATAGTATCCACGTTCATATCCTTCTACTGATTGAATAATTTGTAATGCTTTCTCTTTTGGGTTGCCCAATATAGAACCAGCAGGTAAAAGTTGATTGATGAGTGTGCCTAGATTCTTCTGATATTCTGGATTAAGCTCGCCTACAATCTCACTGCTAACTTGGTACAAGTCTTTATCCGAAGTTGTTAATCTGTCTAAGTAACGATATCTCTTGACACTAACATTTGTTGCCACTTCTTTCAACTCTTCTGTTAGAAGGTTTACAGTAGCTCTGTGTTCCAATTCTTCCTTTATATTTTCAATGATGATTGTATCTGCATTAGGTATGTTGGCATCAATCGTTCCTTTCATGGGGTTTGTAGATAGGACTCCATTTTCATCAACACGAATAAATATTTCTGGTGAACAACATACAAACTTATCTTTTAATAATACTTTGTATTTTGCATTTGCTTTGCAATATATAGCCGATAATGATCCTTCTACATTTAGAGGAGTCGCTTTCGTTAAATTTATTACTTCTACGTTTTCACTTTTTAATAGAGATTGAGCCTGCTCAAATCTTTTTAAATAACCTGCCTTCTCTTCGTCATTATGTTTAGACTGAACGCAAGGACTATTATGCTTATTTTCAGTATTAAAGTACTGATTGTTATTTAGCTTTGGAAAGTGATAGAAAATAGGAGAATCGGTTGAGTCTAATTCAGATAGTTTATAGAGTAGAGGTTGTTTCTTTTCGAAGTCGATAACAAAGAGAAATGGTGTTTTTTGAACGGTCCATTCGTTCATTAATTGATAGCATAAATCGAGTTTCATTTCTAACTTATTTTTACGTATATTACAATGTTGAAAGACTCAATAAAAGCAATGAGCTTGGCTTATTGGGTATTTTAACAAATTTAGGAAAACTAATAAACAACTAGATGATATAAATATGAAAAAAGCATCACTTTTATTATTAACAGGAGCTCTTATAAGTTCGTGTACTATGAAACAGCAAAGTAAAATTGAGTATCCCGTAACGGCTAAAGACAATACTGTCGATACCTATTTTGGTCATGACGTGGCCGACCCTTATCGTTGGTTAGAAGATGACCGTTCGGCAGAAACTGCGGCTTGGGTTGAGGCTCAAAATAAAGTAACTAATGGTTATTTGGAACAAATACCTTTCCGTAAGGCTTTGTTAGACAGATTGACTGCAGTTGCTAATTATGAAAAGATTGGTACTCCTTTCAAAAAACACGGCAAATATTACTTCTTTAAAAATGATGGGTTGCAAAACCAAAGTGTACTTTATGAACAAGACACACTTGACGGTGAAGCACATGTTTTTCTAGATCCCAATAAGTTATCAACAGATGGAACTGTGGCTTTAACCGGTATCAGCTTCTCTAAAGATGGCAAAACTTTAGCATACACTATTTCTCGAAGTGGTTCTGATTGGACTGAAATTTATGTCATGGATGTTGCAACGAGAGAGTTGAAAGCAGACCACATTAAATGGGCTAAATTCTCTGGAGCTTCTTGGAAAGCAGATGGTTTTTACTATAGTGCATACGATGTTCCTGAAGGGTCGGAATTTTCTAGTAAAAATGAAGGACATAAAATTTACTACCATAAATTAGGAACATCTCAAGATAAAGACCAATTGGTTTACGAAAATGCGAAAGAACCATTGCGTTTCTATACAGCAAGTACGGATGATAATGAAGAAAATTTATTCATTTTTGAATCGGGTGCGGGTAGTGGAAATAATTTATTTGTAAAGAGTCTAACCAAAGCTAACGCTCCGTTGGTGCAATTGACAACCGACTTTGATTATAGTTATTCTCCAATTGATGTTATCGGTAATAAAATCTACATTGTAACAAACTACAAAGCGGATAACTACAAAATAATGATTGCCGATCTTAACGCTCCTAAGTTAGAAAATTGGAAAGAATTAATTCCAGAAAAAGAAGCCGTACTGTCTGATGTAGCAGTTATTGATCAAAAGCTTTTTATAACTTATGATAAAGACGCTTCAAATCATCCTGAAATTTATGATTTAACAGGAAAGTTAATTCAAGAAGTAAAATTGCCAGGTGTTGGTAGTGTAGGATTTTCGGGTAATGCGAAAGATAAAGAGTGTTTCTTCTCATTTACTTCTTTCACCGTACCTGCAACTAGTTATAAATATGACATTGCTAATAATACATATGAAGTATTTAAATCGCCTAAAGTTGATTTTAATGCCGATGAATTTGTAAGCTACCAAGTTTTCTTTACAAGTAAAGATGGCACAAAAGTACCGATGTTTTTAACACACAAGAAAGATTTACAGAAAGATGGACATAATCCTGTTTAC
>JASLDF010000002.1 GCA_030151635.1 Bacteroides sp. | reverse complement strand
TGTAAAATAACGGAATTTTTCAACCACAGTTTTATCTCTGTTCGAATACTCATCTGTACCTACGTGTACCAATTCTCCACGAAATATAGGATCATCACCCTCTAGATATTCTTTGAATAAAGCATCAATAAATGTATAGGTCTCTGGTTTAAATAAATCCAAGTGATCCATTCCATACTCCTCACTACCTATCTCTGGCATAAACTGAGTAAATGCCAATGAATGAGCAGGTACATCTATTTCTGGAATAATAGTTACAAAGTTATTTTCTGCTAATATTTGTAACTCTTTAAACTCTTGCTTCGTGTAGAAACCATCTTGTGCAGTTAGCTCTGGAAAGGTTTCCGATTCCAGTCGGAATGCAGAATAGGTACGAGCAAAATCTTCTTGATGATGTTGTTTAAAACCATTATCATTTAAATGAATCTGAAAAGTATTCATTTTATAATATGCCATTAGCTTTACATAGTTTTCAAGGTCGTGAAGAGGAATAAACTTTCGCCCGCAATCCAACATAAAACCACGCATTGCAAAATCTGGGGTATCTTTTATTGCCCCTTTAGGAAATGCTTGATATTCACTTTGATCTGCAATCTGAAGTAAAGTTCTTGTTGCCCAATAGATACCAATATTCATTGAAGCCACTACGCTTATACGGTCGGAAATTACAATGCGGTAGCCTTCTTTACCTAATGTTTTATCTTTTCGAATATTTAGACTGATATCCCCTTTGCTCGCTCTACCTACAACAACCGGTAGTTTTCGATTAAACATCGTCTCGTAATCTGTTGAAAGTTGATTAGCTACATGCAGTAAATCTTTGTTTGAAGCAGGAACTACAATTCGACTGCTCTCTGTTAACAAAAATTCCCCTTGAGCACCTTTCCACTCTTTCAGTTCTGGAATTACAAAGGGCTTCTTGTTTATAGCACTGGATGCCATTGGAAACAGAAGAATAAGTGCAAATAGCACTAAATAATTTTTAATGTGTTTAGTCATGATGTTTATAATAGATTTTTGTTTAGTTACTAATTCAATGTGAATACTACTCCAAATTAAAAGCTAATATATAAATTAAAGCCCTCATTTAGTTAAAAATGACATTACAACTTGTTTTAAGAAAGATGACACATTGTGAAAATATAAAAAATAAATGAGACAGCTCACAACAAAAATCTTTTACCTTTGTTTCAAATCATAGTGTACAAGTCTGTTACACTCTATATTTGATTAAACAAACAAACGAATCGTATGAAGAAATTTACATTTATACTAGCGTGTCTATTCATTATTGGCATTACTGATGCCCGCCCATGTACCCGTGTAGTGTACAAAGGACCTAAAGAGTTAATCATTACTACTCGTTCTATGGATTGGAAGGATAAAATTGATACCAATCTTTGGATATTCCCACGTGGCATGGAGAGAAATGGAGAAATTGGTGCAAATTCATTGACTTGGACTTCTAAATATGGTAGTGTAGTGGCTTCTGCATACGATATAGCATCTACAGATGGAATCAACGAAAAAGGATTAGCTGCTAATTTACTTTGGCTAGCCGAATCTACTTACCCTACAAGAGCGGTAGACAAGAAAGGGATTTCTATTGCTGCTTGGGTGCAATACCTACTAGATAATTATGCAACTGTTGAAGAAGCCGTGAACGAACTAAAAGACGAACCTTTTTTGGTTATTTCGGATATGATGCCAACGGGAGAGCGAATGGCAACACTGCACCTTTCAATCTCAGATGCTCTAGGCGATAATGCTATCTTTGAATATATTGATGGCAAATTGGTTATTCACCACGACAAGTCGTACAACGTGATGACTAACTCTCCTACCTTTGAGAAACAATTAGCTTTGAACGATTATTGGCAACAAATTGGAGGGACAACCATGTTACCTGGAACCAATCGTGCCGCAGACCGCTTTGTAAGGGCTTCATTTTACAAAGATGCTGTAGCACATACAGATGATCCCAAAGTAGCTGTTTATGCAGCACTTAGCGTTATTCGAAACTGTTCAGTACCTTTTGGTATAAGTACAGCAAATCAACCAAACATTTCTTCTACGAGATGGAGAAGTATGGCAGACCAAACCAACTTGGTCTACTATTTTGAAGATGCACTAGAACCAAACTTACTAAGTATGCCTCTGAAAGACATAGACTTCTCTCCTAAAGCTGGAGTTAAGAAACTAAATCTTTTAGACGGACAAACCTATACAGGTAATGTCGTGTCTAAATTCAAAAAAGCGAAACCTTTCCAATTTATTG
Source organism: Bacteroides sp. (assembly GCA_030151635.1). GTDB lineage: Bacteria > Bacteroidota > Bacteroidia > Bacteroidales > Bacteroidaceae > Bacteroides_E. The sequence goes on along the minus strand of JASLDF010000002.1, from coordinate 29,013 downwards.
GTATTGAAGAACACCTTCAATAGTTTTCGCATTCATGTAAATAATATAGAGCTGAATTAAAAAGAATTCAGCTCTATTATTTTAAGACTAAATTTACACATCTCCATTACACAATGATACTTATTGCTGTTTTATTTCCTTCATTATCTTTCCTTCTACGAGGAAAAATTTTCACATGCATTCTTTGCCTAGTTTTACAACTAACGTGCATAGGATGGCTTCCTGCATCCATTTGGGCAGTAGCTTCTCTACATGATGCGCGAACAAAAGCAGAAATAAACCGACAGTTCAAAAGAAGATACTAAACAAGTATCAAGAGCTAGAATACATAAAAAGGATTGATAGCACATTAAGTGTTTATCAATCCTTTTATTATTTATTTGTTGACTGCTAAATTAGAAAGTCTTGTCATTGGCCATGTGCCACATGTTCAAGAATGATGCTTTTGTTATTTCAACCACCTTTTCCCAATTCAACAACTCTGCATGGTCTGTTGGTTTGTGGTAATCTTTGTGCCAATCCGTATGATACCAAATAATTGGAATGTTGTGTTTGGCAAATGAACCATTATCACTACCACCAACCGGTTTGTCCCAAGCTCTGTAGTCTGGTTCTAACTCTAACTTATATTTTTCAATATCTGTTTTTAACCACTCGCCAAAAACAGGGTTTGCTTCCGTATAGAAATAAACTACATGTTTAGGTTGGTCGGGTTTGTTGTTACGTCCAATCATATCGAAATTAAGATATCCCTTTACTTGGTCTAGTTTATCATACTCTTGCACAAAGAACTTAGAACCTAGAAGCCCTTTTTCTTCGCCATCCCAAAAAGCAAATACAACATTACGTTGGGGCTGTTGACCAGACATTACAAATGCTTTCGCAATTTGAAGTACCGCCGATACACCTGATGCATTATCATCAGCACCGTTGTAAATTTGGTCGCCAGCTAAATAAGGATCAAGACCTAAATGGTCGTAGTGTGCACCTACTATGACATATTCATTGCTGTTTTTACCTGGAATAAAACCAAGTACATTATTCATTTGTAACGCTTGATGGGTGTCTTTTTTCAATTCAGAAATTGAATCCGGATGCACATGGAAGCGACCTTTACGCTGATGGTCTACTTTTACTGCTTCAAACGGCTGAGTGTATTTCCCATCAAAGAAGGGTTGAACATTCAACTCGGTCAATCTGGAGATGATATACTCTCGAGCCACACGGCCACCTTGAAAACCTGCTTCACGACCTTCAAGTTCATCGTGTGCTAGGAAATTTATATGGGCCTTGGCCGACTCGATATTAATCGTATTTAACCCCTTTACATGAGGCTTTTGAGCCAAAGCTGTAAGGGATGAGATAATTAGTAAGCTATAGAATAAAACTCTTCGCATTGTATTATTAATTTGTTTCGTATTCACAAATATACAAAATTGATAGCCACCTCACATCTTCATAACATTAATTGTTGAATCAAACATTTTTGCTGTATTTTTGTATCACTACATTAAGAAATAGTAAATACACCATGCAATATTCGTTAGATTTTCCATTAAACCTATTGGGTACTATTGATTTACCAAGCTCAAAGAGCATTAGTAATCGTGCCCTAATCATCTCTGCACTAACACCTAATGGCATCCGTCCTTCTCATTTAGCTAAATGTGACGACACCGATGTTACTATTAAAGCCTTGGAGTCCTCTGATGAAGTTATTGACATTATGGCAGCTGGAACGGCTATGCGTTTTTTATCAGCCTATTTTGCAGTAACAGAGGGAGAACACGTTATAACAGGAACTGAGCGAATGCAAAACAGACCAATACATATACTAGTCGATGCCCTAAAGTCTTTAGGTGCAGATATTGAGTATGTGAATAATGTTGATTTTCCTCCATTAAGAATAAAAGGGAAAAAATTGAAAGGTGGCGAAATAAAACTAGACGGCTCTGTGAGCTCTCAATTTATATCAGCACTACTTCTTGTTGCTCCAACCTTTGAACAAGGACTAACACTGAAGTTAGAAGGCAACATTACATCTATCCCATATATCAACATGACGATGCAACTCATGCAGTCTTGCGGTGCAAAAATACAATGGCTAAACTCCTCCGAAATTAAAGTTGAAGGAGTTCTTTATAAACCCACAGCAATGGTAATTGAAGCCGACTGGAGTGCTGCATCATACTGGTTTGAAATGCTAGCATTAGCTCCAAAAGGTGAGATTTTTTTATCTCGCGTAACTTTAAACAGCCTTCAAGGTGATTCTAAAGGAGCTCAATTATTTAAAAAACTAGGCATCAGCCTTAAACAAACAGAGGAAGGTATTTTGTTAAAAAAAGGTGCTAATGTAACCGATCATCTTGAAGCTAATTTTAAAGAAATTCCCGATTTAGCACAAACTTTTGTTGTTACTGCAGCGTTATTGGGTACAACCTTTAGATTCAGTGGACTTGAAACTCTACGAATTAAAGAGACCGACCGTATTGAAGCTTTAATTGTAGAAATGCGTAAGTTAGGTTTTATCCTTAAAGCTGATGGCGATCATGCAATCTATTGGGAGGGCAAAACGTGTCCTTCGGAACAAAACCCGATAATAAGTACATACGAAGATCATCGAATGGCAATGGCTTTTGCTCCTGCGGCAATTGTTTATCCAGAGATAACAATTGACGAACCAATGGTTGTTACAAAATCATACCCTTTATATTGGGAAGATTTACAAAAAGCTGGGGTTAAACTGCTAAAAAAGTGAAACAAAAGTAGAGTTTGGGGAGATATCCTTTAACTTTGTAACTGAACAATTTTTAATTATTATGTTAGAACTAATCATTTTCTTAGTTGCCGTTGGAGTTTTGGCTTTTGTAGCTGGAGCTTTACGCAATAAAAAACTAAAAAAGAAAATTGAAAAAGGAGAAATAGAAGAATTCCCGGAAATTGTCGAAGTTGACACAGAATGCTGTGGACAACATCAAACCTGCGAAAAGGACAGTCTATTAGCTGCAGTCAGTCAAAAAATTGAGTACTACGATGACGAAGAACTTGATGAATTTATTGGCTATACTCCAGAAGATTATACAGCCGAACAGTCGGATCTATTTAGAGATGTTTTTTACACCATGCAAGATACTGATGTAGCAGGTTGGGTAAGAAGTTTAATGCTTAGAGGTATAAACTTACCAGAAGACATTAAAGACGAAGTTTTTTTAATTATCGGAGAACGAAGAATTCATTAAGCCCTATGGAGATTCTACAATATAAATTCTTTCAGTATGCTATTATTGGTAGCCTACTCGCAAGTATTGCTTGTGGAATTATTGGTACATATATTGTATCCAAACGCTTGGTGTTTATAAGTGGGGGGTTAACCCACTCTTCATTGGGTGGAATTGGAATTGGTTTATATACTGGTTTTTCCCCACTAGCCTCAGCGGCTATTTTCTCAATTCTTTCGGGGTTTGGAGTCGAATGGCTTACCAAGAAAAAAGAAATTCGTGAAGATTCAGCTATCGCAGTGTTCTGGACTTTTGGAATGGCAGTAGGTGTAATTTTCACCTTCCTAGGTTCTGGTTTTACACCCGAGCTTTCGACCTACTTATTTGGCAATATCCTGACCATTAGTAAAGGTGATTTATACTTCATTGGCATAGTGGCACTATTATTGAGTCTCTTTTTTGGATTCTATATTAATCCAATTAAAACTATTGCCTTTGACAGGGAGTATGCAAAATCGCAACGAATGCCTGTAGAATGGTTTGAATACATCTTAATGATGTTCATATCACTTACTATTGTTGCAACACTGCACATGATTGGCATTGTACTGGTCATTTCTCTTTTAACAATACCCCAAATGACGGCAAATTTGTTTAGTAACAACTTCTCTAAAATCATTTGGCTTTCTATTCTTATCGGGTTTTTAGGATGCTTAGGTGGTTTGTCTATTTCTTATACACTACATGTGCCTTCTGGGGCATCGATCATTTTTTTCTCGATATTAATTTACGTAATTTGCAAAACAATCGTTTATATCAAAAATAAATAACGCCATTACAACATGGAAATAAAAATACAATCATTAGATCAAATCAATGAGGCTGCAAAACAATTTGTTGCAGCAATGGGCGAACACACTGTGTATGCTTTCAATGGTAAAATGGGAGCTGGTAAAACAACTTTCATTAAAGCCATTTGCGAAGAATTAGGAGTTGAAGATATTATTACATCGCCAACATTTGCGATTGTAAACGAATACCGCTCTGAAGAGACTGCCGAGCTTATCTATCATTTTGATTTTTATAGAATCAAAAAACTAGAAGAAGTTTATGATATGGGCTATGAAGATTACTTATATAGTGGTGCTATTTGCTTTATTGAATGGCCTGAACTAATTGAAGATCTTCTTCCTGAGGATGCAGTTCAAGTTAATATTGAAGAACTAGAAGACGGTTCTAGAATTGTGAAACTACAAAACTAAGATGGATATGAAAGAAGCTCCAAGTATGGTTCCCCATTACATTATGCTTAGCATATTTTTTATTGCGGGTGCCATTTGTTTCATCTCGGCAATGTCGAATGCAAAATGGTTTCTTAATTCTAGGAACTTGAGCTTCCTACGCAGTCACCTAAGCCCCAAGTGGGTTCGTATTGTTTATGGAATCATTGGCATTGCACTTATGGTCATTGCGCTTCTTTTCTATCATAAAATTGATGTTATGAACATGCAACAATAAACATTGCATTCAAACAGCACATATATAAAACGGGCTAGAATTTCCATGAGATTCTAGCCCGTTTTATATGTGTGTATAAGTATGTTCTCCTCCTTAGAATGAAGAGCGAGTGTTCTTACTGAGAGAGGTCTGTCTTCTTTCAAAGAGAACTCACTCGTCTTAGTAAGGTAATAAGTCAAGCCAAATGAACGCAAAAGAAAAGGGCGAAGAATGTAATATTCTTCGCCCTTAATTTCTTTATTATTACCAATATGTTCAATTATCGTAATCTAAGATAGCTTGAACTACTAGTAGAATTTCATCATGTTCGAATTCACCGACTTCGTCTTTTTTAGATTCTTGAACAATGAAATTTACTAAACCTTCAAGAGGTACTTCCACCTCTTCATCGTCAGCAGCGTCTAACACCCCACTCTCTTCCAAATACTCTGAAAGTAGATCTAGGAAGTAGAAAAACTGATCGTCTGAAAACTTTTCTTTTAAATCTGTAGGTAGGTTGTTACGAACAAACTCAATGATTTTGAAGTCTTCTAGCGTATCTTCGTCTAATGAAAAATTCTTATCGTTATTCATATAAAATATAATTTACACAAAGGTATAAACTCTTTGTAACTTAATTACATATGAGCTTTAATTTTTTCTTCGTAAGCTGATTTCTGAGCAGCACCTACTTGTTTGTCAACAACTTCACCATTTTTGAAGAATAGAACTGTAGGAATGTTACGGATACCAAATTCAGCTGGAAGGTCTGAATTTTCGTCAACGTTACATTTACCAATTGTTACCTTACCGTGATAGTCATTAGCTAGGTCGTCAATAACTGGTCCAACCATTTTACAAGGTCCACACCATGGAGCCCAAAAGTCTACAATTAGTAACTCACCTTTATTTAGTAACTCTTTGAAGTTTGCGTCTGTAATTTCTAGTGTCATTTTTCTATTTTTATTTTAGTTATAAATCTGTTTAATTTAAATGGAACGATAAATTCGGTTGTTCCTGAAGTAAAGATATAAATTCTTTACCAACTGATACTTTAATTTTTGAAGATATGAAATCCAACGTTTGATTGGAGCTCCCATCTTTAATTTTAAAACATAATTCAGTTGCCCCATTTGAACGCATTGAGAGTTCAAAAAGTTCAGAAATAAACGAAGAATTTAAATCTTCTAACGGTAAAAGAACGGTAATGCGCTCAACAACATCCTCTTTAACATCACTTAATAAATCAATTCCTGTTAGTTTTAATTCTAGCTCATTTGGATTCCATTGTCTTGGTTGACAACGAGCTTTGATAAATAGCAACATTCCTTCATTCATATAGGCTTGAAAGGATATCCAATCTTTTCCGAATAGTGGTAATTCTGCCGATCCTGAATAATCTTCAAACTTAACAATTCCATACGGGCTATTGTTCTTCGTCATGCCTCTTCGTACACTTGTAACCATTCCACCCATCGTTATTTCTCGGTTCACAAGAGCCTCTTTATCATCTAATTCTTGCATCTTTGTATTGCACACATGCTCAAGAATAACAAAATAATCGTCTAGAGGATGTGCAGATAGATAAATACCAACCAACTCTCGTTCTTTGTTTAACAATTCCATATCACTCCATGCATCAGCTTCTGGAATTTCAGGTCTTGCTATTTCAATGGCATTATCACCACCGAACAAGGAGTTCATTGCTTGATCTTTATCGGCTTGGAATTTATTACCATAACGCATCAACGATTCTAAATAAGTCTCATTGTTGGCTACTTCAACAAAGTATTGCTCACGCTTTAATCCCATACCATCAAATCCACCCGAAAGAGACAGATTCTCCATATTCTTTTTATTACATGCATTTAGATTAACACGCTCAATAAAGTCAAATACATCCGTAAACAAGCCGTTTTTTTTACGTTCTTCAACGATGGCACGCACAGCACCTTCTCCTACTCCTTTGACTGCTCCCAATCCGAAACGAATGTTTCCCTCTTTATTCACTGTGAATTTCAAGTTACTCTCGTTTACATTTGGACCAAGTACCATAATTCCCATGGCTTTGCACTCATCCATGAGTTTCGTAATTTCATCAATCTTTGAAATATTACGGCTCATAACAGCGGCCATATACTCCGATGGATAATTGGCTTTTAAATAGGCTGTTTGGTATGCCAACCAAGAATAACAAGTAGCATGTGATTTATTGAAAGCATAGGAAGCGAACTTCTCCCAGTCGCCCCAAATTTTCTCTAAAACTTTAGGATCATGACCATTTTTCTTTCCCCCTTCAATAAACTTCGGCTTCATGACATCTAGTTTATCACGAAGCTTTTTACCCATGGCTTTACGCAAAGCATCCGATTCACCACGTGTAAAGTCGGCCAAAAGGCGCGACAATAACATCACTTGCTCCTGATAAACAGTGATACCGTAGGTCTCCTTCAAGTATTTCTCCATAACTGGAATGTCATACTCAATTGGTTTACGTCCATGTTTACGGTCAATAAAATCAGGGATATAATCCATCGGTCCTGGACGATACAGCGCATTCATCGCGATTAAATCTTCAAAGGCAGAAGGCTTTAATTCACGAAGATATTTCTGCATCCCTGCCGACTCAAATTGGAATGTTCCAATGGTTCTACCTTCACTATATAGTTTATAAGTAGCCTCATCTTCGAACGTTATATTCTCAATGTCTATCTTTTCACCTGTAGATAACTCAACATTAATAACAGCTTCTTTAATAATGGAAAGGGTCTTCAGCCCCAAGAAGTCCATCTTAATTAATCCTGTATCTTCAATAACAGAGCCTTCATATTGAGTAACCAGCATTCTCTCGCCGCTCTCTTTATCAACAGCTGTACTTACCGGAACCCAATCGGTAATGTCGTCACGACAAATAATGGTTCCACAAGCATGTACCCCAGTTCCACGAACATTACCCTCCAACATTCTAGCATACTTAATTGTATCACGAATAATTGGGTCTGGTGACGCCTCGGCTGCTTGTAGCTCTGGAACATAAGCGATGGCATTGGCCAAATTTATTTTTTTATCGGGAATACGATCAGGAATTAACTTAGTTAATCGATCGGATTCCGAAAGAGGTAATTTTTGAACACGAGCAACGTCCTTAATGGCTAATTTCGTTGCCATTGTTCCATATGTTATGATATGGGCCACCTTTTCTTGACCATATTTATTGGTTACCCAACGCAACACTTCTCCACGACCATCATCATCAAAATCAACATCAATATCGGGAAGTGAAATACGATCAGGATTTAAGAAACGCTCAAACAGCAAATCGAAGCGAATGGGGTCAATTTTAGTAATACCTAAACAATAGGCAACAGCCGAACCTGCCGCAGATCCACGACCTGGACCAACAGAAACACCCAATTCATTTTGTGCTGCTGCAATGAAATCTTGTACAATTAAGAAGTACCCTGGAAAACCCATCGTTTTCATGATGTACAACTCAAAATTCAATCGCTCATCTACTTCAGGCGATAAAGGATCTCCATAAAACACACGTGCTCCTTCATAAGCTAATTTATGTAAGTAATCGGCTTCTAGCTTGATACGATATAACTTCTCATAACCTCCTAGGTTATCAATCTTAGCTTCCGCCTCTTGTTGTGTCAACACAACTTCCCCATTCTCGTTACGAGTAAATTCTTCAAAAAGATCTTGCTCGGAATATTTTTCTCTATACCCATCTTCAGTCCCAAAATCAACAGGAATATCAAAAGTAGGCATAATTGGAGAGTGATCAATAGAGTAAAACTCCACCTTATTTAGAATCTCAACTGTATTAGACAGAGCCTCTGGCAAGTCGCTAAAAATTTCATTCATTTCTTCGCGTGTCTTCATCCACTCTTGCTTCGTATATAACATACGATTCGGATCATCTAAGTCTCGTCCTGTGCTTAAACAAATTAAACGATCATGTGCCTCAGAATGTGCTTCCTCTACAAAGTGAACGTCATTTGTACAGATTAGCTTAACTCCAAATTTTCGGCTAAATTCCAACATATGTTTATTCACATTCTGTTGCAGTGGAAAGGCCTCATGATTCGCACGAGGTTTAGTCGCTTTATGTCTTTGTAATTCTAGATAAAAATCATCTTTAAACACTCGTTTAAACCACTGGATAGCTTCTTCAGCATCCTCTAGTCTACCTTGAGTGATTTTCTTGGGGATTTCACCTCCTAGACAAGCAGTACTTACAACCAGTCCTTCGGAGTATTTTTCTAACTCGGCTCGGTCTGTACGTGGTCGCATATAAAACCCATCAGTCCAAGCTTTAGAAACCAACTTAATTAAGTTATGATATCCCTTTTTGTTTTTAGCCAGCACAACTAGGTGATAACCACTTTGGTCCGGTTTTCCTTCTTTTTTATCCATGCTGCGACGGGCCACATACATTTCACAACCAAAAATTGGCTTAAAAAGTAATTTCTGCTTGTCGGAAATCATTTCCTTTATAGATACAACTTCGGAATCGGTTTCATTCTTACCTTCTTTTAAGAGTGCTTTTATTTTCTTATTTAACGATTTAATGTCTCCATTAATCGGGCCATTTTTCTTGCTTACATAATTATAAAAGTCTTTTATTCCGAACATACTTCCATGATCGGTCAAAGCCAGCCCTTTCATACCATTACCTATTGCTTTATCAACCAAAGCCTTAATACTAGCCTGGCCATCTAATAAAGAATATTGGGAGTGGACATGTAAATGAACATAATCTTGCATATAATTATATTTTGGGAGATTTTATACTTAGTTTTGAATAGTAATACTAGATTATTGGTTTAAAGCCTATTAAAAGCTTATATTACGTAAAACTAGGGTTACATCTAACAAAGGTATGCAGTAAAAAGTTAGCATCAAAGCCGTTTTATAATGACTTTTGTTTGTGGATATTTTAAAATAACTCTACTTTTGTCAACAAATTGATTTTAACATTTTATGAATCGTTCATCAAGATTGCAAAAATTGAAGAAAGTGAGAATCCACCACGAAGGGATCTCCTTATTGGTTGGAAGCTTTATAGCTTTCTTAATCATTGATATACTACTATACAAATTTATAGACAACAAAGTACCGTTCTATCTATTTGCTACAGTAAGTACAGTACTTTACCTATTACTTGTAAACTTTTTCAGATGCCCAATTCGCGTTTTTGAAGGAGATACAGAGAAGACAGTTGTCGCCTCGGTTGATGGTAAAGTTGTTGTTGTAGAAGAAGTAGAAGAAAACGAATACTTCCACGATAAAAGATTGATGATTTCAATTTTTATGAGTGTTGTAAATGTTCATGCAAACTGGTATCCTGTTGATGGTGTTGTGAAAAAAGTAGCACATCAAAACGGAAAGTTTATGAAAGCATGGTTACCAAAAGCTAGTACAGATAACGAGCGTTCAATGGTTGTAATCACTACTCCTGAGGGACATGAAGTTATGGCTAGACAAATTGCAGGTGCACTTGCTCGTCGTATTGTAACTTATGCAAAAGAGGGTGAAGAGTGTATTGTAGACCAACACATGGGCTTTATTAAATTTGGTTCTCGTGTTGATATCTATCTACCAATTGGTTCGGAACCTTGTGTTAAACTTGGTGATATTACTACTGGTAATCAAACTGTTATTGCTAAACTAAAATAAAGAAGTATGCCAAACGCCATTACAAAGAAAATACCTAATACTGTTACATGTTTAAACCTGTTTTCAGGCTGTATAGCAATTGTAATGGCCTACGAGGCTAAGTACGAATTGGCACTAGGCTTTATTGTTCTTAGTGCTATATTCGACTTTTTTGATGGTATGTTAGCTAGATTATTAAATGCACCTTCCCCCATAGGTAAGGAGCTAGATTCACTAGCAGATGACATTAGCTTTGGAGTTGCTCCTGCTATGATAATATTTACCTTCTTAAAAGAACCAGCGCTACAATATCCAGCTTTTCTTGAATCGATAAGAGCCTATGTGCCCTACTTCGCTTTCATCATAGCAGCTTTCTCTGCACTAAGATTGGCTAAATTTAACATCGACGAAAGACAGACGAGTTCTTTTATTGGGGTTCCGACACCAGCAAATGCCCTATTTTGGGGTTCATTAATTGCGGGAAGCGGGAGTTTATTGTTAAGCTATGAAATTAATGTACTTTGGGTATTACTCTTAACTCTTATATTCTCTTTATTACTAACGGCCGAGCTACCTATGTTTGCCCTAAAAGTAAAGAATTTAAAATGGAGCGATAACAAAGTTCAATACATTTTTATTATCGGTGCAATTCCACTACTTATTTTCTTCAGATTAAGTGGTATAGCAGCTGTCATTGCTTGGTATATTGTACTTTCTCTAGTTACTCAAAAGAAACAGTAACATCTTTGGCATAGATTTTGCTTTTAAAGAGATATAGATTTATTTAAAACAGAAAAAAAAATTCAGCTATGCTTAAAGCCATATTTTCATTTTTTATTGCAATTGTTGTCATTATCCTTGGAGTATTTTTAGCTGTTGGGGCTAAGGTTTACAGAACTTATGCGTCAATGAAGAAATCATGGGGCAAAAATTCAAACCAGTCACAATCACAATCTTCTTCAAGAAGTTACAACTCTTCGCAAACGAATTCAACGAGTCAAACTAACAATACTGGTAAACAAGTAATTGGTGACGACGAAGGTGAGTATGTTGATTTTGAAGAGGTTAAATCAAACGAGGAAAACTAATTCTTCTCCTATCCTCTACGTCTTTTAAAGAAATTTTGTAGTAAAATGCGACAGTCCTCAGCGAGGATTCCTTCAATTACTTCTGTCTTAGGGTGAAGGGCTTGGGGGGCAAACTGTCTAAAACCACGTTTTTCATCATTGGCTCCTATCACAATCTGTTTAAGCTGAGACCAGCCAAGAGCTCCTGCACACATTATACAAGGTTCTAGCGTTACATATAGTGTGCAATCCTTTAGATATTTACCTCCTAGGGCATCAGCCGCAATTGTTATCGCTTGCATTTCTGCATGAGCTGTCACATCATTCAGCAATTCTGTCAGATTATGTGACCTCGCAATAATTGTTCCATTAGCTACTACTACAGCCCCTACGGGTATTTCTCCAGCCTCATCGGCTTTCTTCGCCTCAATAAGGGCTTGTTTCATAAAGTAATCGTGTCCTAACATCAGCCTTATCTTCTCATTTCATGTTCGTCAAAAAGAGTTGGGTAGTTATCTTCCATATCTTGGATTATAAAACACTTAAGAGTTTCACGCATCCAACGTGAGCGATTACTGATATTATTTTTTTTCAAATAACCCTCAATAAACGCCATTTCCTCATCACTAAGGAAACATGTTAAACGCTGAGCTCGTTTGATCTCAACATTAACGGATTTATTACACTCTTCTCTCTTTTTCATTCTAGTGCAAAAATACCTTTACCTTTTTAATTAAGAAACATTAATTGCCTAATTTTACAATTACTATGGCTTTACATAATGAATTAGGTAAAAAAGGAGAGAATTTTGCAATCGAGTTTCTAAAAAAAGACGGTTATGAAATAGTTGATGTCAACTGGAGAACCGCACATTTAGAAATTGATATCATCGCTCGGCTAGATGGCATACTTTGCTTTATTGAAGTAAAGTCTAGGTCATCACTAAAGTATGGTGAACCAGAGGCGGCATTAACGACTCAGAAACAAAAGAATCTACTTAAAGCTGCAAATCAATACATTCAAGAGTTTGAAATTGACGAGGATATTCGTTTTGATCTAATTACCTTTGTTTCAAAGTCAAATAAATCGTTTTTAGAGCACTATAAAGAAGTGTTCGTTCCGTTCCAATTTTAAGTTATGAACAACATAGAATACAAACATATTTCTTTAGAAGAGGTTGACTCAACCAATAATTATTTAAAAAATATAATCAGTAATCAAACTGATAAATATGTTGTAGTTACTGCACACTTCCAAAGTGCTGGCAAAGGACAACGTGGTAATTATTGGGAGTCTGAAGCTAATAAAAATCTCACATTCAGCTTTAACGTTGACCCTACTTTTCTACCCATAAACAAGCAATTCTTGCTATCAAAGGTAATTTCTATCGCCATGCATAAGACGCTTGAAAAGTACATCAGTAGTGAGAAGATTAAAATTAAATGGCCAAATGACATTTACATTAATGATTATAAAATAGCAGGTATCTTAATTGAACACAACTTAAGTGGAGCACAAATTGACTCTTCAATTATTGGCATAGGCCTAAATGTGAATCAAACTCTATTTTTATCTGATGCACCGAATCCCATATCATTAAAAAATTGTATTGGAATTACAGTAGATAAAGATAGGCTACTTGATGAATATCTTGCTCATTTTCTAGATTTGTATCAACAGCTGCACCAAAATAAGTGGGAAGAGATTGATATTCTTTATCATCAGGAACTATATAGATACAAAGAAGTTCACCTTTTTGAAGACAAAGATGAACTTTTTAATGGCCGAATCTTAAATGTCAATCAAGAGGGCATTATTACTATAGAAAAAACAAATGGAGAATTAAAAGAATACCTATTTAAGGAGGTTAAGTATATTATTTAAGTAGTTCTTCTAAATCATTTATCTTCTGAATGGTATTTACCAACTCAACAGAATGTCGCAATTTATTGGCTCTTACCAAGTGTTCTCTAGATTTTATATAATATAAATCAAATAGATTACTTAATTCCTTACGGTACTCAGCATACTCCATTCGAGTATGCTTTTTCTTTTTAGAATACACATACTCAATTCTTAAACGCTCTTTCTCTCCTCGCAAGTAAATGAAGTTACCTAGGAATAAATTAGCTTTTAAATTGGTACTATCCTTCTCTAGTATCTTCTCATAAATTAGTTGTGAAACACGGACATCACCTAAAGAAATAACGGTTTCGGCAATGTCTAAAAGTATAGACACAGGCTGTGTTGTTTTTAACACCATCTCTTTATAAAGTTCAATAGCCTTAGCTGGATTATTATTTGCTAGATAACTTTTGGCTAAAATAGGTAGAACTTTTCCTTTGATAGACTCATTCTCGGCCGCACGTAGCCAATAAAATACCTCAGCATTATGAGGGTCCAGCTGCGCAAAAGGCTTAAATAAAGCCAAAACTTTATCCCAATTTTTCTGCTCACACTGAACTAAAATCTCAGCTACAATAGAGTCATTAACTTGACTTTTGGAAGAAGTGAAAATCAAAAAAAAGAGGAGGATCAATATGTATTTCTTGAACATAATACTAACTTAAAATTTCATCGAACAATCAATAGTACAAGTTAGTAAAACTTATACCAATAATACTATACAAATATATAAACCGATTGTTTATATTATTTTTAAAGTATCCTTTTTTTTGATTAAGTTTGTACTTATAAATCGACAAGGTATATGGCAAAATACAAAAGAATTCTTTTAAAATTAAGCGGTGAAAGCTTAATGGGGAAACAACAACATGGCATTGACAATACTCGCCTAATGGAGTATGCTCAACAAATCAAGGAAATACACGCAATGGGTGTACAAATTGGTATTGTTATTGGTGGTGGTAACATCTTTCGCGGATTGTCGGGAGCCAGTCAAGGATTTGACAGAGTAAAAGGTGACCAAATGGGAATGTTAGCTACAGTTATCAACAGCTTAGCACTAAGCTCGGCTTTGGGATCTGTTGACGTTAAATCTCGTGTTCTAACAGCTGTAAGAATGGAGCCTATTGGGGAATTCTATTCAAAATGGAAAGCAATTGAATCACTAGAGAATGGTGAGGTTGCTATTTTTTCTGCTGGTACAGGAAATCCATTCTTCACTACTGATACAGGTTCATCACTTCGAGGCATCGAAATTGAGGCTGATGTAATGCTTAAGGGAACTCGTGTTGATGGCATATACACTGCGGATCCTGAAAAAGATCCTACTGCAACAAAATTCCAAGAAATTACTTTTGATGAAATTTACAACAAAGGTCTTAAAGTAATGGATCTAACCGCAACAACCATGTGTAAGGAAAATAACTTGCCAATTGTTGTGTTTAATATGGATATTGTTGGTAACTTAAAGAAAGTCATTGATGGAGAAGCAATTGGTACGCTAGTACATAATGGCTAACATTGAATATATAATTCACACTAAAATTAAATAACTAAAATATGATTGACGTTAATAGTTGTATTAATGAAGCTAAAGATAAAATGGATCTTGCGATCATGTATCTTGAAGAGTCTTTATCTCACATACGTGCTGGTAAAGCAAACACAAAGCTTCTAGATGGTATCAGAGTAGATTCTTATGGTTCGGTTGTTCCGTTAAACAACGTAGCTGCTATCACTACTCCTGATGCTAGAAGTATTGTTATTAAACCTTGGGACAAATCTATGTTCAAGCCAATCGAAAAAGCAATCATCGACTCTGATTTAGGCATTATGCCAGAGAACAATGGTGAAGTTATTCGTATCGGCATTCCACCACTAACAGAAGAACGCCGTATCCAACTTTCTAAACAATGTAGAGGTGAAGGTGAAACAGCTAAAATTAGTGTTAGAAATGCAAGAAGAGATTGTATCGATACACTTAAAAAAGCTGTTAAAGATGGTCTAGCGGAAGATGCACAAAGAGATGCAGAAGACAAAGTTCAAAAAGTACATGATAAGTACATTAAGAACATTGACGAAATCCTTACAGAAAAGGAAAAAGAAATCATGACTGTATAATTAATTCAATATCTATAGTGCGAGGACTAGTTGTTAAAAACACGGGGAGTTGGTATCTGGTTAAAACAGATGATGGTGACCTCATTCAATGTAAGATAAGAGGTAATTTCCGACTGAGGGAAATTAAAAGTACCAATCCAGTTGTCGTTGGTGACTATGTGATGATTGAAAAAAATCAAGAAGGTACGGCTTTTATAGTTGAAATCGAAGATCGTAAAAACTATATCGTTAGACGTTCATCGAACTTATCTAAACAATCACATATTTTAGCTGCCAATTTAGATCAAAGCTTTCTGTTTGTTACCATTCAACAACCTGAAACATCGACTACATTTATTGATCGCTTTCTAGCTTCTGCAGAAGCTTATCGTGTAAAGACGATCCTTGTATTCAATAAGATTGACCTCTATCAAAACGAAGATCAATCATATATTGATGCATTAATTGATTTGTACACTTACATTGGTTACGAATGTATCAAAACTTCGACTATCACGGGCGAAGGAATAGATAAATTGAAAGCTATGCTTAAAGGGAAGGTAACCCTTTTCTCTGGACACTCTGGTGTAGGTAAGTCTTCTGTTATCAATACAGTAATTCCCGACCTTAAACTTAAGGTAGGTGATATTTCTGAACATCACAGAACCGGTATGCATACAACAACCTATTCAGAAATGTGTATGTTCGATGATAACAATAGCTATATTATCGACACACCAGGTATTAAAGGTTTTGGCACATTTGATATGGAGAAAGAAGAAATAAGTCACTTCTTCCCTGAGATATTTAAAATCTCAAAAAAATGTAAATATGCCAATTGTAGCCATATTCATGAGCCTGGATGTGCAGTACTCGATGCGGTTGAAAAACATCATATTAGTACTTCTAGATACAAATCATACATCGGAATGATGGAAGATGATACAGATAATAAGTATCGTGCAGGATATTAATTATACACGATTTAAGTGAATAAAAAAGGTCGGTATTACGAAATGTAATACCGACCTTTTTTATGGATTTACTATCTTAAATTACTTGGTAGTTATCTCTACTATTTGTGTTGGAGCTTGACTATCATTTCGCTCATTAATTTGAGTTACAATTTGCTCTGCAACTCCAATGAAAGCTCTACCAGTAATAGAATCTTCATTCAATGCTACCGGAGCACCCTCGTCACCACCTTCACGAATACTTTGAACCAAAGGTATTTGACCTAACAATTTCACATTAAGCTCTTCAGCCAATCGCTTAGCACCATCCTTACCAAAAATATAATATTTATTTTCTGGTAATTCTGCAGGTGTAAACCATGACATATTCTCAATTAAACCTAAAATAGGAACATTTACCTTATCGTTCGTAAACATATTTACACCTTTACGTGCATCTGCCAAAGCGACATCTTGTGGCGTACTTACCACAACAATACCCGTAACAGCAAGAGTTTGAACAATAGTTAAGTGAATATCACTTGTTCCTGGAGGTAAGTCAATCAACAAATAATCTAAATCTCCCCAGTTGGTATCACCAATTAGTTGTTTCAGAGCATTACTTGCCATTCCACCTCGCCAAAGCGTAGCTTGGCTTGGATCCACAAAGAAACCAATAGAAAGCAACTTTACACCGTATTTTTCAATAGGTTCAATTAACTCACGACCAGCAACTTCTACCATAGTAGGACGAGCATCTTCCACTTGAAACATTTTAGGAACCGAAGGTCCAAAAATATCAGCATCCAATAATCCTACTTTGTAACCTAGCTTAGCTAAAGACACAGCAAGATTTGAAGAAACAGTAGATTTACCTACTCCACCTTTACCAGATGATACGCCTATAATATTTTTTACTTGTGGTAAAAGCTTGCCCACTTCAGGACGAGCTGCTTTTAGTGTCGTTACACCAATATTTCCAGCAATCTCAACATCCTCACTCACGTACGTCAAAATAGCTGTTTCGGCAGCTTTAATAACGGATTTTATGAATGGGTCTGTAGGTTTTTCAAATATCAATGAAAATGTTACTTTATTTCCATCAATTCTAATATTGTCGTCAACCATATCAGCTTCAACAAGATTTTTCCCGTTACCTGGATAACGGACCTTAGTCAAAGCTTCTAAAATTAATTTAGGATAGATCTGCATTTTAAATTATCATTTACTTGTTTGTAAACCACTACGTTTACTTCTGTTATAACTTCGATATGAATCTAATTCTATTTCAACATCAGGCTCTACTAATTCACCCTCTTGCGGAAGTAAGAATTTAATGTACTTGATAGTTAAACCACGATCAAGCCATTGTTGTTCATAATAAGTTTTAATTCCTAAGATATCATCAACTAAATCAGAGTGATAAAGATCGTTACTGCTATACAATACAGGAAATTTATTCTCTTCTACCATGAAGTTGGTATAAGTAAACATAAAGTTACTGTCTGTTTTTACATGCACTAATCCATTATTCTTTAAAAACTTGCGATATCGGTTCATAAAGAAAGTAGATGTTAAGCGTTTAGTCACCTTTTTCATTTGAGGATCCGAGAAAGTTAACCAAATCTCATCAACTTCATTTGCATCAAAAAAATGCTCGATGATTTCAATGCTAGTTCTTAAAAACGCCACATTCTTCATTTCCAAGTTTAGAGCTTCAGTTGCTCCAGACCACATTCTTGAACCTTTTATATCAACCCCGATAAAATTCTTATCCGGATATTGTTTACCTAAACCGACAGTATATTCACCTCTTCCACAACCCAATTCTAAAACTATAGGATTATCATTCTTGAAAAAATCCTGTTTCCATTTTCCTTTCATCTCAAAAGGACCTTGATCTAACACATGAAAAGGATATTCAAAAACATGAGGATACGAAGCCATGTCAGCAAACTTCGCAAGTTTACCTTTACCCATTAATTATATCTTAAAAATTATTATATTTATTCTACAATGGTAATCCAACCGTATTTATCGGCCTCATCACCATATTGTATTGCTCTAAGTTTCTCATAAAGCTTGGTACATATAGGTCCTGCTTTACCATCTTTAGCAATAACGTAAGATTTATTTTTATCTAAATCATCTACACGCTCTACTGGGCTAATTACTGCAGCAGTACCACAAGCACCAGCCTCATCAAACGTTGCTAATTCTTCTTCTAAAACAGGTCTTCTTTCAACAGTCAAACCTATTTCTTCTGCCAGCTGCATTAAGCTTCTATTGGTAATAGAGTCTAAAATAGACTCAGATTTAGGAGTAATGTATTTGTCGCCTTTAATGGCAAAGAAGTTAGCTGGACCACATTCGTCCA
Source organism: Bacteroides sp. (assembly GCA_030151635.1). Lineage (GTDB taxonomy): Bacteria > Bacteroidota > Bacteroidia > Bacteroidales > Bacteroidaceae > Bacteroides_E. Next base: position 10,232 of record JASLDF010000002.1, on the reverse strand, counting down.
AATACTTTTGTTCTTTTGCATCCAAGAACAATACAGCCGAGTACCCTAAAGACTTAGCGTGTTCGCCAGAAGCCATACCAGCAGCATAATTACCCCCAACTTTCCAACGTCCTGTACCACGAGGTGCCACACGGTCATATTGTCTTAAGATTGCATAAGGGGTTGGTTTGAAACCTTCTTTAAAGTAAGCACCAACAGGTGTAACAAACACTAGGAATGTAAAATCTTTACCTGGATGAACACCAACTAAAGGAGTCGTACCAATTACTAAAGGACGGATATATAAAGATGCACCAGAACCATAAGGAGGAACAAAACGCTCATTAAGTAGAACAACTTTCTTAATTGCTTCTACAAAAGTTTCAACAGGAAGTTGAGCCATCATTACTCCAGCGCAAGATGTTTGAAGTCGTTTAGCATTGTCTTCAATTCTAAAGATTCTAATTTTTCCATCTTTACCTCTAAAGGCTTTCATACCTTCAAAAGCTTCAAGACCGTAATGAAGACAAGTCGCCGCCATATGCATATTTAAATATGGGCTACTGCTCACTTCTAGTTCTCCCCACTTACCATCGTGATAATTAACACGAACATTGTAATCTGTCGGCATCAAGCCAAAACCTAAATTTGACCAATCAATTTTTTCCATACTATGTATTATTAGATTCTTACTTTCATAAAGATAACTTTTATTCAAATTAATCCTTATTATCTTCTAGTAATTTTTCAACTTCTGTATTTACTGCATTAAGTTTTTTAGAACAGATTGAAATTAGCGTATTAGCCTCTTTCACTTGAGAAGCAAGAACATCAATATCTAACTCTTGGTTTTCAATTGATTCAACAATCTCTTCTAATCTTTTAATTGCATCTTTATAACTTGTGTTTTCTACTGATTTTACCATTATAATCTACAATTTAGTTTCAATAATCCCGTCTTTCATCTCAATAGACACAGACTTCGTTTGATCAATATTTTTAGTTGATGTTATAATCTGATTATCTTGTCTAACAATCGCATAACCTCTCTTTAAAATCATCTCTGGTGATGAGTTCTTCACAATAGACTTCATAGCCTCGAGTTCAAACTGTTTATGTGTCAAGAACATTTTCGTACTGCTTTTGAGTGTCGATAACGTATTTTTAAGCTTATGCTGTTGCTCTTTAATAGCTAGCTTTACAACAGAAGGAAATTGATATTGCAATTCATTTATTCGCTGCTTCTCGGCATACAATATTTGCTTTACCCCATCTGTTAACCGTTGTGATAAATTATCTAATGTAGATATAGTTTCTAAAACCCTTGCTATCAAAAATTCGGCAGCAGCAGTTGGTGTTTTAACACGTCTATTTGCAACTACATCAAGTACCGTATCATCTCGTTCATGACCAATCCCCGTAATTATGGGCAATGGGAATTGAGCACAGCCTGCAGCCAGTGCATACGTATCGAAGCCACTTAAGTCCGAAGTTGCACCACCTCCACGAATAATAACTACTGCATCAAAATCATCTTGACGCTCAAAAATAACATCTAATGCATTCAGTATGGTCCTCTCAACTTGGTCTCCCTGCATTAATGCTGGGAATAACTCGACATAAAAAGGGAAACCATATTCGTTGTTTTTAATCTGATCAACGAAGTCTCCATAACCAGCCGCAGTGACAGAAGATATAACAGCAATACGTTGTGGTAAGATTGGGAACTCTAATTCCTTATTCATATGAATAACGCCTTCATCTTCCAATCGCTTAATTATTTCCTTCTTATTCTTAACGATATCTCCAAGCGTATAGGTTGGGTCTATATTTACTACGACCAAACTATATCCATATAGTTCATGAAACTTCACCTCTACTTCAACCATTACCTTTAGCCCCGAACGAAACGATTCTCCAGTTGATTCTTCAAAGTAAGGTTTAAGCATAGTAAAAAGATTTGCCCAAATCATACCCCGTGCTTTAGCAATCAAGGAGTTATTATGTTCGTTCTTCTGAATAAATTCTAAGTAACAATGTCCCGTAGAATTACTACGCACATCGCTCAACTCGGCACTTATCCAATAAGTACTAGGTAAACAAGTTTCAAGACTTTTTCGAACCAAGCTATTCAGCTCCAATAAAGACAAGACATCACCCATCACTTTTTCATTTTTAAATAAGCATTCCAAAAGTTAGGCACACCATAACCATATATATTATCTGGAAAATCTGAACGATCTCCAGAATCACGCACCAGATTAATAATCTCTTTAGCAGATAGTTGAGGAAGAGCCTGCCATAAACAAGTTACCATACCACATAAAGTCGGAGTTGCAAAAGATGTTCCGTCTGCAATACCCACTACTCCATCTGTTTCCATAATTGCCGATTTCCAGCCTACAGCCACCACATCAGGCTTAACTCTACCATCAGCCGTATTCCCTATTGAAGAGAAAGGTGCCAGAAGACCTTCTGAGTCAACAGCACCTACCGTAATCACATTATCTGCATCACCAGGTGCAGTTACCTTTTTCCAAGATGAAGAACCAGCATTACCTGCACTACATACGAGAATCATACCCTTGTCTGCTACCCTTGATGCCTGTCTAGACATCAAAGAATGTTTTCCATCCAAATCTCTATACTCATAATTTTGAGAAGAATCATCAAACGTATTATACCCCAAAGAAGTATTGATGACATCTACACCTACGCTATCTGCAAATTCTACAGCAGCCGACCAATAATCTTGCTCAATTTTATGTTCAGAGGAATCGTCTTCACTTCTCAACAACCAATACGAGGCTTTAGGAGCAGAACCTACCATATAATGAGGCTTATTCATTGCCATACAAGAAAGTACTGCCAAACCATGACTATTCTCGGCATAGATATCACTTTCAGGATTCACGAAATCTTTCACTCCTAACACTGATACATTTTTAAGACCTTTAATTCGATCCATATTGTGATAACCTGCATCAATAACAGCTATTGTCATTCCTTCACCTTTATATCCCTCGGTGTGCAACTTATCAATATGATTTAATTTAATTTGATCCTCACTTGCTCCATAGTAAGTATCGTAATGTTGCATTCTATTAACCAGGCTATCTCTATCTGGCATATTTGAATCATTACTATTATTAGATGCAGACCAAACTAATTTTACGTTTTTTACAAAAGGAAGCATTTTAATCTTATCAATTGATTCTTGGCTATTACAAACAACAGTTACAAAATTATCCCACTTCCCTGTTACCAAAACCTTAGCACCTAACTCTTGAATAGAACGAAGGTAATAGCTACTAATAGGTAAATCAGTCTCATCGATTGGCAAATTTTGCTTCTTTCGTCTTTCAATGGCTTTAACGGATAAGAATTGTTCAGGCTTATGAATACTATATTCTGATGCTAATTTATCGGATAAACTAATTCGATATTTCAAAGTGTCAACCTGTGCATAACTAAAACTCACAACAGTTAGTAATAGAGCAAAAATAGATATTAATCTTTTCATACCAATAAATCTTTATGCTGTTCTACAATCCAACTGATGCCCTTCTGAGATGCAATATAGGCACCACCTAGCACACGCTTACCGCTATAAAAAACAGCCGATTGTCCAGGTGTAATAGCAGAAGCCGTTTCGAGAAACTGAACCAATAACCTACCATCTTCAATCCTTATTACTTTACAAGGTATTGGCTTACTCTTATAACGCACACGAACTGTCAAATCGTTGCACATAAATATATCAGTAGTATTAACTAACTCATCATTCTCAAGCAACATAAAATCTGTCAATAGATCTTGAGCATCCCCTAGCATAACCGTATTCTTTTCTGCATTAATTTTCAATACATAAGCAGGAGCACCTAACGCTATATTAAGTCCTTTACGTTGACCAATTGTGTAGTAAGGAAATCCCAAGTGTTCGCCCAACTTCTTGCCCTCCTTATCTACATAGTAACCTTTACCAATTTCATTATCCAAATTGGGGTAATGTTCTTTCAGGAAATCTCTATAATCTCCTTTAATAAAACAAACCTCCATACTCTCACCCCCCGAGGCCTTTTTATGATACCCTTTATCGTCAAGGTATGCACGAACTTCAGATTTATCCATTTTTCCTAATGGAAAAATACACCGTTTCAATACGTCTTGCCCCAACCTCCAAAGGAAATACGATTGATCTTTATGTTGATCATTCCCTGCAACTAAATAATGATACCCATTTAACTCTTCAATTAATGAATAATGGCCAGTTGCAATATAAGCACAATCATATTTATTTGCATAATCTAATAACACTCTAAACTTAAATTTAGGGTTACAGTTAACACAAGGATTTGGAGTACGTCCTTGTTTATATTCACTTATAAAGTTATCAACAATTTTATTTTTGAATTCAATACGCTCATCAGCTACATAATGCTCTACTCCCAATGCCTTTGCACCTTCTTCCGCTTCGCTAGGGATATCACCCCAAACTTGCATAGTAACAGCTACAGGTGTATAACCTTGCTCAATAAGCATTAAACAAACAGCAGTACTATCAATTCCTCCACTGTAACCAACTAAGACCCGTTTATTATTCATCATATTTAAATTCGACTGTTATGCTATAAAATCAAAAAAGAGCCCTTTATGTGGCTCTTAATTTGTATTGATTGATAGTTTCACTTCTCTATAAGAACACTTGCATAAGCTGCTATACCTTCTTGGCGACCAACAAATCCCAATTTTTCAGTAGTAGTTGCTTTTATAGATAAGTCTTCAATATCAATACTCATTATTTTAGCCATTACTTCTTTCATGGCTGGAATATGAGGATTTAACTTGGGATACTCTGCACAGACTGTAGCATCAATATTACCAATGCGATAACCTTTTTCATTTAGCAGTTCACAAGTTCTCTTTAAAAGAATTTTACTATCGATATCTTTAAACTCTGATGCTGTATCGGGAAATTGAAAACCAATATCACGAAGATTAGCAGCTCCTAGTAGTGCATCACAAATTACATGAATTAATACATCGGCATCAGAGTGCCCTATTAATCCCTTATCATATTCTATTTTGATTCCACCTAGCCACAGATCTCTATTCTCTGCAAACTTGTGTACATCATAACCAAATCCGACTCTGATCTTCATTATCAACAGATTTTTAAATTAAAAATTTCTTCGTTACCCATAAATCCTTTGAATTGTTGCCCTATTTGCAGAGTTCCAACCGCATCAACAGAATCTCCAATAAAGATAAGGTCACCTATTTTGAATGTATAAAACTGACTAAGACGAGCAATAATCTCATCAATTGAAGTTTTAATATCTGAAATAGAAAGACGTTGAGTAGTATGCGAATCTACCTCTAGGCGCACATTAAAGTTAGATAAATCAAGTTCTTCTTTCGATAAGAAAGTACCTAAAATAGAAGACCCATCAAACCCAGTAGCAAGCTCTAAAGGTGATTTTTCTGAAATAAGTTTTGTAAACATCTCGGTATCTGTCAAGCTCAAACCCATAGTTACAGCATCGTAATAACGATGAGCAAAACGCTGAGAGATGTTTTTACCCAATCTATTAATTCGGTACACAACATTCAGTTCGTAAGAAATATTTTTAGCAAAATCGGGAATAAAGAAAGGTTTACCATCCTTCAACAATGTTGAGTCTGGTTTAGAATAAACCGTAAATTCTTTTTCCGGTTCTTTAGCGTTTAGAAAATTACTACCAATGTGAATAATCTTCATATATGTTACTTATTAAAATTTAAACGATTAAACATAACAGCCAAATGAGCGTAAAGTGAAGTGTTTTGAACAACAATTTCTTCAGGTACACGGATTCTAAATGGTGTAAAGTTCCAAATTGCCTCAATACCACCATCTATCATAAAATCGGTTATGTCTTGTGCAATCTCTATTGGAACAGTTAGAACACCAATATTCACATTATGTTCCACGATCATCTTTTTAAAATCATCAGAGTGATAAATTGGGATACCGTCAATTTCGGTTCCAACTAACTCAGGGTTTACATCAAAACCCGCAACTATATCAAGACCAAAGTGCTTCAAACCGGAATCTCTTAACAAAGCTCCACCTAAACTACCCACTCCAAAAAGAAACGCCTTATGCATTGAAGTGAAACCTAAAAAGTCTTCCAAAACAACGATCAATTCATCGACTTGGTATCCGACTCTAGTTTTACCAGAAATATTGACATAAGAAAGGTCTTTAGCTATCTGTGAAGAGTCAATGTTTGTCTCCTTAGAAAGCTGAGTAGATGAGACATAGACTTCACCCCTTTTTTTCATCAACCGTACATTTGATAAATACCAAGGAAGACGACGCAAAGTTGGTTCCGGCACTTTAATTTTATTTTCATACGGTGTTTGATTGCTCATAACTATATTCATTTTGTTATTACAAAAATACACTAAATAATTAAGAATGAATAAACATAACCACAAAGCTTCCTAAGGAAGACCCTATTATTTCATTTTTGCAAATAAAATAAATACATTAGCGGTCTATTAAACATGTATTTTATGAAAAAAGATAATGATTGGAAGAAAAGACTAAATGTGGTTTTTTCTACAAATCCAGATTTCAGCTACGAAGAAGACGATCAATCGGAAGAACAAACCCTTCCGAAAAGCCAACAGAAACTTCGGGTTCAGCTAGATAAAAAAGGAAGAGCTGGCAAAGTTGTTACGTTAGTTACAGATTATTTAGGTAGTGATGATGATCTAAAAGAGCTAGGAAAATTCCTGAAAAGCAAATGTGGATCTGGTGGCTCTGCCAAAGATGGAGAAATTATTATCCAAGGAGACTTTAAAGAACGCGTACTTCAGATTCTTAAAGATGAAGGATACAGTCAAACAAAACCCAAAGGATAAAAAAAGAGGTATCTAAATTTAGATACCTCTTTCTGTATATTTTGAATAAAAAAGATTACTCTTCGTTCAAAGTTACACGTTTGAAGTCAATAACAGTAAGACCTTTGCTTGACTTGTCTAAGTATTGAGCAATTGTCATACTTGGATCTTTAACGAATTCTTGGTTCAATAGACAAGCTTCTTTGTAGAATTTGCCGATACGACCTTGAGCAATACGTTCGATCAAGTTTTCTGGTTTACCTTCTTCACGAGCTTTATCAGCAGCGATTTGTTTTTCTTTTTCAAGAACTTCAGCAGGAACACCAGCTTCGTTAACAGCAATAGGGTTCATTGCTGCAATTTGCATTGCAACTTCGTGACCTACGTGCTCGTCAGTCGCTTGATTGAAAGATACAATTGTTGCTAATTTGTTTCCTGGGTGGATATAGAATGCTACAGACTCACCTTCAACGTGACCATAACCATCTAGTTCCATTTTTTCACCAGTAATACCACTACGATCAGTAATAGCTTGTTCGATAGCTACACCACCCATAGATAGTTTATTAACAGCTTCAACATCAACAGATTTGTTAGAGATAGCAAGATCCAAAACATCTTCTGTCAATTTGATAAATTCGTCATTCTTAGCAACGAAGTCTGTTTCACATTTCAACGCAAGGATAGCAGCATAATTACCTGAAGATTTTGCTAAAACGCAACCTTCAGAAGCATCACGATCAGAACGTTTTGCAGCAACTGCTTGACCTTTTTTACGGATGATTTCCATTGCTTTGTCAAAATCACCACCAGCTTCAGTTAATGCGTTTTTACAATCCATCATACCAGCACCAGTCATTTTGCGAAGGTGTTGGATATCTTGCATAGATACAGCCATAATATCTTTATATTTTTAGTTAATACTTATAATTACTATATAGAAAACAAGTGCCGATGGCACACATCACGCGCGTATTATTTACATAATAAATAACACACAGATGTATCCCATCAGCACTATGTCAATAAATTATTGTTCGTCGTCTTCTTTCACGTAAGCAGATAATTTGCCTGCGTTAAGAGCGTCGTGATCAGCTTTGTCTAAACGAGCTTTGGTAGCTTTTCTTTTGCCTTTAGCAGCAGATGCTTCACCAGCAGCTTCCATATCAACTTTTTCAGCTTTTCTTTCTTCAAGACCTTCTCTAATCGCACCACAACAAGCATCAAGGATAACCTCAATTGATTTTGTAGCATCATCATTAGCAGGAATGATATAGTCAATATTTTTAGGACATGAGTTAGTATCTACGATAGCAAATACAGGTATACCTAAACGTTTAGCTTCACGGATAGCGATATCTTCTTTCATTACATCAATCACGAAAAGTGCAGATGGTAAACGAGTAAGATCAGAAATAGAACCTAAGTTCTTTTCTAGCTTAGCACGTTGACGAGAAATTTGAAGAACTTCTCTTTTTGAAAGGTTTGAGTATGTACCATCTTTAGTAAGACGGTCAATAGTAGACATTTTTTTAACTGCCTTACGGATAGTAGGGAAGTTAGTAAGCATACCACCTGGCCAACGTTCGATAACGTAAGGCATAGTAACGGCAGCAGCTTTATCAGCTACGATTTCTTTAGCTTGTTTTTTAGTAGCAACAAAAAGAATTTTCTTTCCAGATCTTGCTAATTCTTTCAAAGCTTCAGCAGCTTCGTCAATTTTAGCAACAGTTTTATGTAGGTCAATGATATGGATACCATTGCGTTCCATAAAAATATAAGGAGCCATAGCAGGATTCCACTTTCTTCTAAGGTGTCCGAAGTGTGAACCAGCCTCCAATAAAGTTTCAAAATTTGTTCTTGACATTTTACTTTTTTTTATTCGTTTACTTTCTTTTTTGTTTTTTTCTAAACCAACTGCTGGGTAGTCTTTCTAAAAATGAGTCCCAGTAGTTTAGATACTAAACGTAAAATCTCCCAGAAATAAATCCAGCAAAAATTAACGTTTACTGAATTGGAATCTCTTACGAGCTTTTGGTTGACCTGGTTTCTTACGCTCAACTGAACGAGGGTCACGTGTCATGAATCCTTCTGCACGAAGAGCTGATTTATCTTCAGCATTAATTTTAACTAAAGCACGAGCGATAGCTAAACGTAAAGCTTGAGATTGACCAGTGAATCCACCACCTGTTAGGTTAACCTTGATATCATATTTATCAGAAACACCAATAGTTTCTAATGGTTGTTTTACAACATATTGAAGAATACTTGATGGAAAATACTCTGTAAGATCTCTTTTATTGATAGTAATTTTCCCAGTTCCTTCGCTTACGTAAATACGAGCAATAGCACGTTTACGTCTTCCTAATGCGTTTACTACTTCCATCTCTATTATTTAAGTGCGTTTAAATCAATTAATTTTGGGCTTTGAGCTTCATGTTTGTGGTCAGAACCAGCATATACATAAAGATTTCTAAGAAGTTGTGCACCAAGTTTGTTTTTTGGCAACATACCCTTTACAACTTTTCTTAGTAATTTATCATCACCGTCTGGTTTTGCTTGAAGTTGAGCAGGAGTAATTCCTCTTTGACCACCTGGGTAGCCAGTATATGAAAGATAGACTCTATCGTTCATTTTATTACCTGTCATTCTAACTTTATCAGCATTAATGATAATTACATTGTCTCCACAATCAACGTGAGGAGTAAAGTTTGGTTTATACTTTCCTCTCAATAGCTTAGCAACTTTTGATCCTAAACGACCTAATACTTGGTCAGTAGCGTCAACAATTACCCATTCTTTGGCAACAGTCGCTTTGTTAGCAGAAATGGTCTTATAACTTAAAGTATCCACTCTTAATAATTTTTTAATGTTACTACTAATTTGCTCTATAATAAATAGAATACTCCCGGACAAAGAGTAAATCTGTTTACATAGAACTTTTTAAATTCTTTTGATCTGATAATAATCGGTTGGCAAAATTACCGAATTTACTAGTTATAAACAAACAAATAGTCTCTTTATTTACATGTTTTTCAGAGTTTAACATCTATATAAAAATGGCTACTTTTAGATAAATTCATTTCAAAATAGTTCTTAAGCATTTTTTATCTAGTATTTTCAAAAAAATATTTTCAATTATACACCACTAAAAATAAACAACTTAAGCCCTAATTACACTTTCCTACTAGAAATTATTTAAGAATTTATCGTTTTAAAATTTGGAGAATAAAAAAGAAGCCCCTATATTTGCACTCGCTAAACAGCAATAAGATGATTCGCTAGCTCAGCAGGTAGAGCACAACACTTTTAATGTTGGGGTCCTGGGTTCGAGCCCCAGGCGGATCACGAAAGAGGTATTT
>JASLDF010000172.1 GCA_030151635.1 Bacteroides sp. | reverse complement strand
AAACTCCAACTTCAAATTGTTATCAATATAAATACAATCTTTTGTACTGTCAGTCACACAGCTACTAGATAGCCAAAGCAACATAACTAATAAATATATAGGAAGATGTTTCATGAGATTCATTGTTTTATTTGCGTGTTTTGCAGGTAGATTATATTCTCTCGAACAGAAAATCTATTCGAGAGAATATGAATATATTATAAGTGTAAATTATTATAATTCAACACCTAAGTCTTCTCTTTCCCAAGTAGCTAAAGTTACAGTTACTTCTGCATCAATATATTCGCCGTTTGGATTAGGAAATAAATTCGTTTCATCAAAGATGATACCATTTTCACCACCAACTGTGTAAACTTTTGATGGTTCAATATCTGCTATTCTTACACCACCTTTAGTTAATTTAGCAGTTAAAAATAACTCACCACCATCATATTTACCATCAACGGATTCAATTTCACTGATTAGAATTACAAGTCTAGGAGCTACTTTATTACCTTTTTTTGCAAATAAGTTATATCCCCAAACATTATCTCCAACACTTGGTGCTGCTGCAAATCCATTTTCAACAGGTTTTGCTCCAAGAGGTTTAGCGTACCAATCATAAACTACCTTCTCTAACTCATTATCGTAAGTAGTAGTACCTTTCTTAAATTCATCTTTTGAAGAACCTCCTGTTGAAGCAGTATTAGGTGTATCTCCATCAACGTGTGCTTCAGTAAAGAAGTTATCTACAAAAATACCTTTAACCTTAAAACCTGTAATTACATCACCTTTAGATTGGATCTTAGTTAACTCTAAACGAGCTACTGTAGGTGAAACTAACACCTCTGCTTTAAATTTATTCTCAGTTTCAAGAACTTTCGCAAGTTGAGCTTGACCAAATAAATTTGCATTCTTCAAATCTAATTGATCAATTACCTTGATGTTTTGATCAACAACACCACCAATAGAACCAGATACCTTAGTAATTGTCGTATTACCTACTATATAAACAGACTGCACAACAGATGGCAAGTGCTCAAAAGTAAAACCATCGCTTAGTTGTTTAACACCAACTTTACTTAAATTAGCTTCACTTGGTGTATTATCTTCAGCAGTAATTTCATAATGCTTTACAATAACTTTATTAGAAGCTACAAAATATAAATGACCCGATCCAAAATTTACTGTTTCTGCTGCTTGACTAGGTCCTTCTGCACGAGTAGTAAAATTGTTATCACTCTTAGGTTGTTCAATTTTCAAGAAAACACTTTTTTCTTTTCCATTATCAATACCTTCTGTTACTTCGTTGTTGTTAGAACAGCTTGTTAAGCCCACTAACGAAGCTACTGCCAATGCAGCAAAAAACTTAATTTTTTTAGTTACCATAACTTGATTTTTAAATGTGAATATTTATTTCTAATATATGTATATTAATACCTGCAGTATTTCTTAAATTTATATTTTCACGTACCTTATAAAAGATTATTGAGTGTAATCTATCTAATTATAAAATTACAGTACCAACCCAACTTTTTACAGAACTTACACCATCTACAACAAGGATAAACAACTATTCTGAACAAATAAAATATACGCAAACTCATGATTTACAAAGATTAATAAAAGCAAGTCCAACACTTATTACGAATAGCTCTATTTTATTTTTACGATTCGCAAATTATTATTTTGTCATTTTACTACCTAACAATTACATAAAAAATATCTACAAGTATAAAAATACAAGCCCAAAAAGAGTATTTTAATCACATTAATGTCTTTGTTTTGTAATATTATTCATTATAAAGTCTTGAAAGTGACATTGACATGAATCAACAACACATATACACCAATGTTAATATTCCCTTTAATACCTACTAAACAAGCCAATACAAATATTGTTCTCGCTTATATTATACTTTTATTAACTAATAATGTTTTTTTAAATACATTATTAGTCAGACCTGTTTTTGTAAATTATTTTCAACTCGTCAATAAATCCAGTAAAAAATTCCAATATCAAGATTTCACGATGTAATACTACATTACAATCTCATAGCAAACGTAGACAACTCACACTTGAATTACCCTATCAAATTCTTAAGCACAAAAAAAGTGAGCAGCCTAAATAAGACTGCTCACTTTTGTATTTAAACTTAACCCCTAAATTAGAACCAAAGGATATAGCTTAAAGATGCTAAACTGATAAAGATCCACAATAAAACACCTTGTACTAATGGTCGAATACCAACCGACGACAAAACATCTCTGGAAAGAGAGGCTCCGATAAAAAACAAGGTTATGGTTAACCCTTTTCTAGCAATTACATTTAAAGTATTACCCAATACAGGGAAATCTGCTAAGAAGAACGTATTAATTAACATCGCCACGATAAAGAATAGAATGAACCAAGGGATAGACACTTTCTTACCTTTAGATTTAAACAAGAAAGTAGTTACTAAAGCCAATGGAATAATCCAAAGAGCACGCGTTAACTTAATGGTAGTAGCCACTTTTAAAGCTTCTTCACCGTATGCTTCTCCAGCACCGACAACCGAGCTTGTATCATGAATAGCAATAGCTGCCCATGTACCAAACTGATGCTGATCCATACTTAACCAATGGCCAATTGCAGGAAATATAAACAAGGCAATCGCATTTAAAATAAAGATAGTACCTAATGATACAGACATATGGTCGTCCTCGGCATCTAGCACCCCACCAACAGCAGCAATTGCACTTCCACCACAAATAGCAGTACCCGAACTAATTAAATAGGAGGTTTTCTTATCAACTTTTAAAAACTTAGATCCAATAATCCAACCAATAATCATTGTACCAGCTACTGAAACAATGGTAAACATCATTCCATCTTTACCCGATGCTATAGATTCGTGAAGATTCATGCCAAATCCTAAACCTACAACAGAGTATTGCAATAAGTACTTCGATACTTTTTTATTAAATTTTGGAAAGGGTTGACCAAAAATCAACGCATAAATTAAGCCTAGGAATAAGGCCACAGGAGGAGTTAACCAAGAAGATACATACGAGAATCCAGGTACGAATCCGATGATCATTACTATAAGCATAGCTGCTATGATAAACTGATACAATTTAGCAGCTAAAGGAGATGTTTTTGCTTGAGTCATAATTTATTATTTTGTTGCAAAGATAATCACTCCTTTAATACCAGTCCAATATTCTTTTTTTATAAGCTATAACTTCTCTTTATACTGAGAGGCAAAACGAATAAATTTATTTGATAACTCAGATTGTTCTCCATGCAACGTTACAAAGCAAAATTCACGATCCACATCCAACCCTTCAACTTGGACTTGTTTCAATTTCCCAGCAGCTAGTTCATTCTGGACTGCACGTGTTGATACAATACCTAGACTATTGGAGTTTTGTACAAAGAGTTTTATGCTTTCGGTACTTCCTAAATATAAAGGGACATTAAGATTACGGAGCTTTACTTGTGCCGAGGATAAAGATTTTTCGATAACATCTAGTGTACCCGACCCTTGCTCACGTAAGATGAGCTGATAATCATAAATATCAGCCACAGCAAGCCTATCTGGCATTCGTCTAGCTTTAGCACTACTGGCAATAACCACTAATGAATCTTTCAAAAAAGGAATGTATTTTAGCGTTGTTCTTCTTGATATACCTTCAATAAAACCAATATCAATACGGTGATTCTCAAGTGCATCTTCAATCTCACGGGAATTACCACTAAACAGAGAGAGTTTTACACGGGGAAAAGCCTCTAAGTAACGAGCCAGAATGGGAGGTAATACATATTGTGAGATTGTCGTACTCGCACCTATACGGAGCTCTCCGACAAAGTCACCATGCAGTTGGTGCATATCAAATTCTAATTGCTGGTATTGCTGCATCAATTCTTCCGCATGAATAACCAATAGCTCTCCTGCTGATGTCAAAGAAATACTGTTCCCTTTACGTTCAAACAGTGTTACTTTAAAATCGCTTTCAAGTTCTTGAATATGCTTTGAAATGGCAGGCTGACTGATAAACAACTCTTTCGCAGCCTTTGTAAAGCTGAGATGTTTGGCAACAGACAAAAACACCTTCAATCTAAAATCGGACATTATGTACCTTATATTATAGGTTAGATTTCACTACCCTCTACACCAAATGCCTTCATAATAGGGAAAACCAACATATCCCAATTGTATGGTAATTTGCTTTGGGGTTCTGAAATACGGAATTGATATAACTCTTTTCCTAATTTATCATCTTTAAAAGTTGCTAAAAGGCGATTGTCATAATCTTCTGGAGCTACAACCATAACCTTTTTAACCGTTTCCGAATTAAAAGTAATTTGAAGTAAATCCTGGTAAAGCTCCTCTGTTGATGTTATATTCTCTGTTGATACAGCAGCAAATGAAAATTCTCCTAGGCTACTTTTAAAAGCTACACCATTTAACTCTTTTTCCAAATCACTAGGATCTGCAAATTCCACCTTTGTAATGCTTTTATCGTGCATCAGTAAAACTTGAATCTCTTTGGCTCCTTCTTCTACTTTAGCATCTAAAGCCAAACAAGTCAACAAATCGGCCATAGAAACATTGGCTAACTCTCTTCCAACTTGTTGTTCCAAAAAACCCTTCATGTTTGTCAACATGAAGTTAAGGAACTCAACATCAATTAATACAACGTGTTCGGGTAGCTTTATTTTTTGCTCCATAATACTATTTTGAGATCAATATTTGTTAATTATTTACACCTTCAAAGATACAACATTGAAGCAAAACATTCATAAGGTTACCTTGTTATCTTATTAGAAGATTGAGTCCCGCTATTATGGCAGGTTTTAATAATGATTTACGCCATATTGTCTGTTAAATATAAAAATAGTCAGTTATCAACAGTTGTTATGCCTATGGCAAGGGCTTTGCAATAGTATTTGTAAATGATAAATAATAATATAATAAGAAAGGATAGCCTATGAATTTAGACAAATTTACAATCAAATCACAGGAGGCAATTCAAGAAGCGATTAATTCGGTTCAACAAAATAATCAGCAAATGATTGAGCCTCTACACTTACTTCATGGAGTCATGAAAGTTGGT
>JASLDF010000031.1 GCA_030151635.1 Bacteroides sp. | reverse complement strand
GCGTAATCATACTCCGACATGGTTTTAGGCAAGTCGATAGGTTCCGTAAGACGTATATCTTCAGGAATAGTTTTGCTAATTAGTTCCTCGAGTGAGTTTATGCCGATTTTTGCCAGCATAAACTTAAGGTCGTTTTCGCTAATTCCAATGTGTCTATTCGCTAAAAAATTTGTTTCCATAGTATTATATTTAATAGTTTAACACTTAATGACTCTCGGTATTTGTAAAGAATGGGTTATACATTTTTTCATTACCAATTGTTGTAGAAGGACCGTGTCCTGGGTGTACAACCGATTCGTTAGGTAAGATAAAAAGTTTTTTGATAATATTCTCCTTAAGGTCTTTAAAATTACCCCCTTGGAGGTCGGCTCTTCCCACGCTATTTAAGAATAGTACGTCGCCAGCAAATAAATCGCCCGTTTGTTTATTGTAGAAAACCAAGCTACCTGGCGAGTGACCTGGAACTTTAATAATATCAAGCACCTGATTCCCAAATTTAATTTGGTCTCCTTCGTTTAGGTATTTTCCCAACGGAACTTGTTCTTCTTGAATTTCAAAGCCAAACATTCTAGCTTGTTGCTTTGCACCTTCTAACCAAAATTCGTCGTCTTGATTAGCTTCTGCTTTTAGTCCGTATTCATTACAAACAAAAGGATTACCTAAAATATGATCTAGGTGAAGGTGTGTGTTTAAAAGGTGCGTAAGTTTTAATCCATTTTCTTGAATAAAGCTTTTAAAAGCCTCTTTTTCTGGTGCAAAGAAGCAACCTGGATCAATAACTACAGCATCTTTTGTATCTTCATCCCATAAAACGTAGCAGTTTACAGGAAACATGTTAAATTCAAATTTCTTTATCTTCATAATTTTATTTTCTATACAAGTGCAACATAAACCACTTTCTTGGTTTCAAAGAACTCCTCAGCAAACTCGCTATTCAGGTCGAAGATGCTTGTACGGTTTTTTACCGGCATCGTTTCTTTTTCAAGCTCACCACCTTTTAGACAAATAAGTCCATTAGGCAATGCATTGTTTTGTTTTTTAGAAATGTTCTTCTTGATGATATCAACCAAGTCAATCAGTGGCATCACTGCTCTACTAACAACAAAATCGAAAAGTTGTTTTTCTTCTTGAGCTCTTGCATGTCTAAAGCTGATGTTTTTTAGGCCGATGGCATTAGCAACTTCCTCTGCGACATGTACTTTTTTTCGAATACTATCTACCAAATGAAAGTGAGTATCTGGAAATAAAATGGCTAATGGAACACCTGGAAAGCCACCACCTGTTCCTAAGTCCATAACTTTTGATCCAGGCTTAAAATTTATGACTTTTGCAATTCCTAACGAATGTAGGACGTGATGTTCATATAGGTTTTCAATATCTTTTCTTGAAATGACGTTGATTTTAGAATTCCAATCAATGTACAAATCGTATAGAGCTTCAAATTGTTTAATTTGTGCTTCACTTAAATTGGGGAAATACTTGAGGATTAACTCCATTGTTGTTAATACGTTATATCTAGTTATAATTAATAATTCTGTATAATAATGTGTCTCGCACTATTTAGGCTTTAAATTATGAAAAATATGATTCATAATCTACTACTCGTGTTCTTTTATATTTCGTTTTAGGAGGGGTACACATTATAAGAACAAATATAGGAAACAAAAAAGCCCTTGCTGAAATATTCTAGAGATATTTTAGCAAAGGCTTTTATATATGTTGTAAGGATTTTACTCTACATCTTTCTTTTGAGACTGTTAGAGGTTAAATGTTTGCTTCGAATGCAGTCTTTTGTTTAGATGAAATTTTTGACAATAGGGTTTGTTTTATTTAGTATTGAGTCAAGCTCTTTGTAGGGAATAATAACAGTTGGTTCTCCTAAAGAATAAGGAGCTATTTGATAAAGCGGATATATAAATCTGATTCCTTCTTTAGTTAACTCAAAATTCTCAATAGGTTTCAAATCCTCTTTTAAATCAAAAAAAGAATCTTCAAAATAGTAACCGACAAGTTTCTCGTAGATGACTTCAGTTAATTTTAACTCAAAATCTACATTGAATATATCTTTAAGTGTTAAAGGTTCTCCCGTTTTTAAATCAAATCCCATATAGGTTGTACTATACATACCATGTGCACCACCGGCATAAGAGAAAAATTCATTTTTGAATGAGATGTAGTTAGGACTTATCGTTGATATTCTTGTTTTATTAGCAAGTTCATACATAAAAGCTGCTGATGGCATGTCATTATTATCATTAATAGACGCAATTTCATCTAAGTAGAGAGGGTTGATACTGTTGATGTATTCTTGTGAATATCCACTAATATAGGAGTTAATAGCCTCGGTATAATCCAGATTGATAAAACTACTGCCTAAAACAGCTTCAATAAGTGTCGTGTTGATTTTATTAAGTACGGTATCTTGTTTCGGGTTTTCAATAACATCAAGCTCTATTGCGATTTCGCAAAAAGGAGCATTGGCACTGTCATTTAAATTAGCAGTTTCGCTCTTGTTGTATGATTTAATGTTAAGGTCTGGTGCTTGTGAGCAAGATGCGAAAAGAAGAGTAACTAATACTAATCGTGAAAGTAAAGACTTATTCATAATGTGTATTTTAAAAATTAACTAAACATGTTTTATATTTAGTCAATATAAATAAAATATTTAAATGAATAAGCCTTTTGACTTATTTAAATGAGTTTGTAGTCTTTGTTGAATAATTTAGATAGTGATTTATAAGGTATGGTAATACTTGTTTCCGTTTGACTGTTGTCAAACCATTTAGGTAGGTTGCAATAAACAGACAAACCACTATCACTAAGTCTAAAAGATTCTTGAATCAGGATGTTTTGTTCAAGTTGCATTAATTTATAAGCACTCATAGGCACATTGTATTTGCTTTCATAGGCACTACGAAGTGAATTAATAATGATGCTTTTAAATTCCGATTCGTACTCAGAGGTAAAGAGATCTTTTATTTGTAGTCTCTTTCCAGAGTTTAAATCAAAGTTCTGATATTTCGTCTTCTGTTCAAGATCATTTATGTTATCAGCATTGTAGTTTTCTAAACACAAAATTTGTCTATCAATAATCTCTGCCTTTGTTATTTTGTGGATAAAAAAACCATTAGGACAAGTGTTGTATCTATTTGATAAGTTCTTGGCTTTATCTTGAACAAATAAAGCTGCAGCTTCACTTGGCGATATGTTCATGTATTTATCTCCAAATGCATTTTTTATGATGTTATTATTTATCTCATCACGTACATCTTTAGTAACATAATCGCTAATGAAAGGTAACGATATCTTAATGGAGTAGTTCGTCTCTTGGATGTTGTCCGAATTATCGTCCACGAAGCTTTTAGATATGTAAATACTATCTAATGAAAACATTTTTTCTGTTTGAATTTGTTTGAAACCAAAAAATGTAAAAACACATGCACCTGCTAATAATAGCATTGTTACTCTACTTTTCATTTGGGTAGATTTAAAAAATTTGTAAGTAATTCAGTTCACACATATGACATTTGTTTGTCATTAATATGGCCATCTTGGGCTCATATATATCAATCTATAATATCTTTTGCAATATTAACTAATATTATGATGATATGCTATAAAAACGTCAATTAATTTCAAATTTCACCACATAAGCAATGTGTTCAGGAAAAAAAAGCGCTTCTATTGGTGAATATCCAATGGAAGCGCTGACTTATATCTGTTTAGATGAAAATACTAAAATCTTCTATTTGCATCGTATGCACGATTAACTTTAAGGGGTTTTTCTTTTTGTGGCTCTATTAGTTTGTAGAAGTCATTTTGAATGACAGTACTTAATTCCTCATAACTTAAGAAAATTTCATACTGTTTGTCGTAGTTATTCGAAATAGATTTTGGTTCATAAACGAATTTAATACCTTCTTTGGAAATCTCAATATTTTCAGTCACGAAACGTGGCGTTTCAATAGATGTTGCTCCAGGTGTGTAACGATATACTTCAACAAACTGACGGTGCATTATTTCAAGTATTTGTAAATCGTATGCACTCACGAAAATATCTTTCAATCTTAATGGTAAACCCGTGTTAAGATTGTAATTGAAGTATCTTGTAATCGTAATAGGATCTTGAGACTCTTCGTTAAACTCTTCGATAGTTTGTTGTGTAGAAAGAACTTTGTAAAGTACTTGGTTGACTTTAGTTGTAGAAGTATAATCAAAAGTTTGACCGTCAAAAGCTTTCGGCGACTTTGATCTTACTCTTTCCATGCGAGTAAGGAATTTGGAGCCGAAATCGTTTATATACATATCCAAGGCTTTGCTCACTTCCATATCTTGATAAGTTTTGCCTAAGCAATCTCCAATCAATGAACTATTTAAAATTGGAGTAATAATAAAGTCTTCGCTTTCCTCTATATGCGGAATTCTTACTAGTACGCTCATTTTTGGGGCAGCATAGCTGTCTTTTACAGCAATAACTGCTTCAGTTTTTTTTGATTTGAATGATGCTTTTGTATAAGCTTTAGTTGTGGTGTTAATTCCAATCACCATTAATAGGCTCGCTAAAAAGAATATTCTTTTATTCATAGCTAAAATAGGTTAATATTATATTTATAATTTCAGTAAGTTTTCAGTAATTAAACCTTAGTCTATATCTGTTAGTTTAACTATTTGGTTTATAGTTTATAGTCATGTTTAATTCATTTAGTATTGTAAATGAACCTGCGTTTGAGACCTGTTAAGTCTATTTAATATATAAGCTAAATTCTGTAAGTTTAATTTCTTCTTAATTCTGAAGGCTAAGATAAGTATTTAATTATATTATATTGTCAATAATTTTAAATTAATTTTAAGTTGACTGCTTCTTTATATGAAAGATACTATCTTCATAACTATTCGAAATTATCAATTTGAGTTATATTTGTAGCTTGTAAAAGTAGTTTGTTGTTTAAATTTAGCTGATTTTTAATTTCGGAATATGGAATGTAAATAGCTTGTGTACCTTCTGTTAGGGGAGATAATTCATGGTATTGGTAGTTTAAAGAAATGAAACCAGGTGCCAGATAAAATTGGGTTGGGGTAGGAAAATGAATATCATTATTTGATCTATCATAAATGATGCTTATTCTTTCATTTATATTTTTGTTGAATAAAAGAATTTCTTGAGACTGATTAGATAGAATGTTTTTTAAAGTAAATACTTCTCCCGTTTCTAAATCAAAGTTAAGGTAAGTGAGTTGCGAATCTTTTCTTTGTGTGTCTTTATGAACGACCATTGCTAAGTAGTTTTTATAGGAACGAATTACAGATATATTAATGCTAATTTGATAATCTTCATTGCTAATGTATCTTGCATGATGAGATTCTTGGTTTTGGTTTATTATAGCAATATGTTGTAGTGCAATGTTGCGAATTAACAGAATGGCTTCATCTTGAATGGTTCGTTGCGTGTTTTTACCTGATATGGCCCATTGAAGTTGTTTATTTATTTTATCAATAATTTTTCGCTCCAGTCCTCTATTGGGATATTCTATTTTTATAAAAGTGTGTATTTTTTCAGGGGTTCCATTGAGGTCAAATGGTATGGTGTCTGCCTGCATGAAGGTTGTAAATGTAAGTTTAGAATCAGTTAAGTCTCCCCAGATATCGCTAGATTCTATCATCTCGTCGTATTCTAAATCTATTCCACCTCCATAAATAATGGTCGAGTCATTAAAGTCTAGGTTAGGGTCGTTTAATTCTGTATTAGCTTCGCTATCAGTCCCTGTATTCGTTTTGTTCCCATTTCCCATACAGCTTATTATTAGGAGTGAAAGTAGTGCTAGTAGAAATTTATTCATAGTTTTTCGGTTTGTTGTGAAGCGAATATACAACTCTTTTTGTTAC
>JASLDF010000139.1 GCA_030151635.1 Bacteroides sp. | reverse complement strand
CATGATGTTTCGAATGTTAGAACCAATCTTTTCGAATATAAAAGATGAATCTCCCTCTTTAATAATACTTTGAAGTAAAGAGTTAGTATCCGATAACAAGAACCTATTTTTTTCTTTGTTAAGATGACGCATCTCTTCGTCAATTACTGCCAATAGCTGAAGTTTATTTAAATGAGCTAGAGATAGGTTACAGCTATTGACAACTCTATTTTTCTTCTCTCTAAATTCTTCAGCATCCTTTAATAAAGGCATTAGAGAAGTACTGGCAAGGTCAACTATTTGCGAGCGAAATTCACTTGTTTTTGTAGCCCATTCTTCAGGATTATCTAAACACTTTTCTACAGTTTTATTGCGAATGTCGTTGCCAAGATTCCCGTTGTATAGTTTGTTGAAGTAACTGCCAATACCACGGCTTCCATTTTTAAGATCACTAGGTACTAGACCGTGGCTCTCAAGTTCTCCTATAAATTGTTCGTGGAATCCTTTCATCTGCTCGATTGCAGTTTGACTCATCTCTCTTAACTTTTTCTTATAGCTAGGAATAACGCTATTGTCCTTTAATTTTTCACGAAGTCCTTCTCCTCGTTCAAGGTAGTTTTCGTTAAGAATATTAGTAGCAAATTTTTTTACTTCACTAGATACATTCCAACTCTTATTTTCTACAATTTTCTCGTCAATATAATCAAGAAGCCAAATCAATATTTGTGACTTAGGTCCCAATTTCTCGATCATGCTATCAACCGCATCATCAATGACATCATATCCATTTAATTCTATGTTTAAGTTGGGAGTTAAATCTAACTCACGTGCAAGATTCCTCATAACCGATTGGAAAAAAGAATCAATTGTAGCTACACGAAACTGGTTGTAATCGTGCAGTAAATAGGTTAATGCTTCTCCACATCGTTTACGAATATCTTGTTTACTAAAGGAAACTTCTCCTTCCTCATCAAGTTGTTCTTTAATCACATTAAGGTAGCTTTCCGATTCCTTATCCTCTTTCCAAATTCCATAGAGTTGGCTTATTATACGCTCTTTCATTTCGGCAGTAGCTTTATTGGTAAAGGTTACAGCTAAAATTTCTCGGTAAGCTTTTGGATTCTTTATGAGAAGTTTAATATAGGAAACTGCCAGCGTAAAGGTTTTACCAGAACCAGCAGATGCTTTGTAAACGACAAGATTTGACATGGTATATGTTTTTATTTAATCTACAATAAATACAAAGATATCATAAGGCTATGCCAAAACGATGATAAGCCTTACTGAAATGTCTTTTATTTAGTATGCAAGATAAAACAGCCGAATCAATTCTAAAATTAATTCGGCTGTTTTTATCGTATCTATAAAGTTTAATGACTAAATAAGTCCTTTTAGTTTATCCAATCTTCTAGATTTGAATTTTCTTAAAAATGCAATGGTATGATCATTGATTATAGAAGGTAAGTCATCTCGATAATTGTTCGTATATTCTATTATATTAAGTTCTTCTGCAATAAGTAGTTTTTGAGCACTTTGTGCAGGTTTACTTAACATGTTTCGCCACATCGGGTACAGTGCTACTTCATTGCTATAGACTGACAAACACAACTGTTCAAATTCTGTTAGGTTATTATTTCCTTCATTCGAATTGTTCTCTTTCATTGAATCTAAGTAAGACAGATAAACCATTCGGTCCAATAGGTCATCTGTTAGTATTGAAAGCATTTCCCTTAATTCATCTAGGTTTTTGATATTATCAGCTAGGCAATCTTGTATAAAATACTCTTTATCAAGACCTGTTAGGGGTATTGGTAAATTTGTAGAGTTAGTGATGGCTTGACTGAGGTGAGTACTAAAGGGTACGAGATGTTTGAAAATAGAGCTATCCATTTTTTTAACATCTTTGTATTGAGTTGAAAAGTTAAATTGGTCTGCATTTTCGGGGGCATTGACCAAATTAAGATAAATGCTTTTAAGCATTGGTATCACATTATTCCCCAATTGGCGAATCATGACAAATGAAAAATCGTAAAATCTTAAATATCCTTTTTCAAAGTAAATCTGTCCGTATTCAAAATATTTTTTCCAAATATCTTTATTGTAGTAATTCGGATCTACAATCGAGTTTGAACTCATATATCTATTTTTAAAGTAAGTACGTTAGTAAGTCTACCTCTAAAGTTATAACTAATTTGCAATTATTTGAAACAATTTTCAATTAAATTTGACTTCAGTAAGGCACACCCTTGTTTGGGGGCTTTTAACGCTTTTGTTTTATCTCAACTAGTTTTTGAAGTTGGATAAATTCTAAAAAAAACTTAAAAACAAAACCTTTATAGAGTGTTCTTGTTTAGTTTCATTGAGCAGGCTCAGAATATGCTGTGTCTATTAAATTATTCAGAATGAAGCAAAGTAATAAACATATCCTTTTTAGAACCACCTTTCTTTTGGTGGTTGCTTTGCTATGTTTACCCTGTTCAGCTAAACGTGAGATAAAACTGGCTTTAGATATTCCTGTAATGGAAAATGAGCACAAATCAAACGGACAACTTGTTCAAGGTTGCTCAAGTTTTATATCACAACAGCATGTTGTTAAACAAATCGATTTTCAGAATTCGCTTGATGGTGTATTTCCTGAATTGAATTTGTTTACAACCCTTCCTTTTCGTGTTTACTCTAATTTGCATGAATCATCTTTATCTGAATTAGAAGTACATGCAATCGTACCGATCTACATTATCCACGAACGATATCGCATTTAGAATTTAGTTTATTCACAGGCGGGTAGAGTAGCTACATTAGTAGTTATTCCCCAATTATATACCTTTTATATTGACTTTAAACTAAAAATAAAATGACAAAAAATGAATACAAATATGCAGGGATGTTTACAACTGCATTGCGTTTGGTAGTGGGTTGGACTTATTTCTCAGCTTTCTGGAGAAGATTAATTATTGCAGACAAACTAGACCCTGAAGCGATTGGTTATATTGGAGAAAAATTCAATCATTTCCTTCCTCATGCTCTAGGTATTAAACCAATCATTGAGTATTTGGTCTCAAACCCAGAAATGCTTTGGTGGGCAATGGCTGCATTCACAATTATTGAAGCGATAGTTGGACTGTTCATTATGTTTGGACTATTTACTAGGCTGATGAGTGTGGGTGTGTTTGGTTTGGCGTTTGGAATCTTAATGGGTTCGGGCTGGATTGGGACAACTTGTTTGGACGAGTGGCAAATTGGGGTGCTAGGAATAGCAACTGGGTTTACTCTATTCTTTACAGGTGGTGGTAAGTACTCGCTCGATCATTATTTAGAAACTAAAAATGTAGGCTTTACTTCAAAGAAATGGTTTGGATTGGTTGGGTCTGGAGAACTACCATTCAAAGAAAAACTGATTGGTAAGATTGTACTATTTGGTTCAATAGGAATTTTAGGTTTAACATTATTCACGAATCAAGTCTTTCACGGTGGTGTTTGGGGCGAATTACATAACCTTTCGGTAAAACCTCACGTAACGATTACTGAATCTAAGCTGACAGACAATACATTGTCTTTCAAAGTGTTTAGAGATGAAGGTGCCGATGTTTACGGTTCATTCTTAATTGGAATTAAGCTGAAAGATGCAGAGGATAATATCTTATTCTCTCTAAATCAAGAGGAACTGTCTAAACTATCGGGCAATGAAATTGTGAACGATTACGTAGCCAAAGTTAAACCGGGTGCGCACAGCTTAATATTACCATTAGGTGCTCGTGCCTTACTACAGTTTAATGCAGATGTATTCCAAAATTTAAAAGGTGAATATACACTAGAATTATTAGATATTAGTGGTGCGAAATGGACACAAACCATATCAAAATAAAGTATAAACATATAAGATAAAAAAGAGCGACAAGATGTATTTCTTGTCGCTCTTTTGTTTTACACTAGGCTCTGTTACTTTACATAATCTAGGTAAGCTCCATATCCCTCTTTCTCCATCTCTTCTTTAGGTATAAAACGAAGTGAAGCACTGTTAATGCAGTAGCGATACCCACCTAATTCCAATGGGCCATCATTGAAAATATGACCTAGGTGTGAATCCCCAAGCTTACTGCGAACTTCAATACGAATCATTCCAAAAGAATTGTCTTTCTTCTCTTGTATTAACTTCTTGTCAATTGGCTTTGAAAAGCTTGGCCATCCGCAACCAGAATCAAATTTATCAGTCGATGCGAATAGAGGTTCTCCCGTGGTGATATCAACGTAGATACCCGATTTTGTTTCGTCCCAATACTCATTCTGGAAAGCTCGTTCTGTTGCATTTTGTTGCGTTACTTGATATTGAATATCCGTTAGCTGTTGCTTAAGTGTAGCATCATCAAGTTTACTAAATGAAGGAAGCTTCTCAGGATTGGCATGTTTTGCATATTCAAATAGCTTGGGATGAATATGGCAATATCCACCTGGATTCATGTTGAGGTAATCTTGGTGGTAATCCTCTGCCGAATAGAAATTCGTTAAAGGCTCGTTCTCTACTACAATGTCTTTAGATTGTGTATTTTGCAAGTCTAACAAAGCCCTTGTAATGATTGGGGCATCTTCTTTATCAATGTAATAAATACCCGTACGGTATTGAGTGCCGATATCATTACCCTGTCTGTTTAATTGGGTAGGGTCGATGGTTTCAAAAAATAGTTCCAACAGAAGTTCCAAGTGCACAATTTTTGGATCATAAAGCACACGAACAGTTTCGGCAAACTCAGTGTCTCCTCCACATACTTGTTCGTAGGTCGGGTTTTCTGTCTTACCATTGGCATATCCAGTTTCTGTACCTTCTACGCCACGTACCTGTTGAAAGAAGTGCTCTGTGCCCCAGAAACATCCCCCTGCAAAATATATCTCTTTTAAAGGTCCTTTTTTTAGCATATTGTTTGATTTAGCCTGCGTTGAGCTGGTTGTTCCAAAGAATAAACCTAGCAAACACATCAGTTTTAAAATGTAAAATTTAGTATTCATTTCTACCTAATTAAAAGGTTCTTGAAAGTAATACATATAACGAATAGTACGTCTGTTTTGTTATTAAATATGCAATGAAATATCTTGTTGTATGATGGTTTATATCCAGTTGTATGTTGCGTAACATGTAGAGTTTATTAAGCTTAAAGGGTTTGTTTGGTCAACAATTATCAAAACTTGCTGTTCCTTTTATGTAGACTTAATGTACAGATTGACTGATTCTTGTATTAATTCATAATTCAGAAGTGAGTTTCAATTAAATCTAAATCTTTAAATGGACAAGTGAATGAATCTCTTAAAAAGAAGCATTTACTTCATATTCTTGTCTAGTCTTTTTAAAGTCAATCTAAATCTGATTAATTTTTGAGCATGAATACGATTTCTAAACAATTAAAAACGTACACGTTGAATAATTTTCGGGAAATCCCACAGATGAAGGGTGTTTCGGAAGAGTTGATAAGACACATTGAAGTGGTGGGTAGAGTTTTGCCATTTAAGACAAATAATTATGTTGTTGATGATTTAATTGATTGGAACCAAGTTGATACCGACCCAATCTTTACGCTTAATTTCCCCCGCAAGGAGATGCTAAGCAGTGCGCATTATAACCGTATAGATGCTTTAATGCGGGCTGGAAGTGACAAAGCTGTTATTGACCAAGAGGTGTTAAAAATTCGGATGTCCTTGAACCCTAATCCTGCCGGACAAGAGCATAATGTACCTTCAATCAATGGAGTTAAATTAACAGGTGTGCAACATAAATATCCAGAAACCGTTCTGTTTTTTCCTTCTCCAGGACAAACTTGCCATGCCTATTGTACATTCTGTTTTCGTTGGCCACAGTTCTCTGGCATGAATGATTTGAAGTTTGCAATGAAGGAGACAGATTTACTTCTGGAGTATTTAAGAAATCATAAAGAGGTGACTGATGTGTTATTTACGGGTGGAGACCCTATGGTTATGAGTGCCAAATTGCTTAAAAGTTATATTGAACCACTATTAACCGAAGAGTTTAATCACATTCGTTCCATTCGTTTTGGAACCAAATCACTGTCGTATTGGCCTTATCGCTATTTAACCGATAACGATAGCGATGAATTAATAGCTTTGTTAAGCCACATAACTGGTTCGGGTAAAAATGTTTCTCTTCAAGCTCATTTTAATCACCCGACTGAACTATCTACACGAGCTGTAGAGTTGGCCATTAAACGAATTCGGGCTACTGGTGCACAGATTAGAACGCAATCTCCGTTGCTTAAAAATATCAATGATAAACCTGAAGTCTGGGCCGAGATGTGGCGTCGACAAGTTGATTTAAGCTGCATTCCTTATTATATGTTTATTGCACGAGATACGGGTTCTAAAGCTTATTTTGAAGTTCCTTTGGAGCGTTGCTGGACCATTTTTCGTGAAGCTTATCGTAATGTAAGTGGATTGTGTCGTACCGTTCGTGGCCCAAGTATGAGTCACGACCCAGGTAAAATAGAGGTTGTTGGTGTACAAGAAATCAACGGTGAGAAAGTTTTTATACTTCGCTTTATTCAAGGGCGAGATCCACTTTGGGTTGGTATTCCTTTCTTTGCAAAATATGATGAAAAAGTATCTTGGTTTGATCAATTGAAGCCTGCTTTTGGTGAAGATAAATTTTTCTTTCAATAAATAAACTTTAATTGGTTATAGGATAATTAACATAGAGCGTTACTAAACATCTGTTTAGTAGCGTTTTTTTTGTTTCAGGTGAAAGTCCTATTGCTAAAATAGAATAAATGAAAACTAGATTATTATAAATTAAAGCGTATATTAGCGAAAAATTTCGGTAATGCATCTTTTATTCATATTGATGTATTAAAAGGGAATCAGGTGAAAGTCCTGAACAGACCCGCTGCTGTAATCTTCATTAAGTCTTTGAACAGCACTCTAATCCACTGTTTCTGTCAAGAAATGGGAAGGACGTTCAAAGATGAAGTAAGTCAGAAGACCTGCCAAAATTAGAATTTAGTTTAAAGCTTTCGGGAAATAGAGCTGAAGAACCCAAGAATGTTTTAGTAAAGTGGGCAAGTATTGTCTACTTAAAT
>JASLDF010000124.1 GCA_030151635.1 Bacteroides sp. | reverse complement strand
TACAAAGATAGCAGTATACATCCGATTAATTAAAAAGAAAATAGATTATAATTAAAAATTAAAATGGACACAACCCTTCTTTTAAGACAATAATGACCAATTAAAAACGAACACTTCACTACAGCTAGCTGTTATAAATAGTTATATTTGTAGTATCCAATCACTAGAGTTTATATGAAAAATAATTTATTAGCACTTGCTATTCTTACTTTGACACTGTTTAGCTGTGGCTTTAATCAAAATAAGAGCCACCAGAAACATGCGATATTCAAAGATGAAATGACACTGGAAAAGAAGATTCAAATAGCTGCTAATATAGTCCCTACTCCACTGCAACTGCAACGCCAAAATATGGAATTAGCAGCATTACTTCCATTTGGAATTAATACTTTCACTGGAAAGGAATGGGGTACTGGAAAAGACGACTTATCTCTTTTTAATCCAATAAATCTAAATGCCGACCAATGGATAAAGACCTTAAAAGATAACGGTTTTGAGTTAGCAATCTTAACGGCAAAACACCACGAGGGCTTTTGTTTATGGCCTACAGCAACATCATCATTCTCTGTGGCACAAACACCGTGGAAAAATGGCAAGGGGGATATTGTACGTGATGTTAAAGAAGCTTGCGATAAATATGGGTTAAAATTTGGTCTTTACATCTCACTATGGGATAGACATGCTACATCTTTTGGTACAGTTGAGTATACAAACGAATTTATTAATCAACTCACCGAACTACTTTCAAATTACGGAGAGATATACGAATTATGGTTAGACGGTTCATACGGAGAAGACCCTTCTATAGGAATACCAGAATATGATTACATCAAGATTAACAAAGCTATTAAATCCATACAACCCAACACTTTAGTTAGTATGATGGGAGAAGACATTCGTTGGATAGGCAATGAGATAGGTAAAAACCGAGATACCGAATGGAGCGTAACTGCTCTAATTCCTCCTAATTTAAAAAGTGCAGATAGTACTAATAAACAACTCATGCTTAACCTTCAATCTCCTGATTTAGGCAGTAGAGAAATTATAGATAAATCAAATGAACTTCATTGGTATCCTGCAGAAATGAATGTATCAATCCGACCAAGCTGGTTTTATCATCCTGAAGAAGATGATGAAATTAAATCGGTTGCTGATTTAGTAAACCTATACATACATTCTGTTGGAAACAACTCGCTACTTCTATTGGGAATCCCACCAAATAGAGAAGGTTTAATTAGTGAAAAAGATAGCATCAGACTAAACGAATTTTCTGAATATCTTAACTGCTTTAAAACAAACAATCTTATCAAATCTCCTAGTTTAAGACACGAAGCACTAGAAGGAGATAGCATTTGGTTTGAACTTGATGAAAATAAAGAAATAAACACCTTGCTCGTCCAAGAGATGTTAGAATATGGGCAACATATAGAAAATTTCAGAATAGAAGCCGCTATAAACAATGAATGGCACACAGTTTATACAGGTACGACCGTAGGACAAAAGAAAATTATTCAATTGGCCAAACCTATCGTTACAAAAGATATTAGACTTATTCTAGACCAATCTAGAGGTGTAGCTTATATTAATAAACTAGGTGCCTATGATTGTGTTAATCCGGAACAAAAAAGCTCCATTCGAGTGTTAAATGAATTTGGTACATATAGATGGCAAGTATTGCGACCCCTAGAGGAAGGAGAAAGTATCATTGATAATAATATTACCACTTATTGGTATGGAAAAGGTGACATTATTATCGATTTAAGAAAAGAAGAAGAATTTAGTGGTTTTGTGTATACACCAGCCTTAGAAACTAAAGAACACATTAACCTCTATTCTTTTTCAATTAGTCAAGATAATATTTTATGGACTCCAGTATTAGAAAATGAAGAGTTTAGTAATATAAAAAATAATCCAACGATACAGCGAGTACGCTTCTCTGACAAACAAACAGCCAGATATATTAAATTAAGTGTACACAAATCTGCCAATTTCAAGAGTAGTTTTTCGATTGCAGAGCTTGGTTTATTGAAATAATCCGTCTATATTGTTAATCTAACTTAAATACAAGGGTCCCAAAGTATATTTTTCAGAATAGGCAATGTTATTTCTACATTTAATTAATATTTTTATACATCTTTAATTATACATAAAGGTCGAATATTTGTAATTATGAACATAGTATCAAAAATCCTATTTCCCTATGCCCCTAATAACACAGGGCAACTCTCAAAATCACTATTAATTTTGAGTCTTCGTCTATTACTTGGAATACTATTCCTTAAACATGGATTAGACAAGTGGGATAACTTTGCACTTCTTCAAGAAACATTTCCAGATCCACTAGGAATTACTAGTAGGTCTTCATTGATATTGGCTATTTTTGGAGAGTTAATTTGTTCTATAGGTTTTATTTTAGGCTTTTTGTTCAGATTGGCTATAATTCCAATGATTACTACAATGCTAGTGGCCTATTTTATTGTTCATGGTGCAGATCCCTTTGCTATTAGAGAACTTGCTTTTATCTATCTATCTTTATTCTTGATTCTTTTGGTTTCCGGACCAGGAAACTTCTCTATCGATAGCTACATTGGTAAACTTCTTGCTAAAAAACATGCCAAAATGAATGGTAGAATACGAAATCCAATGATGTAATATATCATTAACTATAAAACA
>JASLDF010000062.1 GCA_030151635.1 Bacteroides sp. | reverse complement strand
TACAAACCCCCTATATTTGCACTCACAATATCGCGGGATGGAGCAGTTGGTAGCTCGTTGGGCTCATAACCCAAAGGTCGTCTGTTCGAGTCAGGCTCCCGCAACTATTAAGGAATCATACTATGTATGGTTCCTTTTTTTGTTTAAACTTGACAGATGAAAAATAATGGGTCAATCTCAAAATGGATCATTCCTAAAAGTTGTGTTTATGCAAATAATTTCATTAATCTATACAAGAAAAATTGATATCCTTGACTCCCCTTAAACTGGGCTCTAAAAGCCTTTATTTTAGCATTAAAAGATTCCGCAGAAGCATTAGTACTTCTGATGTAAAAAGAGTTATAGAAAAGTTCTATAAACATGTTGGGATGGTATTGATAATGTAGTTAAGTTATTTTTAGACTATTTCTTACCCGCTCATATGCCATAGGCTACTTTCGTTCGTACTACTGATTTGGTTGTGCTTTGATTTAAAAGCATCGAAGAATAAACTATGAGCTTTCTTAATAAAGGTATATTAGCTCAATGCTGAATACAGCAAATCCAATTTACAGCATCCATAACTAACAGATATCACTTCTTGTTAATAATTATTTGGCTGTACGCCATTCAAAAACTCTTAACATATCAATATGTAGCCCTAAATATTCGTATATGAAACGACTCTCAATACAAACTCGTCAATCTTCATACATCGAGAATCACTCAAAATTATTTTGCAAGAGTATTGCACACGAAAACGAGCAAGTGCCCAAGCTCATGAAACAAGATATCTAATTATCATATTCTTCAAATAGCCAGCCATATCAAGCGTAGCACTTTTACTTTAGCTCTAATCTCACACAAATGGGAAATAACTTAAGCAACAGCAAAATAGTAACTAGATAGTTTCCTTATAAAATCAAGAATAATAAGTCAGTAATCCCATTCTTGATAGAACATAAATCTAGCTATTCAATAACAGAAACACTTATTCAATAAGAATATCAGAATCAAATCAATTTAAATAATTGTCAAGTTTATAAGCACAAAATCCCTGACTAAGTTAGAAAGGGTTTCATAGAATTAAAAAATACTATGAGAGTTGTAACCGATAACTTCGTAACCAGTACTTATCTTAAATGTCTCAATTGCTCTATCTAAGATTAACTTAGCACTCGCATTATTAGGATTAGATAAAATGGACATTTGATAACGATTCATTTTCCCATCAATTTCTACTTGGAAGAATGTAGAAATTGGTCCACATACTTCCAACCTACTAACTAAATCAATAGTGACCAATGAGCTGGTATCACACTGAAAGTAAAATTCGCCATGCGCATTCTTTTTCTTTCTACACTTCAGTTCATACACTTTTTGAGGATTATCAAATTCGTTATTTTCAATTAAAATTGCCATAAAATTTTCTATTTTACACTGAGATTCAAAGCTATACATTCAATATAGGTTATACAATGACTAAAATCAAAATTACACGTATTTTAAACCAATAATAATTTAAATACATTAAAATATGTATTTAAAGTGGATAAATTTAGATATAATAAATTTGTAGACAAGTATTTAGTAGGAACATCTAGGGAAGTAGAGTGCAAAATAAATTATAGCAAAAATAAGTTTGAATAAAAATTGAGCTCATATTAACAACAGAAATTTATACAGTTGAAGTTTAAGATCATTTTCAAAAGTTGTGTTTATGCAAATAACTTTATTAATCTCTTAAATAAGAAACTTATATCTCCAGCTCCCCTAAATTGAGATTTAAACGCTTTTATTTTAGGATCAAAAGAGTGTTCAGAAGCATTAGTATTTCTATCGTCATAATAGTTTAGTACCACTCTGTAATTTGTCTTGTTTTATTGATTACAAAGGTAATTTATTTAGTCCACTATCTTGAACTTCATAATACCAACGTGCAAGTTCAGAATACATAATGCTTTAGAGTTCCTAACTTTTCTTGGATACATAGTTAAGCAACATTATTCATATTTTGTTTTAAATACTCATTGTTAAATTCTCATATGACTTCACGGCCTAGGGATAAATACTCGAAATCGATGGCATCATTGATGATATTTACACAAAGAACTACACCATCGATAATCGATGTGTTTTACACTTAAACTGTAATGGTGAAAAAATTAAACGTCCATTTGCTCTCAATGAAATTGCAGTATTAAAAAGAGACGATGCCTCAATGATTTCAATAGAAACTCATGTCAATAGCTCTTACCTATCGACCTATCAATCCGATGGATTAATTATTAGCATACCAACAGGATCTACAACCTATTCGTTAAGTGTTGGGGGGCCTATTATAGAACCCAATTCACAAACCTTACTAATAACTCCAATTGCACCTCACAGCTTAAATGTACGTCCATTTGTTATAAAAGATAATGTGGATATTAAACTAAGTATAAATCATAATTTTCTAGTTTCTATTGAAGGAGTGAGTTATACTTTCAATGAAAACACAAAGCTGACCATTAGCAAAGCAACACACTACGTTAAAATTATACAGAGACGTAATCATCTATTTTATGATACACTTCGTGATAAGTTATTGTGGGGTGCAGATAAAAGATAGAAAGCATATCCTAG
>JASLDF010000038.1 GCA_030151635.1 Bacteroides sp. | reverse complement strand
TGCTCATTGTATAGGCAACGTACTGTCGTTGCGTATGGTTTAGTTTACCAAAGACCACGCCTGTGATTTGTTACCCAACGGTACATCCCCATGATGTTGAGCTTGTTCATGGTGTCAAAACCGCCCCATTTCTTCACCTCGTCGGTAAATTTAACGTTGCGATACAATTCATCCCAATGTTGTCCATCACGAACTAAATCGAGTACTTGCTGATGCAATGAAACCATGTAATCGCGTAAATCTTGGATATTTTGACGAGTTGCAGGCGTGTAATGACCTATTTCAATGTAGTTTACATCTTGGTCAATTACCCAATCCAGCGTTTCAATCCAACCATCGTAATAAAAATCTAGGAAATCATTATAGGGCATCGTATTTGATTGTCCAATATCGGTAAGTTGCATGGCTTTATAACCAGGAAAAGTTACAACACTCATGTTGTTGGAGTGGCTAGGACCAAGATGATTGATAACCACCGTTTCGCCACCAAGCACCAATGTAAGCTGCTTGTCGTAAACAATATCGGGTACGGCAATGGGTAGTTTTTCGCCAATAATAGGCTCTAATCCTCGCTTTTGAATAATAACTTTAGCACCATCTTGTTGAAAAATCTGCGAACCAGCCGCATGGTCGTAATGAGCATGGGTCAAAATAACGTACTTCACGGGAACATTAAACTTGGTTTTGATTTCGTCGTTTAGCCAAATTGCAGCCTGGGTCAAAGCAGGGTCAATAACTATTGCCCCAGCCTTTGTAATTAGCACCAAACCACTGTGAAGTGCAGGCAGTGTGCCATTCGTATGGCGGTATAAATTACCTTCAATATGAATTAAAGACTTTTCGAGATTAGGATCGTGAACACCCAAAACATCGGGCAACACTTCTCTATCTGCATAAAGTGATTGATCAACATACTCTGCTCCAATAATAATGTCTTTTTTTTGTGCCGAAAGGGTAAGGCTACTCAGAAAAAGAACAGAGCATAAAAACAGTTTCAGTGTACTTGTTTTTTTAATCATAATAAGCTTGTTAAGTTGTTAGTATTCTGTAATGTACGACAATTTTTGGAAGCGCGACCTAACTTTGCCACTTATGATAAAAATAGTTTACAATTGCCCCTCACAAGTATGCCACATCCTTTTAATCTAACCATATAAATAGAAGGAAAGGGAATTTCGTAGCTACTATTTTCTCCTACTGATGTTGCTACCGACCGTTATATACGTGCAGTTTGTTGGATTGCCGTTAATCAGAAGTATCAGAAGAAAGAGGGTTGCATAGCTAGTATTTTCTTCTTCTGATGTTGCTTGTGACTGTTATATACGTGCAGTTTGTTGGGGTGCTGTTTATCAGAAGTATCAGAAGAAAGAGGATTGCATAGCTTGTATTTTCTTCTTCTGATGTTGCTGCCGACCGTTATATACGTGTTGTTTGTTGGGGTGCCGTTTATCAGAAGTATCAGAAGAAAGAGGGTGATGATTGTTTTGTTGAATACTGAGTTATTCTAATAATTTGATATTAGAAGTCTCTTTGGTATGTATTAATTTAATACAAATCCATAATAAATATAGTCCATATTTATTAATTTCTGATGATATTAAAAACCCATGGAGTAGGTTGTTCCTAAAGTTGACACCTTCTCTTTTATTTAGAAAGAGTTTAAGTTCATTTAATGAGTTGTTAGATATAATGCCATCAAGTCTATTTAATGTATCTGTTAAGTTAAAGCTAGATTGTACTTGTTTCTCAAGTTTTCGAGAGTTCCCAGAAACACAATCGTTTAAGTATCTTAAAGCTCTTTCGAGAAGAGGTAATAAAGTATAAGATGCTGACGCCATATCATTTCTTAAGGCATGGTGAATTCCAATAGCCCACAGTGTGTAGCTACTTTCTTCAATGTATTTGGGCTTGATATTCTTTAAATATTGATAGATATAGACTTCATCGAAATTTAGATCACTATATAAATAATAATTAAATATTTTTTGCAAAAAATTTAGAGTTATAAGCCTTGTAGGTAAATGTGCTATCATTAAATCAAAATCATCTTGTGTAGGTAAAGCTTCGGTATATCCATTTTTTGATATTAAAGGAGTGAAGAGCTTTCGCATTAAGCTTGGTTTATCCATTTCTAAAAGTTTACTAATAACATCTCCGTATAATTCAACATGTAAAAAAGCATTGACAAGATCATCAAATGTAGTTAATTTAATACTTTGAATATATTCATCATGAATTTTAGTTATCTTTTCTGGTATGGAGTATATAGTGATTGGAGGTAAAGACATAAATTCTTTGTCAAATTCTTTAATACTAGCATTAAGCTTTTTATTGATTCTTTGATAGTCACTGTTGAAGCTTTTTTTTATGGGAAATATAGTATTATAAGCGTGTTGATAATTAGCTTTAATTGCGGGATATATGGTTCTAGGTTCAGCATTACTGATAATATTATCAGCTTCAAATTCATAACTTAGTGCACAGAGATGATCATGCTCTAGTTTAGTTAATAGATTTAAACGCAACATGATCTTTAAATAACGCCTATAGTCGAAGTAGTTATTATCGTCCTTAGTATTATTAAGGCATTGTTCTATAAAGCTACCAAAAGAACTCAGTTCATTTGGTTTATATGATTTTAATAATGCTTCTATAATTAGTACTTTGTGATAACATGTATCAATTTCGGGAAGTCGTTCTAAGATTGACATAACGAAAGCTGAATTACACATTGATTTTAAGTCACGAATAGAAACAGCTCTGTATAACACTTCAAAAGAATGCGTTAAGTCAAAAAGTTTAAGGTACAATTTTGAAGCTTCATCCTTGTGGCGAATTGCTTCACTGCCTTTCTTAATATAAGAGAGGAAATCTGTAGACCGTGCCTTTATGACAATATTACTTGAGTTGTATAACTCGAAAGTATTAATATAGTCAAATATATCTTCCAAAGAATAAACGTAACAGATATCTTTAAAAACATCACTCAACTGTAATTTAATTTTGCAAAGGTTAAATAAAAACGTATAACATTTATAATGTTCAACATCTTCATTTAAACTTTTCTTTAATAAATATTGCTTTAAATCTGTACCGTATAGGTCTTCTTTTATATCTATACACATCTTGGTGCTTTTTTATAAATAATATTGAATAGGAAATTAATAAAATACTAAATCTTCACATTCTGTGGTTTTGTATGGATTTATGGTACATCTGAAATTAGTTCGAATATTTGCACCAAAAGAATTTTGACTATCAACATATGCATCAATCACATAAGTACCATTTTCATTATCTTTGTATTTTATATCCCTAAGCCTTGGAAATTTAGCAGTAGATGGGGCTTTAAGCTCCAATAGGACATGTTTCTGAGCTATTTTATAACATTTGTCTACTTGTGATATCAGATATGACTTATTATAATCGGCAGTTGATGGTGTACTTGTGTTGTCAAACACACAGAATTTTAAAGCTAGAATTGAGAACACTGTAAAAATAAAAATCTTTGCAATAGTTCCTAAAGTATTAAATACCTTGTTAGATCTACTAATTCTTTTATAGCCACAGTGTGGACATACAGAAGCTTTTTTACTGATATCATTACCACATTCTTTGCATTGTATAAGTGCCATAAGAATAAATTTTGATTGATTTTACTTTATAGAAATTAATAGGATTAAACGCTCTAAAGGGACTATTAATTGCTTTAATATAACGTGTGTTCAGAGAAATATTTATTCCAAAAAATCATTACAGAGTTAATAATATGGATTAAATCTTTTTTCTTGCCATCTTGATATACAATCTCAAGCCTATAGTAATCATAATCAGAGCTGAAGTCAGAACTATAAGAACCTGTAATCCTAGATCTTGCTATAGAAGCTTTAGGTCTAGACAATTTTCTATGTTTTCGCGAGTTCTCTAGGTCATGTAATTCATTAAATTCAGGACATTCTTCAAATATAGGTTTTCGAAATTCTATAATTATTTCATTCTCAATATTAACCCAGTCAATTAAATCCCACAAGATTGAACATACTGCATTAGCTTTAGCTATTGATGTATCGTCA
This sequence comes from Bacteroides sp., assembly GCA_030151635.1. Taxonomy (GTDB): domain Bacteria; phylum Bacteroidota; class Bacteroidia; order Bacteroidales; family Bacteroidaceae; genus Bacteroides_E. The sequence goes on along the minus strand of JASLDF010000038.1, from coordinate 350 downwards.
GCTATAAAATCATTATAGGAGGATTTAGCCTCGTTATATTTTTCTAATGGAGTCTTAGGTCCAAAGCAAATTGGTTCATACATAGATTATAGATTTTAACATGTATAATGTATACAATAAAAAGGGAAAGTAATAACAAATAATACTACAAATTCCTCAATATCTGTATATTATGTAAACTGTAATTGTAAATTGTGAATGATGTTACTTATTTGTAATAGATGTTTATTAAAGATTGATTATAAGCGATATACCCTAATGATTACTAATAAATTTAATATACTCCAATATCATAATTAGCCTTACTACAAACAAAATATTTTGTACCTTTCTGTTACAATCTAAAACAA
>JASLDF010000212.1 GCA_030151635.1 Bacteroides sp. | reverse complement strand
CCTTGTGGAAGTTCTTCCAACTTACCGTTTACATCTAGGTCTACAAAATAGTTATCTGCCATTTCTTCATTTATTATGTGTATGCAATTTAAGCATAGCCACGCAATAAACAATATTTTTATTAGGGAGATTGATTTCTGCCCTATTCCTTTCAACATTTAGTTAAACGGGGTATTCTTAAAACAACACTTACAGCAAAAAAGCAGTTTTCCGTTACCTATATTAAAAAGTCTTTTAGAATTCTAGAAAGTTATGCCCACTGGCACATCAACCAAATCCGACATTCGACTCCAAAGCACATGCTTATTCGTCTATCCTAGCATCAGCTAAACTAGACAAATAAATAGAAGATAAAAATATTGTTTATTTAATTGACCTTCATTAAATTGCGACTAAATATTGCGTCAACTTACTTGCAAAAAATCTAATACAGATGCTAAGATGCACTAAAGATTGAAGATATATAAATAGTAACTTAAACACTAAAAATGAAACAGTATTTTGAATTTAATGACGACAAGTCAAGTAAATTTTGGGAGGTAATTGTAGATGGCTGTACAGTAATTACCCGTTATGGTAAAATAGGAGCAGACGGTGCTACTAGTTCAAAGGAATGGGAAACTGAAGAAGAGGCCGAAAAAGAGGCACAGAAGTTGATCAATTCTAAAGTAAAAAAAGGGTACATCGAAACTGAGTGTGACGATGATGAAGATGAGTCACAGTGGGAATTGGATGAGAATTGGGATAGTAATGAAGATAAAACTGTAAGTCAGCTATTCTACAATAAATTTCATGGGCCTATAACTCAATGTGCTAGAGTAGCCGTAGAAAAAGCGTTGAAAAAATTACAATCCATTAATAAGAAAATGGAGTTAGGATTTATAGAAATCGATGTGAGTATGAATTGGGATAAAGGGAACATCGAATTCAAGTACTACGATGAAGACAACGATGAAGAGTCTCAGTTCTATACGCATAGAGTTGGTTTGCTTCTGAAAAATGGCTACACATTGATGGAACATATGGAAGAAAATGGAGCCACACCTTATGAGCAAGCACTGAGCAATTTTTTTGAAGATGCTGGACTTTCAGATATAGACGAGAAATTTCTTAAAGGTTTGAGCTTTTGTCTTGATGTGTCGGAAGTTGGCGGATCATATTATATGGAAGTAACGGATGGTGAGTACGATTATTAGTTCTAAGTTTACTCTTTAGCTTCAATTCAAAGAGACATAATAAATTAACCATCTATATGGACACGTGTTATTTGTTAATTCATTCTACTCTTTATTGGGTTCATCGACTTTAAATATAATTTGGGCGACATTTTATCTGCTTGTATCATCACACTTATTGCAGCAGACTCCCTATCAAATTCAAATCAGTAGATACTAGTAATTAACAAAATCTCAATTGTCAAAAAAACAGAAATCCCCCATTCGCATTGAACGGGGGATTTAACATATCGAATAGCCTTACTACTAACTAACAAAAAAACTACTCGGATAAAAAAACTTACTACAAATGGAAATTTAAAATCCTTTCCATTACATACCAAAGCAAGTAAGTAGTAAAATTTCAAGTTGAGTAATATTTCCCTAATTATACATAGGAATCACACAGCATTTTGTAAGCAGTTTAATTAAATCGTTTATTGAGAAGAAATATGGGTTCAATTAAAAGATAAAAACTTTTACATTACCTATTTTAAATTCCCATATCTTGGAAAAAACACACATCCATATCAAGGTTTACGCTTCATAAATGAATGCACATTTTAATATTTTAAATCGTGAAAAGAAAATTAGATATCTCATAGTAGAGGTCTAGGTTTACGTTTTAGGTTAGGTTATAACACTATTTAAAATATACGTGATTTTAAGACAATCACAAAACTTACACATTGCAAATATAGGCAATCTATTCACCCCTTCTAGACCATAGTAGACCTACAGGTAGACATTAACAGGGGGTAAAAACTATCAACTCTCTGATTATCAGTAGTAATTATAAGACTTTAAGAATCAATTAAGTAGACATACTAAGCAATAAACATTCGTTAAAAATAGGTTTAGAGTGTTATTATTGTATCTTTGTTAGTGCTAGAATGAACGTTTTATAATACTATGTTAAGGAAAACGATACTTGTATTTTTATTTACTATTTGTGGGTTAAACACATATGGTAGAAGTCAGGCAGATTATTTATTACTACTAGATCAATATCTAGAAAAACACGACTATTATACCTTAGTTAAAGAAGCTAGGATTGATAGTCTAATTTCTATTGCAGAAAATACCACACTGACTGATCGTGAACAATTTCAACTGAACAAAAAAATATACGAAGAGTACTATGCCTATCGGTATGACTTGGCAAAACAATATGTCATTAAAAATAGAGATATTGCTCAACGTTTGAACTGCAAAAAATCGATGGTCGAAACCAAAATTCAATTTGCTTGCTTAAATGGGAGCGCCGGAATGTACTTCGAGGCCATTGAAAATTTAAGACATATTGATCGGAGTTTACTTGATTCTACCCTGCTCATCCACTACTACTCTGCTCAAGAGTGGCTATGCTATGCCATGAAGGAATATTCAAGTGACCCCTTCTACTCGCCTGAATACGAAAAGATGGAATATGCGTATCGAGATTCCATCTTCCACCTTCTAGAACCGGGTACATTAAAGCATCAACATTACCAAGCTAAGATTTACATGCAAGAAGGGCTGCTTGAAAAATCGCTTAATATATATCTACCCCTTTTAGAGAGTCTTCCTACAGAAGATCCAAATTATGCCTTTATAGCTTTCGATATTGCTTCAATTTACCAAAGATATGGAGATGTACATAACCAACAACGCTTCCTAGTTAAGTCGGCTATATCAGATATTATAAAGTCGCAAAAAGAGAATTACGCATTGCAACAATTGGCAGAAAGCATCTATAAAAGCAATCCCGATTTACTTGACAAGGCTTTTATATACATGAAACAAGCAATGGCAGATGCACGTTTTTTTAATAGCCGTTTACGCATGGTACAAATATCGGAAACACTACCCAATATTGTATACGCCTATAAAAAACAACGTGACCAAGGGTACAGAAACTTAGCATGGGGAATGACGGGAATGACTTTCCTTTTTATTGTTGTTTTATGCCTAGTTTGGGCAATGCTTAAACAAATTAGTAAGGTTCGTTCTATTAAGAACGAGTTGGAATCTGTCAATGACAAACTAACGCTCTTAAATCATGAACTTAAATTCAGTAACAAAACCAAAGAACAGTACATTGGTTTATTCTCCGATTTATGTGCTTCATACATCCATAAGCTTGATGATTTCCGTGTCATTGTAAAACGGAAAATCATCAGCAAACAAATAGATAAACTTTATAGTCATGTAAATAGCACTTTTAGTATTCAAGAGGAGCTGAAAGAGTTTTTCACTATTTTTGATAATGCTTTCTTAAATATTTTCCCAACTTTTGTAGAAGATTTTAACGACCTCCTACTTCCCGAAGAAAGAATTGTATTGAAAGAGGGAGAGAAATTAAATCGTGAACTTCGAATTTATGCACTCATACGATTGGGAATTACGGATAGTTCTAAGATAGCAGACTTCTTACACTACTCTCCACAAACCATTTATAACAATCGTAGTAAGGTGAAGAATAAAGCTATTAATCGAGATACATTTGAAAACCTAGTGATGAATATTGGTGAAATACACTAATATTTATAAGATATTTTAAAAATATGAGCCGTAATTAAAATACGCTTGTATATTTGTCGAGTTATGTACATTTTTAACTATAATCGACAATACATCAACACATACAGAATATTTAAAAGTTTAACCCTTACTTATTAAATGGAATTTATGGAAGTAATAAATTATACAATTAATGGTAACTCTTATACATTTATTAAAGATGGATATGCTGATGTTTCATACGCAGAATCGCTAGACAAGCTGAGCGATGAAATCTTCGCTATTAATTTTAAAGCTTTTCGTGATAAAGGATACATGGGTGACAATTGTCACTTCTATTCATTGCTGAAAGATGGCGAAGTCGTATCTCATGTTACAGTTACTATACAACAGGTATTATTCAATGACCAAACTTATGTAGCGGCTCAACTGGGAACCATTATGACTGCTCCAAAATATCGTAAACAAGGTTTATCCTCTTGGCTCATAGAAAAAGCAATTGGAGATTGGGATGAACAATGCGACATTTTATTTTTATATGCCAACGATACCGTTCTAGATTTCTATCCTAAATTCGGCTTTAAAACAGCTACTGAATTTCAAACCGTTGCTCAGGTTGATAAACTGAGTAACCTGCCACAAGCTATGTGCAGAAAATTAGATTTGAAAGTTCCTGAGGATTATGAGTTGTTTAAAAATATCGCAACGAACGCCAATCCGAACTACCAGCTTTCTTTTGTAGAATACAATCGTTTACTCTTTTTTTACTGCGATTGTCTTGAGGCATTCAGTCACCACATCTTCTATTTTGAACACCTCAATACGTTGGCACTTGCAGAGTATGATGATGATGTCTTAATCATAGCAGAGGTTGTTTCAACAGAGCCTGTTATCCCTATTGAAGCCATTGTTGGTACTTTTTTAACGGATGCAGTTACCCGTGTTGAACTTCGATTTAACCCCAAGGAAAAGATTGAGGGTTGGAACAAAGAGCTATTTCATGAAGATGATTCTACGTTGATGATTCGTTCTAATAAAGCAATCTCTTTATTTGAGGAAAACAAGTTGATTATATCGCCACTAAGTCACACCTAGTGACTCATGGCAGTACACACCTCTATCAAATGACCATCTAAGTCACGAACATAGGCAACATCTTGTCCCCAAGGCTTTGTACGTAAGGGTTCATAACAATTACCACCAGCAGCTTTCACAGCCTCTATAACAAGAGCTACATCGGCAACAACGAACCCTATTTCAATTGCTCCAGCTTGTTCGTCAATAGATGCCTTCTTAAAGCCCAACGATAAATTGGAAGTTGCAAGTTCCAACGATGCAAAAGCTAGTGTCGTAGAACCCGTAATCATTTCGGCATAATCGTGCTCTTCTGTCATAAATCTACATTCAAAGCCAAAAGCTTCACTGTAAAACTGAACTGTTTTGGCTACATCGGCCACATAAAGAATGGTGTAACTAAATTTTATCATGGAGTAATTCTATTTATAGATAATTAAATGCGATTAAGGTACACTATTGTTGAATTACAACTGCAATTTTTATAGTGTTTCTATAAAAAAATCCCCTAAGCAAACCAGAATTTGATTTACATAGGGGATAAATTTATTTTACTTCGTTATCGCTTAGAAATTATTAAGCTTCAACGCATTTGTATCTTGGTATTGGTTTTGAAGTTTTACCAACTCTCTTCTCAAGTCGTTCGTTACCTCTTCCATGCCTTCTTTTCCGTAGATGTTGTGCATC
>JASLDF010000014.1 GCA_030151635.1 Bacteroides sp. | reverse complement strand
GTTTCATCGTAGTTGTATTAAATGAATTACTGTTATATGTTTTATACAAAAATAGTGATTTACACCAACATTGTGACCTAATTTCTATATAGTTTACAATTAAAGTGAGATGAACTATTATTTAACTTCTAAAATTACACTTCCTGCATGAGCAGATATTTCTGGAGTATAAACACTTTGCAAACGCACTAATCCTGAATGGAAAGATCCTTTTCTTGCTACATAAGATCTATTCTCAATAACATAAACACCAGCGTTCAAGGAATTCATGAAATACTGTGTTGAAGCATCTCTTACAGAAACATAAGAAGGAATGCTTTGAATACCTCGTAACCACATCGAAAAGTTTGGTCCCGATTGAGTTTCAAATGGCTCTAACCCACCCGCTCTATCTTGTTTTAAATGCAAAAAGTCTACGTTTTCTTTTAATTCAAACTCTATTCGACTAACTAGGACGTCACCCACAGAAAGATATTCATTGGCAGAAATTGGAATAAGTTGTTTGCTGTTTCCATTATATACTTCTTTAAAATATTTCGTTTCAACTTTAATTTCAGATGAATATTTTTCAATTTGATCAACATCCTCCAAATAACTCGCATACACTCCACCCCACAATGCAGAATTATTCTCTTTCAAGATATCCACTTTATATACATTCTCCAATTCTTTTTCGGTGAATGTACGCTTCACATAAGGCATATCTTTATTCAGAATCACAACTTGTTTTCCTATTGAAATAGCTGTCCGCCCTATATTTTGATTGGAAGATGGATAGTTTGTTAATAAATTAAAGATATCCATAACAACGAATGGATTGCTTATAGACTCTCGTTGAATCTTCATAACCAACCATGTTTTCATTTGATTCAAAAGCTTTTCATCCTTGATATTTTCAAATAAAACAATAGAAGCCGCTATGTGCGTTTCAACCTGGTTATTACGATATAGGTTATCAAATAAAGGTCCTCCAAAGTGAGCCATACCCTCTTTATCAACTAAAATGGATTGGCGCAGAGAAGTCACAAAATCTTTTACTTCTTTATTATTCCCTTGTTTGTTCAAAATCAAAGAAGCAGTAGCTCGTTGATAAATATTACTAGATGATAATACAGCAGGAACTAAAGCTTGTAGTTGATTATAAATAAACTGTTGATCTTTAGAGAACGCATAATCTACTTTAGTAGACATAGTGATTAATAATAAGTCCAATTCGATATTAGATAATGCTAGCGTGTTTTTCTTGCTTCTCTTTTGCTCTTCAACTTTCTTATTCAATACAAAATGTACACCATTCTTAATCATCGAATCAAGTACTTCTGCATGAACTGAAGACTCGTCAAACTTGCGAATAGCATTCAATGATTTCAATACAGCAGTTGTCGTATACACTTCTCCATTTAAGCCCTCATACCAGCTCCAACCACCATCATTGTTTTGTAAGTCTTTCAACTGATACACCAAAGCTCTAATTACATGTGATGTGGCATTCTCATTGAGAAGATTTTTCAATCCCACCAATTCTTCTTTCTCATTTTGAGCCATTAGATTCCAAGGAGTTTCTTGAACCAAAACATTCTTTAATTCTTCATTATTAGCTAACAGCTTATACTTATTAGTATCTGAAATCTTATTAATGTATGCACCATATTTCTCATTTAACTGCAAACCTACAAAACTTGCAAATAACTTATTAGCCGTGCTTAACGCCCCTTTGGAATCATTATTCCAAATTTGAGTCAGTGGTTTAAGGGTAAACCAAATTGGATCATTTGCAAACTCAACGGTTATTTTCCTATCTGTAGCCGTTTTACTTCCGTTATTAAATAATTGTTCAATATCCATTTTGAAAGTACCACGATTGTACAGATATACCGAAGAGCTTTCAATCATTAATTCTTTTGCAGATAGAATCGGAATAATGTGTTGTTCACCATCACTATTTTTCGCATTTGAAGCCTCAACCTTACAGCCTATATACTTATCAATACCAACCACATCAATAGGGAAAGAAACGACAGCTTCGTCATTTGAACGAATTTGAATTCGTTTACTCAACACTCGATATATCTTATTCGTTTCCGGATTAAACAATGTGAATTTTACTACAACCTGCTGATCAACCTTCGTATCATTCTTTACTGTTGAAGCCAATAACATAACATCACCTTGACGGATAAAACGAGGTACATTAGCAGTTACACTAAAATCCTTTACTGTATTGACATAGTTTGTAAGCTCGCCAACATTCATTTCTAAATCGTGGGCAATGGCTTGGAACTTCCATTTGGTCAATTGCTCTGGTGTCTCAAACTCAATCGACACATCACCATTCGCTTTAGGATACAAATTCGGTATAAAAAATGCCAATTCATTAAAGTTAGTACGAAGTTTAACAGACTTAGACTCCATAGGTGATGCTCCAGCATAATCTGCAACCATAACTTCCTCCATTACTGGAGCAGCCACTGTTCTAGATAATCTAGACTTACCTCTAATGTAAATAGTAGGTTTAACACCACCTAGATTAGGGAAGTAGTACCCGTTTTGGCCATAAAAAGAAGACAATCCCCCATTGAAGAAATCATCAAATTCTAAATTTGGAATCTCATTAATTTCTTTACTTTCAAAACCAATATATAAATCTGATGTATGGTTATAATCTAATACTCTTACATAAGGAATATTTACTCCTCGTGACACATATAACGAGTTGTTATTCCTAGACAACTCATCCAACGAAGCATCATACATTAAAGCCAACACCTCAACTCTACTCTTGCTAGTTTGATTTGGTTTGACATTCATCACCCATTTTTCTTTCGAACCTGGCTTAATTTTATCTCTAAAAGATTTCCAAGAAAGTTGCAAAGAAGACTCTTCAGTTGCTTTTCTCAATGACACTCTTTCAGTATAAAGTTGTTTGTTTTTAACATAGAAAATAACAAGATTCAATCCATTTTTATACTCATCCTTGTATGGAACAGTATATATTTCAAGACTCTTATTCTTTACTTTAGACTCCTGAAGTAGTAATCCGTCTTTTGTGTAATAATTGAAATAAACATATGCATCATCACTATTAATACCATAAGCAAACACTGCAGGTGTAGATTGTGAGAATTTATCATTCTTAACAAACAACCAGCTTTGGTTTGACGTAGGAATTGTTGTGTCATTTAATGAGAATAAAGCAAACGTTGATTCTCTAGTTATAGTATCATTTTTTACAATAAATTGGTAGGTTAATTTGTACTCTCCAGAAGTTAATGTACTCCAATCAACTTCCAAGAACTCATTTGATTGAATCTTTCCCTGAAGAGTTAATTCATACTCTTTATTAGTATTCTTCATAGACAACAAGTATTCGCCCTCCATCTTAAGAGGTTGATCATCTTGATTGCTAACACGCACATACAAACGTTGCTTACTATCTTTCTCTACATTTGACTCTAATGAGCCATCAACACGTATGGGGGTTTTTGAAACCCAAAGGTATTTAAAGGCTTTTTGTGTTTCTCCACCAAGGGTCGTCACCGTAGCTTCTACATTTAACGAACCAGCTTCCTCGGGCAAGTTGATTTCAAACTCGAACTTACCACCATCACTCAGCTCTAATTCTTGATGATTAATAATTCGATCTTGAACACGAATAGGGCGTATAATACAAGGTATTACCTTATTGTTGTATTTAACAACGATACCTAGTTTTGCTCCCTTCATGAGCGAGCCATTGAAAGAATCAATATCTCCAGACATGACAACCTTGTCTCCCAAAGTAAACTCTGTCGCCACAGGATTTATATTTATCGAGAATGTAGGACGTTTATATTCCTCAACTCGTAAAGATTTAAAACTGATATCATCAACTGATACCCCAAAAGGACCAGTTATAATACTCTTTGGTAATTCATATTTAACTTCAAATGTTCCATAATCATTTGTCTGAACATCTACTCTACTTAACTCTACGCCCGAGGCATCAGTAATAACGACGAAAGTCTTGTGATTGGCAACAACTTCATACTCTCCCGTTTCCTTTTGAGCATAAATATAACCTTTAAGGAAAACCTCTTGACCTGGTCTATAAATAGCACGATCGCTTACAATTGATCCTTGTAGTCTTCGACTATTTACTTTATAATCATTTTGTCTATAGCGATAATTATAGACTACTTCTTTTTCAAGTGAGATGTCAGCACCATTACGTACCGTTAAGTAACTTTGCCCAACAACATCTTCAAATTGAGTGCGACCAAACTCGTCCGACACCTTAACAATTGGTTTTGCTCCTTTCTCTGCTTTAACTAAAGATACCGAAATATCTTGCAAAGGTTGCCCTGATATTGCATCAACAGTAATCACCTCTAAAGGTGCATTTTCAGTAGCTAAAACTACACTTTTAATTCTTGAACTGCGAATTAGCATATACTGTGGCTCAATCGCATTATCTGAAGTTACTGCTAATACATAGTATCCAACACTTGACGTATTAAAATCCACCTCTGTTAGTTCATTAGTTTGATAATTCTCTACTGATAAATTATCACGCTTTTCAGTCTTAACTAAAGTTGTAAATTTCTTCACAAATGAATTATCAATTAAACTATCCATAGGCATCTCTAATTGGTTACTTACTGCATAAAGAGAAAGCTCTAGAGAAGTTAAATTCCTAAAAGTAATCGAGTTTATAATAGAGTGGTTTGGATAGATGTTTTGATTTACATTAACACTTAAACTTGGGGCTTTTATTTGCACAATAACATTCCGTAACGCATCAATCCTTGCATATTTAGGATATTTTTGAATATATAATTCACATAGTTCAACGACATCAGTAGCCAATTTTATATCTTTTGATATCATCGACAAAGCTTTTGCTAATACAACCTCCACAACTACATCTACATCTTTGTATTTATCAATCAATGCATCAAGTGACTTATCATAGTCGCTTGCATTCGCAGTCAATAGGTTCAACTCTAAAATAACCTGCGCTTGTTTGTTACCAGTATACAATTTCTGAGCATCAAGAAGTAAATTTAACTTGACAAGCTCTGGATTGGATATGTTTACATCATCAGGAGTTATAACTATGCGATTGATTAAGTTAAACAACAAGACATGGTATAAGTCATGGTTGAAAATAGACCCAAACTGAGCTTTTTCAATATAGGGTTCGTATTCAAAAGATTTAATCTTCAATAAATCTTCTTTATTCAATAGTACAGCATCAAAATGGTGTTGAACTTTATCGCGGAACTGCTTCAATGACCATAGGCGAATATCAGTTACCGACTCATCTATTTCTGCTAAATCTGTACGATCTTGTAAAATGTACTGATTGTTCATGTAAAAAACAGAGTAAGACTCTAGCAGTTTTAAATTTAGAATGGCCTGGTACGCAACATCATCAGTTTTAGCTAGAAGGGATTCTAGACTTTTAATATCAGCTTGTGATGTTGTTTTACCGATGGAAGTACTTATCTCTCTAGAAAGCGTATAGGCTTTAAGATATTGTCCTATTCCATTTTTCTTATCCTTCATCGCCTTATCCATAATTTCACTTAAAAGAGTCAATGATGTTTCTGGATGATTTTTCTCTATCGAATTATCTACTTTACTCCACAGCTTGTTGTAAGAGCTTTTGAAGGACATAACCAGAAGGGTCATACCAACAATTAAAATAAGTGACCATATTTTCTTCATAATTCTTTTTTTAGTAACTACCAGTCAAGTGTTTATTCTGCATTTGCATAATTAAATATAGCAAGAATGTTTCACTAACATACAAAAGAAAAGCCCCAAAAAGTATAATTTAAACTTTTTGAGGCTCTCAATTAAATATTATTAAGACTACTTAGTCGGTACATCTTCCAGAGTGCTCACTAGTAATTCGTAGAATTTACCTACTGTACTAATTTGAACACGTTCTGCTGGAGAGTGAGGAGACTCTAAAGTAGGACCAAATGAAATCATATCTAGTCCAGGAATAATAGCTCCAATAATACCACACTCAAGCCCTGCATGAATTACATTTACATGAGGTTTTCTGTCGTATAGTTTTTCATAGGTTTCTTTCATCGCTTTCAAGATTGGCGAATCCACATTTGGCTCCCAACCAGAATAAGCACCAGAGAACTCCACTTTCATTCCTGCCATACCAAAACAAGACTCAATTTGAGTAGCTAAGTATTCTTTCATGCTTTCGCTAGAACTACGTACTAAGAATTGAACAGATGCTTCTTCTTTCTCAATAGACACAATTGCCATATTTGAAGATGTTTCAACAATCTCTGGCATTGTAGGAATCATTCTAGACACACCATTATGGCAAGCAAAAATAGCCGAAATCAAGTTATCTTGAATTTCTTCAGGAACAATTCCTGATGGTAAAGCAACTTCCTTCACAATCATGTGAATAGGAGTTTCAACGGCGTGGAACTCTTCATTGAATAGTTTTTCGCAATATTCAACGAGACCTTTAAGCTCTTCAAGGTTATCTTTAGGCAGTGTTAGAACAACAGCAGCCTCTCTTGGAATCGCATTTCGCATATTACCCCCGTGCCATGAAGCCAAACGAGCTTCATAAGTAGCAACAGCCTCACGAACAAAGCGAACCATAAGTTTATTTGCATTTGCTCTACCTGAATTAATCTCCATACCCGAGTGCCCACCTTTCAAACCTTTAAGTTCGATTTCAACAGCGACATCGTCCGATTCTGGAGCTACTTCTTTATATTTTAGAGATGTGGTTACATCAATACCACCTGCACAACCAATGAATAAATCACCTTCAGACTCTGAGTCAAGGTTCAATAGAATTTGACCTTTTAACGAATCCGGTTTCAAAGCAAAAGCTCCAAACATACCAGTTTCTTCATCAACAGTAACAAGCAATTCAATAGGACCATGTTTCAACGTTTTGTCTTCAAGAATAGCCATACCTGCTGCAACACCTAATCCATTATCAGCACCTAACGTTGTGCCATTAGCTTTAAGCCAATCACCATCAACAATAGTTTCAATAGGGTCAGTTTCAAAATTGTGAACTTTATCTTTGTTCTTTTGTGGCACCATATCCATGTGTCCCTGTAGAATTACCCCTTGTCTGTTTTCCATACCAGGAGTAGCAGGCTTACGAATAATTACATTACCAATTTCATCTGCAAAAGATTCTAGTCCTAAATCCTTACCAAATTTTACTAAATATGCACGAATTTGATCAGTGAATCCTGAAGGACGAGGAATCTGTGTTAGTGCATGGAAATGTCTCCAAATTGCTTCGGGTTGTAATGATAATATTGTTTTCATTTTTCTTGGTTTTTATTGGATAATGGCAATGCCAAAAATCCGTAGATTCCTAACAAAATTACTAAAAACGTTTGAATAGTGTGTACAATTAGCGCAAATATTCGAGCATCAGCTTCATTAATGCCATAAAGTATCATCATTGTAATTACAGCGAAATGCCAAGGACCCGCTCCATTAGGAGTAGGGACAACAACAGCCACACTTCCTACAATAAATAACACCATTCCTGCTGATAAACCAAGGTTCTCTGTAAAGCCAAAACAATAGAATGTTAAATAGAAGTGTAAGAAGTAACAAAGCCATATTGAAGCCGTATAAAACAGGTATAACCAGCTTTTACTTTTCATATTTTTCAAAGCGACAAAACCTTCCCACATATTCTTGGCAATACTTTTTACTTTGCCCATTATAGCAAATTTTCGTACAATCAGGAAAGCCAGTATTCCAAGCACTACAATAGCAGCAGACACCACTAACATCATTTTTATACTTGAAAACGAAATGTTAAACCCTGTCTGTCGGAAAAACTCTCCAAACATAGGTGCAAACATCACTACTGTAATCAAAGTTAACGTACAAATACAAATGGTATCCACAAATCGCTCGGCAACAACACTACCTAAAGACTTTGAAAAGGATATTTTATCATACTTAGAAAGTACCATGCAACGTGATAATTCACCTACTCTAGGAATAATCATATTTGACAAGTAAGAGATAAAAATTGCATTAATGCAATTTCTACGTTTAGGGAACTCCCCCATTGGCTCGAGTGATATTCTCCATCTCAAGCCACGAGCAACATGACTCAAAACTCCAAACAGCAATGATGCGAACATCCAGATCCATTTGGTTTGATATTTCAACAATTTCCACACTCCCGAAAAATCAAAATCCTTATACAACCAATACACAATTCCTGCACCTAATCCAAAAGCCACAAAAACGTGTAAATATTGAATTTTATGTTTATTATATTCTTCCATACATTTATTTGAACCCACAAAATTAGTTATTTTAGAAGCTAAATCAATTAAAGCGGACATACTTTTATCGTCCATTCTTGCTCCTAATCAATAACCAGGCTAATAATTGACATTTTACCGGCATAAAAAGGCGACTATATTTAATAAATGGTGCTATTTAATTTATCTTTGCAAGAATATAATTTTAGAACATAGTGAATGAGTTTCGTTAAACCAAAAAAATTTCTAGGACAGCACTTCCTAACAGACCAAAAGATAGCCCAAGATATAGCTGACACTGTTGATACTATCCCTAATCTACCCGTATTTGAGGTAGGTCCAGGTATGGGTGTGTTGACTCAGTATTTATTAAAGAAAGATCGCCCTATAAAAGTAGTCGATCTAGATACAGAATCAATTGAATATCTGCATGAAGAATTTCCTGAGCTAAAAGGCAACATTATTGAGGCCGATTTTCTTAAAATGGACCTAAAAGAGCTGTTCAATAATGAACAATTCGTACTAACTGGTAACTATCCATATAATATTTCAAGCCAAATCTTCTTCAAGATGCTTGACAACAAAGAGCAAATACCTCTTTGCACAGGCATGATTCAAAAAGAAGTTGCAGAGCGTATTGCTTCAAAACCTGGCAAAAAAGCATATGGCATTATTTCAGTACTAATCCAAGCATTCTATAATGTAGAATATCTTTTTACGGTTAGCGAAAAGGTTTTCAATCCTCCTCCAAAGGTTAAAAGTGCAGTGATACGAATGACTAGGAATGAAACTAGAAAACTAGACTGCGATGAGAAACTATTCAAGAGTGTTGTGAAAACCACATTCAACCAACGTCGAAAAACGTTGAGAAACTCGATTAAACCTATCCTTGGTAAAGATTCTGAAATTGCCAAGTTGGAAATATTCCAAAAAAGACCTGAGCAACTAAGTGTAGAAGAGTTTGTCTACATCACTAATTTAGTAGCTAAAGAACTTAATATTCCAGCAAAAGAATAACGAAAAGCGTAGTTGAACATATAAAAGATGAAGTAAGTCGTGAATATCAATCAAGAATTTATTAATAACATTAAAGGTCTAATTAAGACCAAAGAGCTATCCAATCTAAAGGGACAACTGGAAAAGTTACACCCTGCCGATATCGCAGAATTGTTAAAGGATTTGTCAACAGAAGAAGCTAAAGACATTTATAGGCTTCTTGACAATGAACTTGCTGCCGATGTTTTAGTTGAGATGGACGAAGATTTAAGAAAAGAGTTCTTGGAACTTCTACCAGCCTCAACTATTGCAACCCGCTTTATTGACAATATGGATACCGATGACGCAGTAGACTTAATGCGTGATCTTGATAGCGAAAAACAAGATGAGGTACTTTCACTACTAGACAATGTAGAACAAGCGGGAGATATTGTAGACCTTCTTAAATACGACGAACACACTGCAGGGGGATTGATGGCAACCGAGATGGTTATCGTGAATGAGAACCTGAGTATGCCAGAGTGTTTGAAAGAGATGCGTTTGCAGGCCGAAGAACTTGACAATATACATTATGTATACGTAGTTGATGATGATGAAAGACTGCAAGGTGTATTTCCCTTAAAGAAAGTGATTACTTCTCCTTCTGTATCAAAGGTAAAACACGTGATGAAAAAGGAGCCTATTTCTGTAAAAGTAGAAACTCCAATTGACGAGGTGGCTCAAATAATTGAAAAGTATGACTTGGTCGCTCTTCCAGTAATCGACACCATTGGTCGATTAGTAGGTATTGTTACTGTCGATGACGTAATGGATGTTATTCGTGAAGAAGCTGAGAAAGATTATAAATTAGCATCTGGACTTTCACATGATGTGGAAACTGATGATAATATTTTAAAACAAACTAAAGCCCGTTTGCCATGGTTACTTATTGGTATGATTGGCGGAATGGGGAACTCTGTACTAATTGAAGGTTTCTCTTCTACATTAACAACAGAAATGGCCTACTACATTCCGCTTATTGGTGGAACTGGAGGTAACGTAGGTACACAATCTTCTGCACTTGTGGTTCAAGGTCTAGCCAATAGCTCACTTAATTCAAGTGAAACCGTTAAACAAGTAGCCAAAGAATCTGTAGTTGCTTTAGTTAATGCAACTATTATATCTCTTTTAGTTTACGTGTTCAACTTCTTTAGATTCGGACCTTACGAAGTAATCTCATGGTCTGTGTCATTAAGTTTGTTCTCTGTAGTTATGTTTGCCTCTATTTTTGGTACATTAGTTCCGATGACATTAGAACGCTTAAAAATTGATCCAGCAATTGCAACTGGTCCATTTATTTCAATTACGAACGATATTGTTGGGATGATGTTCTATATGTTCTTAACAAAACTACTATCTTAGTCACAACAACGAAATCAACAAAACTCTATTTTAAATACTCTTTTAAAGAGTTATATACTTATTTCTAATATTAACAAAGATGAATGCTCAAGAAATGAAAGAAGAAGCTTTGGACACTAAAAAATCAGAAGGAGTTGTCAACAACTTGGCTTCAGATGGACAAAAGGAAAATAATGCAGTTCGCCTAGAATCAAAAGAAGATATTCTAGATCGATTGACAGTATTATTGGAGAATGCAGACCAAACGAACAAACAAGAGCTTGATAGCTTACAACAATTGTTCCATAAGCTTATGTTGCAAGACATGGGCGTGCAAAAAGAGTCTTTTCTAAAAAATGGTGGTATAGAGGATGAATTCAAACCTACACCCGAACCATTGGAAGAAAACCTAAAATCTTTAATTAATGATATCAAACAAAGAAGAAAAGAAATCATTGAAGAAGATGAAAAGGAAAGACTTGAAAATTTAAACAAGAAGCTAGCAATCATTGAAAAGTTAAAAGAGCTACTAACAGCTACTGATGACCAAAACTCATATAACAGTTTCAAAGACCTACAAAAAGAGTGGAATAGCATACAAAAGGTTCCTTTCTCTGAAAGCAAGAAGCTTTGGAATACATTCCATCTATACGAAGAGCAATTCTACGATATGTTTAAACTAAACAATGAGTTTAGAGAATATGATTTCAAAAAAAACTTAGAACGTAAAGTTGAACTTTGTGAACATGCAGAGGCTTTAGATAACGAAACAGATATCGTATCTGCATTCCACCAGCTTCAAAACTTCCATGAACAATGGAGAGAAGTTGGACCTGTTAATAAAGAACTAAGAGAGGAACTTTGGGAAAGATTTAAAAATGCTTCTACGGTTATCAACAAAAAGCACCAAGACTATTTCGAAAACCTAAAACAAGAGGAAGAAGACAACTTCACTAAGAAGCAAGCTATCTGCGAAAAAATAGAGAAGGTTGACTTTGAAAGTCTTATAAGCTTCAATAGTTGGAGAGATAAAACCAAAGAGATTCTTGAATTACAAGACGAATGGAAAACAATTGGCTTTACTCCTAAAAAAGTGAATGCTGAAATATTTGAAAGATACCGCAAAGCTTGTGATGTTTTCTTTGATACAAAAGCATCCTTCTTTAAAGATCAAAAAGAAGATATTGAAGACAGTATCAAAGAAAAAGAGGAATTGTGCGAGAAGGCCGAAAGCTTAAAAGACAGCGAAGATTGGAGAAAAACTTCCGAGGAATTTGTAAAACTTCAAAGCGATTGGAAGAAAACAAAACCTATCTATCGAAAACAATCCGAACTACTTTGGAAACGTTTTAGTGAAGCTTGTGATTTCTTTTTTGAAAGAAGAAATAAACAACAAGAAGGAAAGCACCAAGAAGAGTTGAAAAATCTAGAGCTTAAGAAAGCCGTTATTGAAGAGCTAAAAGGACTTGTTGCTTCTGATAAAACACCTCAGCAAGTAAATGATGAAGTAAAGGAGCTAACTAAAAAATGGAATGCTATTGGTTTTGTACCTTTCAAACACAAAGACATCGTTTACAAAGAGTACAAAGCTCTTTTAGATACCCACTTCAGCAAGTTGAACGAAGGGATTGCCGAAAAGAAAATCAGCAACTTTAAACAAGCTGTTACCGAAATTAAAGAAGACGGAAACAAGAATAGTCTTTATAAAGAAAGAGAACGATTGGTACGTACTTCAACTCGTATTCAAAACGAACTGAAAACCTATGAAAACAATCTAGGATTCTTAAACTTGACTTCAAAAAAAGGTAACGCCTTAATTGCCGAATTAAACAATAAGGTGGAAAAAATGAAATCGGACATTGAAATTCTAGAAGAGAAGATTCAAATTATTGATAAGTCTATGAAATAAAATTCATCTTATCATACAACAATATGATACATTGGGTTGGGTTAATTATAACTCAACCCTTTTTTATAAGCTCGGTTATATGATCCAAATAACATTACTCTAAAAACACAAATATTGCATAAGACTGGATAAAGGTTGAAAAGCGGAGGTCTAACTTGAATAATTAATATGAAATCTACATTCTTTTGATAATGAGGATACAGACAATATGTGTCAAGTACCCTTTATGGAAATCATCAAATAAATAGAATGCTAAATAGAGGAAGTAGGATAAAGTAGAAAAATATTAGAGCATAAATAAAGGGCATAATGGATTAAGTTAATCGTTAAACCAAACCATTCGTCCCTATTTTCTACACGAAATGCTTATCTATATGACAATCAATAGTAATTGTTGGGCTACTAGGACTCGAACCCAGAAAGTCAGAACCAGAATCTGATGTGTTACCATTACACCATAGCCCAGAAATCATTTGCAAATATATTAAAAGTTTTAATAACAAAAACAGACAAATAGGATTTTTAAACCATTCAATCATTTTTTTGTTTAATACTCGAGGGATTTTCTAAAAAAGACAAAAGTTTAAATGCTTTTATTCAAGTAAGTTGTATACATACAAGAATTCAATGTATATTTGTAAGTATTTCACTTTTTAGAAACACGTAATAAGAACATTAACTAAACATTATAATATTGAACACAGGTACAAAGACATTAATTAATACAATTGTTGAGTCGATTCAAGATGTAAAGGGAAAGCATATTGTCATAGCCAACCTTGAAAAGATAGACGATACAGAATATAATTATCTTATTATTTGCGATGGTTCATCTAATAGCCAAATAAGCAGTATTGTTGAACGAGTTAAAGATGAGGTTAAATCATTAACAAATGAACACCCTATATCTATTGCTGGTCAACAGAATGCGGAGTGGGTTGCAATGGATTACGGAGATATTGCTGTACACACTTTCCTTCCTGACAAAAGAGAATACTATAGCCTAGAAAGTTTATGGGCAGACGCAAAAATAATAACGGTTCCCGATTTAGATTAAGAAAAAATGAGCAATAGAATAAATAAACCCAACAAGCCTAAGTTTAATTTAAACTGGCTGTTTACAATGATTTTAGTCATGTTAGCTGTACTTTGGTTTACTAACCCTGGCAACGCAATTGACACTCAAGTATCTTACGACAAATTCCAAGAATATGTCGAAAACGGCTATATCCAAAAAATAACTGGGTATGACGATGCATCAGTAGAAGCAATAGTTAAAGCAGATGCAGTAGCAGATATATTTGAGAAAGACTCAAACAAAGTAGGTAAAGCACCTATTATTTTCACAGAAGCTCCTTCTAGAGATAGATTGAGTGAGTTTATTCAAAATCAAAAGGAATCTGGACACTACGACGGCGAAGTTACTTATGATAAAAAGAAAGATTATCTAAGTGCAATCCTATGGAATATACTACCTATCCTACTTTTAGTTGGATTCTGGTTATTCTTTATGCGTAGAATGAACTCTGGCGGTGGTGCTGGTGGTGGTGGTGTTTTCAATGTTGGAAAATCAAAAGCCAAACTTTTTGAAAAAGGCGAATCGACTAACATCACATTCAAAGACGTTGCTGGTCTTAGTGAAGCAAAACAAGAAATAGAAGAAATTGTAGCTTTCTTAAAAGCTCCTGAAAGATATACTAAACTAGGTGGTAAAATACCTAAAGGTGCATTACTTGTAGGTCCTCCGGGAACAGGTAAAACATTATTAGCAAAAGCCGTTGCTGGTGAAGCACACGTGCCATTCTTCTCAATGGCCGGTTCTGACTTTGTTGAAATGTTTGTGGGTGTAGGTGCATCACGTGTACGTGACCTATTTGAACAAGCTAAAAAGAAATCTCCTTGTATCATCTTTATTGACGAGATTGATGCAGTTGGACGTGCTCGTGGCAAAAATGCTTCAATGGGTGGAAACGATGAGCGTGAAAACACACTGAACCAATTATTAACAGAAATGGATGGTTTTGGATCTAATAGTGGTGTTATTATTCTTGCCGCAACAAATCGTGTTGACGTATTGGATAAAGCATTACTTCGTGCAGGACGTTTCGACAGACAGATTTATGTTGATCTTCCTGATTTAAACGAGCGTGTCGAGATTTACAAAGTTCATATGAAACCTCTAAGGGTTGATGACTCTGTTGATTTAGAATTATTATCAAGACAAACTCCTGGATTCTCTGGCGCAGATATAGCCAATGTTTGTAATGAAGCAGCTTTAATTGCAGCTAGACAAAACAAAGAGTTTGTAACAAAAGAAGACTTCAACAACGCTGTAGATAGAATTGTGGGTGGACTGGAAAAGAAAACCAAAATCACTACCGAAGGAGAACGTAGATCAATTGCAATTCACGAAGCAGGGCATGCAAGTATCTCTTGGGTACTAGAACATGCAAACCCACTTATAAAAGTTACAATTGTACCTAGAGGTCGTGCATTAGGTGCTGCCTGGTACTTGCCAGAAGAACGACAAATTACAACCAAAGAGCAAATGCTTGATGAAATGTGTGCACTACTTGGTGGTAGAGCTGCAGAAGATGTTTTCCTTGGACGTATTTCTTCCGGAGCGATGAACGATCTTGAAAGAGTAACCAAACAAGCTTATGCAATGATTGCATACCTTGGCATGAGTGATAATCTTGCCAACTTGTGTTACTACAATAATAGTGAATACTCGTTTAGCAAACCATATAGTGAAAAGACTGCCGAAAAAATTGACGAAGAGGTTCAAGAACTTATCAACAGTCAATACAAACGTGCTAAAGATCTTTTAACTGAACATAAAGAGCAACACAACAAGTTGGCTGATTTACTAATTGATAAAGAAGTTATTCTTGCAGACGATGTAGAAGCAATCTTTGGTAAAAGAAAATGGGTTTCTCGTACCGATGAAATTATTGCTATGCAACAAGAAGAAAAAGAAAAAGAAGAAGCTAAACACAAAAATCAAGACACTACTAATGTTGAAGAAAATGAGAGTAGTGCAGATATCAACGAACTAAAAGAAGCTTCGAATACTAACCCTAATAACGATTCTAACGATAGTGAAATCAAACCTAATTAAAAGAGCCTTAACCGGCATCGTGTTTGTTTGTGTTCTTGTTGGTTCAATCATGTTTAGTCCAATAACTTTTGTTGGACTATTCGCTTTTATCTCTGCCTATACAACGTTTGAATTAACAGGACTTCTAAACAGCAAAGAGAACATTAAAACGAATCGACTTATTTCAAGTCTTGGTTCTTTTTATTTATTTCTTGCTCTTGCAGGTTTTGCATCTAATATAGTGAGCACTTCGGTATTTATTCCGTATATCGGAATATTATTATATCTATTTGTTAGTGAACTATACTTAGATAAGAAAGACCCTATTGCCAACTTAGGTGCAACGATGCTAAGTCAAATTTATGTGGGGGTGTTTTTTGGACTAATGAACCTACTACCATTCAGAACAAATGCTCTAAGTGGTAGTATTGAATACAACTACATTCTTGTACTAGCCCTATTCATTTTCCTTTGGGTTAGTGATAGTGGTGCATATTGTGTTGGCTCATTGATTGGAAAAAGAAAGTTATTCCAACGTATTTCCCCAAATAAAAGTTGGGAAGGAAGTATCGGCGGAGGAGTTTTTGCAATCATTGCAGCTTTAATTATAGGGCATTTCTATCCTATTTTCAATTACTCACAATGGGTAGGTTTTGCTCTTGTGGTAGTTGTCTTTGGAACTTGGGGGGACTTAACTGAATCTCTATTTAAACGTAAACTAGGCATTAAAGACTCAGGGAATATTCTTCCAGGGCATGGAGGCTTTTTAGACCGATTTGACAGTACAATACTTGCAGTACCTGCAGTAGTACTCTATCTATATATTATCCAACTTTTTTAAATTGGTTTTACATATAAAATAGTAAGGCTCGTGTTTGAATTCAAGCACGAGCCTTACTATTTTATGGGCCTTCATACACCTATCTGTATAAAGCATTTTGCATTTTTTATCATAGGGAGAAGAGTGAGTCTTCTTCCAAAGAGAACTGTGTCTTCTTCCAAAGAGAACTCGATCTCCATTCAAGACAGAAGTATAACACTTCGAAACCTGAGTTATTTTATTCGTACAAACAAAAAAGGTTTTCTGATTTAATTCAGAAAACCTTTTTTAATATCAATTTCTAGAAAGCGAAAGAATCACTCTCCCACCTCAGTATTCTTAGGAAATAACAAAGTCGTTTTATCCAATTTACCTTCAAGATTTGTACGATGGATAACAACACCTTTCTTTGTTGATAATACCTCAGGTGTCAACAACTCTTTTATATCAAATGACGCACGCCCTATAATGTATTCTTTTAAGACATCTCCAAAAGCATTATACCTTAATTCTAAATGAATAAACTCGGCGTCATCGCCTTCCATATGCGTCTTATTCAAATTTTGTATCAGAGATAATTCATGTCTCTTTTGATTATAGGCAAAACGAGTATATGCAACATTCACATAGTTACCGTCTAAACTAATACCGCCAAAGGGAGTCTTATCATCAATATAGCCAAGCTTATCCTGTCCATATTTATCTTCACCACCAATGTTTAATACTTTCACATCATCAGTTTCTAATAGACGCATATTGTTCAAACGAATGTAGTGATCAAACTCACCCTGCTTATCAGACAAAAGTGTATAATTTGCAATAACACGTTGACCATCTTCAGGTATTCTAGAAACCGATAACGGTGCAGCTATCCAAAGTTTCTCTGACGTAGTCTCCAAGTAGAACCACTTTCCATGTTCTCCACCATCGGTAGTACGAACAGTCGCAAAAGATACTTGGAAATTACCTAAAGAATATCCATCATCACTATTACAGCTACTTAATAATACTGTCGATAAAACAGCAACTAAAATAAAACTAGCTATCCAACTAATTCTCTTCATAATGAATCGTAATTAAAAGTTAATGTTATAAATATCAGTAGATAAACGTTCGCTTACTATATTTTAGTTCAAGCTTCACGTCTTTTTTTTAATAAATTAGCAATTCCTTCGGCTGCATGTACTGGAGCACCTACTTCACCAAGTATATTTGCCATGTGATTATAATTCTCTAACATTCTAGAGCGATAAGCATCATCACCTACTAATTTAGCAACCTCGGCTGTTAAGCACTTTTCATTCATCGTATCGGCCACTAACTCTTGAATTATTAATTCATCAACAATTAAATTGACCAACGATATATATTTGACTTTTAAAAGATGCTTTCTTAAGAAAGATATAACCTTTCCTATTGGGGTAGCATAACAAACCACTTGTGGAACTTTAAATAGTGCAGTTTCTAAGGTAGCAGTACCAGACGTTACCATCGCAGCATAAGAGTGCTCTAATAATGGATAGGTTTCTCCTACAATAGTTTTAACAACGCTTCGATCCACATATTTATCGTAATACTCCGATTCAATATTAGGTGCACAAGCCAATACGATTTCAAACTCTGGGTGCTTTTTAGCAACCTTGACCATCAATGGTAAATTGTCTTTGATCTCTTGTTTTCTACTTCCAGCCAATAAAGCTATAATTGGCTTTTTTGCATCAAGACCACAGCGTTTACGGAAGGTGTCATCCGATTCTACATATTTATCTTTGAATAAAGCAATTTCATCTACTGTAGGATTACCTACATAATGAATTGGATAATCGTGCTTCTTATAGAAATCAACCTCGAAAGGCAGAATTGAAAAAAGCTCATCGATATCACGTTTTATATTCTTGATGCGATATTCTTTCCAAGCCCAAATTTTAGGCGAAATATAGTAGTAGATAGGAATTGTCGTATTCTTCTTTATATAGCTTGCTATTTTTAAGTTGAACCCTGGGTAGTCAACCAAAATAACTACATCAGGATTCCACTTAACAATATCTTCTTTACAAAATCGCATATTTTTAAGAATGGTTCGTAGATTTAGTAATACAGGTATAAATCCCATAAATGCTAAATCTTTATAATTACGTACCATTTCACCGCCTGCAGCCTGCATTAGTTCACCACCAAAAAAACGAAATTGAGCATCTTTATCTTTCTTCTTCAATTCGGACATCAAGTGCGATGCATGCAAATCTCCAGACGCCTCTCCTACGATTAAGTAATATTTCATTTCTTCTTAATTAGTCAATAAAAGTACCAGCTACAATACCTTCCAATTTTTTAAAGTACTCTAAATCCGTAACATCTACTTTGATAGGAGTAATAGCTCCGTAACCTTCCTTCAATGCTTCATAATCTGAACCATCATTTGGAGTATTCTCATAAATGCACTCACCCGACATCCAATAATAGTTAGGATCATGTTTGCGAGGACATTGCTCCCATTCATTCGACCAAGTTGCAAAGCCTTGTTTGCAAACACGTACACCTTTAATATCTTCCGTCTTAGGGAAATTCACATTTAAACATGTATTTTTAGGCAAACCATTATTCAATACCATGGTTGCAATCTTACGGACATAATACCCCATCGGAGTAAAATCAGCGCCCATATCGTGATCACATAATGAGAATCCGACCGAAGGAATACCATTCAGACAACCTTCATAGACAGCCCCCATCGTTCCCGAGTAATGTACATTAATTCCTGCATTATCACCGTGGTTAATGCCACTAAGAATTAGATCTGGCTCACGGTCCAAAATGGCATGACGAGCTAACTTTACACAATCTACAGGGTACCCTGAGCAACGATAAATGGTTAGACCAACGTCTTTACGTATCATTTCAAAGTGAACAGGGGTAGATATAGTTAGTGCACTGCTAGAACCAGAGCGAGGAGAATCAGGAGCAACTACAACGATTTCGCCTAAAGGACGTACGAATTTTACCAATTCACTTATTCCTTTTGCGATGATACCATCGTCGTTAGTAATTAAAATCAAGGGTTTCTTGTTATTCATAATTCATAATTTAAATGAGATAAAGAACAAATATAAAATTTTTATCTCGAACAGCTGTATAGAAATATTTTTTAAGAGATTTAAACTAAACACATCTGCCACAAGTGTCAATGTAAACAAAAATGAACATTCTATCGAAATATATTAGTATATTTGCTAGAATTGTAAAGTACAATGTATTTTGAAAAAAGAACATAACCTAAACCGTAAGTTATAAACATTAAGGCTAATTTATCAACAGAAAAGAGAATGTCTTTCTTTTTTTCAAGGTTTTCTTGTGTATTATAACTTATTTCGCTGAATAAATTGATTAACTTGATATGGGAAAAATTATAACTTTAGCTAACCAGAAAGGGGGAGTTGGTAAAACAACTACAACTATAAACTTAGCGGCTTCTCTTGCCACTTTAGAGAAAAAGGTATTAGTTATTGATGCCGACCCTCAGGCAAACGCCACCTCTGGCTTAGGCGTTACAATGAAACAATCGGCTCCTAGTATCTATGAATGTATTGTTGAACGAGACAAGTATAATATTGAAGATGCCATTCTCAATACTGAGATTGAAACACTACAAGTTATTTCTTCACACATAGATCTTGTGGGTGCGGAGATAGAGATGCTTAGTCTTAATAACCGAGAACGAATACTTAAAGAGATCATTACACCGCTAAAGGACAGGTATGATTATATCTTTATTGATTGTTCTCCATCATTGGGCTTGATTACGGTTAATGCTTTAACAGCTGCCGATTCTATAATCATTCCTGTACAAGCTGAATATTTTGCACTTGAAGGTATTAGTAAATTACTAAACACAATCAAGATTATCAAATCTAGGTTAAACCCAGACTTAGAGATTGAAGGCTTCTTACTAACCATGTATGATGTTAGATTAAGACAGGCTAAACAGATTCTAGATGAGGTGAAGAAACATTTCCAAGAACTCGTTTTTAATACTATTATCCAACGAAATGTAAAGTTGAGTGAAGCTCCTAGTTATGGACTACCTACAATTTTATATGATGCTGACTCAACTGGTGCTAAAAACTATTTAGCTTTAGCACAAGAGTTGATCAAAAAAAATTCAAAAGTAAAGAAGTGATATGGCACAGAAAAGGAATGCTTTAGGAAGAGGTTTAGATGCTCTTCTTTCAATGGACGAAATTAAAACCGAAGGTTCTTCTTCGATTAATGAAATTGAAATTTCTCAAATTTCGGTCAACCCCAATCAACCTAGACGTGAGTTTAAAAGCGAAGCGTTAGAGGAATTGGCTGCTTCTATTAAAGAAATAGGGATTATTCAACCCATTACTTTAAGAGAGCTTTCTGAACACCACTACCAAATTATAGCTGGAGAAAGACGATTTAGAGCTTCTCAAATGGCAGGTTTAAAATCTATCCCTGCCTACATTAGAAAAGCAAGCGATGAAAACGTGCTTGAAATGGCACTGATTGAAAACATTCAACGTGAAGACTTGAATGCACTAGAGGTTGCATTGGCTTATCAGCATTTAATTGAGGAATATAGCCTAACACAAGAACGACTTAGTGAACGAGTAGGTAAGAAAAGAGCTACAATCGCAAACTATGTACGTCTGCTTAAACTTCCAGCTCCTATCCAAGTAGCACTTCAAAAGAGAGAGATAGACATGGGCCATGCTAGAGCATTATTGCCTCTTGAAGATCCTAAACTACAAATCAAACTTTTGCTAGAAATTAAGAAGAATCACTATTCTGTGCGTAAAGTAGAAGAAGTTGTGAAAGAACTCTTATCTGGGGATGCTCCGCTTAAAAAAGGCGAAACAAGCTCACAAAAGCTACCTGAAGAGTTTAATATCCTTAAACAACATCTTTCAGGTTTCTTCAATACAAAAGTTCAGCTAACTTGCAGTTCTAAAGGAAAAGGTAAAATTAGTATTCCTTTTAGTAATGAAGAGGACTTAGAACGCATTATTGAAATTTTTGATTCATTAAAATAAATGAATAAAGCAAATCGCTTATTTAGACGAAGCCTGAAAACAGGCATTATATTAATACTTTTCGGTTGCAATTGCTTCGGAGTATTAGCTCAAACAAATGGGTTGAAAGAAGTAGAGATGGTTAATATCGAAACAACTCAACCTATAGATACACTTCAAGTTCCAGTGACTAATGAGACATTGGAAGCTATTCGTGAATCTAATATTGAGCAAACGCAACGTGATAGTATTCAGGTTAGCAACAAACAAAAGCTAGACGAATTAAACAAGCAGACCAAAGCTTTAGAGCCTAAAGTAGACCACTCTAAAAAATTCGTTAATCAATGGAGACCAAACCCTACAAAGGCAACTTGGTATGCAATTGTATTCCCTGGTGGCGGACAAATTTACAATAAAAAATATTGGAAACTTCCTATTATATATGGAGGGTTTGCTGGCTGTGCATACGCTCTAAATTGGAATAACACCATGTATAAAGACTATGCACAAGCATATAGAGACCTTTTAGATGGTAATCCAAACACGAATAGTTACTTAGAACTATTGCCTCCTAACGCTTCGATTGACCAATCTAGAT
Source organism: Bacteroides sp. (assembly GCA_030151635.1). GTDB lineage: Bacteria > Bacteroidota > Bacteroidia > Bacteroidales > Bacteroidaceae > Bacteroides_E. Next base: position 22,058 of record JASLDF010000014.1, on the reverse strand, counting down.
TAGAAAGCTTATTGAAAAATAGAAAAGATCGTTTTAGAAGATATAGAGACTTGAGTATCATAGCCTTTATTGGTGTATATGCATTATCTATTATTGATGCGTATGTAGATGCGGAGTTATCTAACTTTGATATTTCGCCAGACCTTAGCTTAAGAATAGAACCGATTATGTTTAAATCGGACAACACGAATAATAAAATTAGTAATAATAATGTTGGTATTCAATGTAAACTAACATTCTAAGATTAGAGACACATATCTATGAGAAAAATAGTATTAATGGTAATGTTTATTACCAGCTTAACTATTAACGTAGCAGCACAAAACACATACGACAAGAACCTTAACGAATCAATTGATATCCCAGAGAGCATGATCTGGTCAATAGACAGTTTACTTAACGATTGGAAAACAAAACAATATGTTAGTATTACAAGCGACTGCGTAACTTCACCAACAAATCCATATTTTCCAGACTCTGTCTACATTGATCGTTTATCACGTATTCCAACCGTCTTGGAATTTCCATATAACGATGTTGTACGCAAGTTTATTGATGTATATGCAGGCAAATTAAGAAATCAAGTTTCAATTATGCTTTCATCTTCAAATTTTTACATGCCAATTTTTGAAGAAGCATTGGATGCATACGGAGTACCAAATGAATTAAAATATCTTCCCGTGGTAGAATCTGCACTTAATCCAAGTGTAACCTCAAGAGCTGGTGCATCTGGTTTATGGCAATTTATGCTTGTTACGGGTAAAGAATATGGACTAGAAACCAATAGTATGGTTGACGAACGCAGAGATCCAATTAAATCGAGTTGGGCAGCTGCACGTTTTCTAAATGATTTATATGCAATCTACAACGATTGGAATTTAGTTATCGCAGCTTATAACTGTGGACCGGGTAACGTAAATAAAGCAATACGTAGGGCTGGCGGAGCAAAAGATTATTGGGCAATATATCATTATTTACCACGTGAAACTAGAGGGTACATTCCAGCTTTTATCGCTGTTAATTATATAATGACTTACTACTGTGAGCATGAAATTTGTCCTGCTGCAGCTACACTACCTGTCGTAACTGATACAATTCAAGTAGCACAAGATATTCACTTCAATCAAATCAGTGCGTTCTGTAATGTACAAGTTGAAGAACTTAGAAGCTTGAATCCTCAATATAAACACGACATTATTCCTGGTAATACTCATTTATACACACTACGCTTGCCGTATAACTCGGTTGCTACATATATTGAGAATCAAGAGTCTATTTATAATTATCAACGCCAAGACTTATTCTCTAAAAGAAAGATTGTAGCCATTAAAGAGGCTACCTACCCTACTAAAGGCACTGTATACTACAAAATTAAAAGTGGTGATACCTTATCAGAAATTGCTCGTAAATTCAAAGTTAGCGTACCAAATCTTAGAAAGTGGAATGGCATAAAAGGCAATAATATTGCTGCAGGCAAAACACTCAAAATAATAAAATAAGATTGAGTTGCATAATCTGTTAGTTTTTATACTTTTGTGAATATCTAATTGCATAATTAAATGAATATGTTAACTGAAAAAGAAAAGGCAGAAGAGGTAATGATCCAGGCAGCTTTCCAGGAGCTTTTGAATGATTATTTATCAACAAAGCACAGAAAGAAAATTGAGATTATTACTAAGGCGTTTAATTTTGCAAAAGATGCACATAAAGGAATCCGAAGAAGATCGGGAGAACCTTACATTATGCACCCTATTTCTGTAGCTAAAATCGTTTGTAATGAAATCGGTTTAGGCTCAACTTCTATCTGTTCTGCCCTACTACATGACGTTGTCGAAGACACAGATTACACCGTAGAAGACATTTCAAATATCTTTGGTCCTAAGATAGCACAAATCGTAGATGGGCTTACAAAGATATCTGGTGGCATCTTTGGCGACCGTGCATCTGCACAAGCTGAAAATTTCAAGAAGCTCCTTCTTACGATGTCGGATGATATCCGTGTTATTCTGATTAAGATAGCAGATAGACTTCATAACATGCGTACTTTAGGCTCAATGCTACCAAGTAAGCAGTTTAAAATTGCTGGCGAAACTTTATATTTATATGCCCCCATGGCAAATAGATTAGGTTTAAACCGTATCAAAACAGAACTAGAGAATCTAAGCTTCAAATACGAACATCCCGAAGAGTATAAAATGATTGAGGAGAAGTTGGAAGAGACTGCTGCTAAACGCGACAAGGTATTCCAAGACTTTACAACTCCTATCCAACAAAGATTAGATCAGATGGGCATCAAATATAGAATGATTGCTCGCATAAAATCAATCTATTCTATCTGGAGGAAAATGCAAACTAAGCATATTCCTTTTGAAGAAATATTCGACATTCTTGCTGTACGAATTATATTTGAACCAAGAGGGCGAGAAGAAGAACTGAATAACTGTTTCGACATTTATGTCGGAATCTCAAAGATATATAAGTCGCACCCAGATAGGCTTCGCGACTGGGTTAGCCATCCTAAAGCAAACGGATATCAAGCACTTCATGTTACTCTAATGGGGAATAATGGCCAATGGATTGAAGTGCAAATTCGTAGTGAACGGATGAATGATATTGCCGAACAAGGGTTTGCTGCACACTGGAAATATAAAGAAGGTGGAGGTAGTGAAGACGAAGGTGAATTGGAGAAATGGTTGCGTACTATTAAAGAAATTCTAGATGACCCACAGCCTGATGCTATGGACTTTTTAGACACAATTAAACTAAACCTTTTCTCGTCCGAAATAATGGTATTTACACCCAAAGGCGATATCAAGACTATGCCCCAAAACTGTACGGCATTAGACTTTGCTTTTGCCTTGCACACCGATTTAGGATTACGTTGCATTGGTGCTAAAGTGAATCATAAGCTCGTGCCATTAAGCCATAAGCTGGAAAGTGGTGACCAAATTGAAATTCTATCAGCTCAGCAGATTCGTGTAGAGCCTTATTGGGAAAAAATAGCGACTACAGCTAAAGCAAGAACTGAAATTACAACCTATTTTAAAAAGCAAAATAAAAACCTTCAAAACATAGGTGAGGAGGCTTTAATAAACTTTTTTAATGAGTTAGAATTAAAATTTGACCAAAGTAACTTAGATAAAATGTTGCGACTTTCAAGTTACAACACCAAAGAAAAGCTAACCTATGCAATTGGCTCTGGAGAGATCCAATTGGCAGATATTGATAAAGACAAATTACTTGGAAAACCAATTCCTGGTTGGAAAAAATATTTGAACTTTGCTCTTGGTAAATCATCAAAAACAGAAGAACATCCAGAGGTTAAGCCATTATCTAAAGATATCAACAAGAAAGAAACCTTCTTGTTAAAACCTGAGGATTTAAATCTAACTTATCAACTTTCTACTTGCTGTAATCCAATACCAGGAGATCCTGTACTAGGTTATTTTGATGAGGATCGTAAGCTATTTATACACAAACGCCAATGCCCTGTTGCAACCAGACTTAAAAGTTCCTTTGGAGAACGAATTCTTGCTACTGATTGGGAAAGAAATAGTACTAATGAATTCTTAGTGCCTATTTTTGTAAAAGGAATTGACCGTATAGGTTTACTTAACGAAGTAACAGAAGCTATTTTTAAGCAAATGCGACTTAATATTAAGGGAATAGGCTTCTCTACTACTGATGGTATTTTTGAAGGTAAAATAGAAGTGATGCTTAAAAACACGGAAGAATTAAATGATATTTGTCTAAAATTTAGACGTATTCCAGGTGTAAAACAGGCTGTGCGTGTAGAAGATTAATGAGGTCTATTTAGCTCATCCAATAAACTTGTTAATTCTTTTTTTACAAATTCAAGACGCTGTAGAACTTCGTCATGCACAACAATCTTTGCTTGTTCTTTAGCAATATATTTATCTGCACCAGATAAAGTCATGCCCTTATCTTTGACTAAATTCTGAATGGAGCGAGCTATTTGTATGTCTTTTTCGGTATAAAAACGTACTCCATTTGCATTCTTTTTAGGTGCCAAAATAGATATTTGTTCTTCCCAATACCTCAACGTACTAGTTTTAACACCCAATATATCAGCTACTTCTGATATAGAAGAATATAACTTTTGGTTTGATGATTTATCACTAGTATCCATAGTTTTGATGACTTTTTAGTACTTTTAATTGAAAATATTCTATTTTGTGTAAATATATAATTATTTTAGCTCAATTGGCTATTTTAAAAGTGCATAACTTGAATTTAGAGTCCTAGACCTCAATCCAAGTCGTAATTTATTGCCCTTTTATCGAACAAAAATAATAAAATCAAACTATCTTTGCGTATCCTTTTTAAGACGAATATTAACCTCAAGGATAGAGTTATAAATTTATATGATGACGGCAAAAGAAATTAGAGAATCTTTCAAGACATTCTTTGAGTCTAAGGGACATCAAATTGTTCCTTCAGCACCAATGGTTATTAAAGATGACCCTACATTAATGTTTACAAATGCAGGGATGAATCAGTTTAAAGATATTATCTTAGGTAATAAACCCGCCAAATACAAAAGAGTTGCCGATTCCCAAAAATGTTTACGTGTAAGTGGTAAGCACAATGACCTCGAAGAAGTAGGTCATGACACATACCACCACACCATGTTTGAGATGCTTGGAAACTGGTCATTTGGTGATTACTTCAAAACAGAAGCCATTAACTGGGCATGGGAATACCTTGTTGATGTTCTTAAGATTGATTCAAACAGACTTTATGCCACTATATTTGAAGGTAGCCCAGAAGAAAAGCTAGAACGTGATGAAGAAGCCGCTAAGCTATGGGGACAATATCTTCCTGAAGCTAGAATTATCAATGGTAATAAACATGATAACTTCTGGGAAATGGGAGATACAGGACCTTGTGGACCTTGTTCTGAGATTCACATAGACCTTAGATCTGACGAAGAAAGAAAAGCCATTGATGGCAGTACATTGGTTAACCACGACCACCCTCAGGTAGTTGAAATTTGGAACCTTGTATTTATGCAATATAATCGTAAAGCTAATGGAGAACTAGTAAATCTTCCACACCATGTAATTGATACTGGTATGGGATTTGAACGTCTATGTATGGCTTTACAAGGAACAACATCTAACTATGACACCGATGTTTTCCAACCCCTTATCAAAAAGATTGCTGAGCTAGCAAACACTAAATATGGTGCAGATATCCAAAAAGATATCGCAATGCGTGTAATTTCGGATCACATTCGTACAATTGCATTCTCTATCGCAGATGGTCAATTACCTTCAAATGCTAAGGCTGGTTATGTTATTAGACGTATTCTTCGTAGAGCGGTTCGTTATGGATATACATTCCTTGGACAAAGAAGTGCATTTATGTACAAATTGCTTCCTATACTGAATGACAGCATGGGAGAATCTTACCCTGAACTTATCTCTCAAAAAACTTTGATTGAGAAAGTTATCATGGAAGAAGAGGAATCTTTCCTACATACTTTAGAAACAGGTATTCAATTGCTAGATAAAACAATGGAAGATGCACGTTCTAAAGGCGAGACAATCATTAGTGGACATGAAACATTTACACTATATGATACTTATGGTTTCCCTCTTGACTTGACAGAGTTGATTCTTAGAGAGCACAACATGAGTGCAGATATAGAAGGTTTCAATGCTGAGATGCAACAACAAAAAGACAGAGCCAGAAATGCAGCTTCAATTGAAGCATCAGACTGGATTGAAATTAAGCCTGGAACTTCGGAATTTGTTGGATACGATTTCACTGAATACGAAACTGCAATCTTACGCTACCGTGAAGTAAAACAAAAGAAAAAAACATATTTCCAAGTCGTTCTTGAAAACACACCTTTCTATGCAGAAAGTGGTGGTCAAGTAGGTGATGTTGGTGTTCTTGTTAGTGAGGACGAAACAATTGAAGTTATCGACACTAAAAAAGAAAACAACCTTGCAATGCACATTACAGACAAGTTACCAAAAAACTTGAATGGAACATTTATGGCTTGTGTCGATACCGATAAGCGTAACGCATCTGCCGCTAATCACTCGGCTACTCACTTACTAGACCAAGCTCTACGAGAAGTTTTAGGCGATCATGTTGAACAAAAAGGTTCACTTGTTAACCCTGAGCTACTTCGTTTTGACTTCTCGCATTTCCAAAAAGTGACAAGTGAAGAGGTCCGCGAGATTGAAAGAATTATCAACGATAGGATTCGTCAAAATATTCAGTTAACTGAATACAGAAACATTCCTATTCAAGAAGCTAGAGATTTAGGTGCTATCGCTCTATTTGGAGAAAAGTATGGCGAAGAAGTACGTGTAATCCAATTCTGTGATTCTATTGAATTTTGTGGTGGTACTCATGTATCTGCAACCGGTTCAATAGGTATGTTTAAGATTATCTCAGAAAGCTCTATTGCTTCTGGCATCCGTCGTATTGAAGCCGTTACGGGTAACAAAGTTGAAGAAATGATGTATCATGTTGAAGATACATTAGCTAGCCTAAAAGATTTATTCAACAACACTCCTGACTTGATTAGCACAATCCGTAAGTTTATTGATGAAAATGAGGGATTGAAAAGCCAAGTTGAAGGGTATGTAAAAGAAAAAGAGGCTAATCTTAAAGCTCGATTAATCAAGAACATTGAAAACATTAATGGCGTTAAATTGATTCGATACGTAAGTAAAGAAATTGAACTCCCTGCTAATGTTATCAAAAATATAGCTTTCCAACTTCAAGGTGAGATTACAGAACATTTACTATTTGTATCTGGTATTGTTGACATCGATAGTGGAAAACCAATGCTAACAGTTATGATGAGTAAAGATTTAGTTGAATCTGGACTTAAAGCTGGTAATCTAGTTAGAGAAGCTGCTAAACTAATCCAAGGTGGCGGCGGTGGTCAAGCTCACTTTGCTACTGCAGGTGGTAAAAACGCAGATAAACTTGGAGAAGCTGTTGAGAAAATTATTGAATTGGCTGGTCTTAAATAACCATAACTAATTCGTTTATAAAGGGAAGGGTATAGAATAAATTCTATACCCTTTCTTATTTTTAATTTTGTTAGACTAAAAACACATAAAACTCAATTATTATTCAGTATAATCGAGTTGTTGCTCTGGATAATTAACTAAATAAAGTTTTTCAGAGGCACGAGTAATAGCTGTATATAACCATCTAAAATAATCGGTATTTAAATAATCCTCTGATATATAGCCCTGGTCAAGGTAAACGTGCTTCCACTGCCCACCTTGAGCTTTGTGACCTGTAATTGCATATGCAAACTTTACTTGTAGTGCATTAAAATGTGGATCTTCTTTCACCTTTTGAATCATAGCACGTTTAGTTCCTAAATCGGAATAATCTTCCATCACTGCATAAAATAGTTTCTCCTGACTTTCTCTTGGTAATGAAGGAGTTTCAGTATAAAGTGTATCCATCAATATTTTAACATCCATTTCGTATTCATCATAATCTGGAAATGCAATCGTAACATCGGCAAATCGGAAGCCGTAAAGTTCATAGGTCGATGAAATTCTTACCAATCGTACAATCTCACCATTAGCAATAAATTCCATCTCTTTATAATCTTTCGACCAATAATAGTTGTTCTTATTAATCATAAGTAAGTCGCCCGTATTCATTTCATCTTCACTATAGAAAACACTGCGACGTATGCCTTGATTATACAGATTGGCCCTTTTATTAGAACGACAAATTACAATTGTATCCTCTTTCCCAACTTTACCATACGAATTTTCGAGCTCGCCAATTAATTCCATACCAGGTAAAGCAGATATATCATCAAATCCACCTATTTTAAACTTTGGCAATTCATATATATTCTCTTCTGTCAAACAATCTCGTAATAATGTTGCATTATACAAGATTCCCGATCCATGATCTTGACGAACAACATCAGTCAACTCGTAGTCATCTAAATTAAGACCGTATCCCAACAACTGATCCTTAGAAAGCGCTGGGCTCAACTCTTCACCAACTGGTGGTAATTGAGCTGTATCACCTATAAGCAGCAATTTACAATTATCTCCAGAAAAAACATAATGCACCAAATCATCCAATAGACAACCTGTCCCAAAAGAATCCCCACTAGTCCCATAATTAGCAATCATAGAAGCCTCATCTACGATAAACAAAGTGTTTTTATGTAGATTATTATTCAATTCATATTTCGAATTTTCACTACCAAAACTATTCAGCCGAAATATCTTCTTATGAATGGTTAAAGCAGAGGCATCGGAATAGAGAGAAAAGACTTTTGCTGCACGCCCAGTAGGAGCCATTAATACAACTTTCTGCTTTAGGTCCTTTAGTGTCTTAACCAAAGCACCTACAATAGAAGTTTTTCCTGTACCAGCATAACCACGAAGTAGAAAAGTTGAGTCCGATTTTATAGCCGTAATAAAAGAAGATAACTTTACTATCAGCTCGTTTTGCTGATTCGTAGGGGTATATTTGAAGTTTTTTTCAATATTTTGTTTTAAAAAAGTATTAATCATTTTATTGCTATAAAAAGTTTTTTCTATTCAGTGGTTAAATAGATTAATTTATTCTATTTTTGTAAGTACGAATATAAACTAAAAATAATACATATCATGAAAAAAGCAACTAATGTCGTATTAGTTATATGTGCCCTTGGATTGGCGTACCTATGCTATGCGAGTATCATGGGCCCAATCGAGTTCGGTGATGAGAAAGCAAAAAGAGACAAAGCTGTTATTGCAAGACTAATCCAAATTAGAGATGCACAAGTGGAATATCGTAATCAATTTAACGAGTACACGAACAACTTTGATGTCTTAATCGACTTTATCAAAAACGGTTCTGTAAAAGAGATTACTAAAGAAGGTGAGCTTGATGACATCCAAAAAGAAAATGGTCTTACTGAAACTAAGGCTATGCAAATTATCAACAAAGCTAAGAAAACCGACAATTGGAAAGACGCACTTAAAAATGGTTTAGTAGACAAAGATGGCGAGCTGTTATTCAAACGTGATACAATTAGCAAACCAATTCTAGGTTCTCTATTCCCTGCTAATTTCAATGCAGATTCTATTCGTTACATCCCTTACCTAAACGGAACAAGCCAATTTGAACTTGAAGCAAAACTTGATACTATTGCATCTGGTCCTGCTAAATTCTTTGAAGCAAGAACTCTATACACTGAGTACTTGAAAGGTCTTGACGAACAAGAAATTATTAACATTACGCATACTCAAAAGCAAGTTAATAAATACCCAGGCTTGAAAGTAGGATCAATGGATGAACCTCTAACTGCTGGTAACTGGGAATCTCTATAATTTAGATTTTCTTTATTAATTAGTATCCAATGTTGGATATTGATTCTTTAAAACAAAAAAATATGTTTCCAACTGCAATTCAACAAATTGATTATAGCAAATCGGAACAAAGTATATTATCCATCCGTATTACTACGGATGGATTTTATTTTTCCATATATAACCCTTTAAATGCCTCTCCTTATAGTTTATTTAAAGCAGAGCTTGACGCTAAAATACCTTTGGTTGCTAATTTCAAAAGTCTTATAGCAAACAATCCTTTTCTAAGCCAGCTATATAAACAAGTCAATATCGTTATTGCTAATACAAAAACTGTTCTTCACCCCTTACACCTTTTTGACAACAAGAATGTTGAAGCCACATTTTACTATGGACAGAAATCCATAACACCAACCAATGACATATTATACAACACACTGCCTGAATTAAATCAAGCAGTCTTATTCGGAATACATAGTACTCTACACAAATTTTTAGCTGAACATTTTAGCAATCCTACCATTTTAGCACAGACAACCTGTCTACTTAAAGGATTTAGCATGGAAGCTAAGAGAAACACACATAAAACATTATTTATTCATTTTGAAGGAGATGTTATGCAGTTCTACGCCTATAACAAAGACAGACTACTTCTAAATAATGTATTTAAAGCTACTGAGCTAAACAATCAAGTTTACTATATTCTAAATTGCTGGAAACAGCTCAATTTTTCACAAGAAAAAGATGAAGTTCAATTCTGTGGTGATTTAAGCCTAAAAGAAGAACTTTTTCAAATTATCAAAAAATACATTGTTGATGTAACAATCCAAGAAAATTCGGAATACATCGATTTAAAAAGCATAAATTTATGAGAGTTATTAGTGGGATATACAAAAGAAGAATGTTTACAGTACCCAAAACATTTAAAGCAAGACCAACTACAGATTTCGCCAAAGAGAATCTATTCAATGTCTTAGTTAGCAACTACATTGATTTTGACGATAATGTAAATGCTCTTGATCTTTTTGCTGGCACTGGTAGCATTAGTATCGAACTAATTTCTAGAGGCTGTAATAGTGTAGTTAGTGTGGAGAAAGAGTTTTCACATTTGGCTTTTATAAAAAAAATAATGAGCGAAGTTAAAACAGACAAGTCAATTGCTGTACGTGGCGATGCATTTAAGTTTATAGAAAAATGTGGACAACACTTTGACTTCATCTTCGCAGATCCTCCATACGCTCTAAAAGACATGGAATTGATTCCAGAATTAATTTTCAAATCAAATATACTAGCCGATAATGGACTTCTTGTATTTGAACATGGCAAAGATCACAGTTATACAGAGCATCCACATTTTATTGACCAAAGAACGTATGGCAGTGTAAACTTCTCTATTTTCAGAAACTCCACAGTTAAAGCAGAGGAGACAACAAACGAAGAATAGATTCGAAGATACGTTTAAACAGAGGACGCTCTTTCCATCGTTTATGAAGGACTTCCTCACTATGTTTAACATCCTCTAGAAAAATCTCTTTCATCTCTACAGAGGTCTTGGAACAGTAAATAAACGCATTGATTTCAAAGTTATGTTCAAAACTTCTGAAATCAATGTTTGTTGTTCCTACAGAACATAAAGTATCATCAGATACAAAGGTTTTGGCATGAATAAAGCCTTTGTTATAGAAGTAGACTTTAACTCCCGCTTGCAACATATCTTCAATGTATGAACATGAACTCAAATAAGTTAATTTGCTATCTCCCTTTTCCGGTAGCATTATTCTTACATCAACACCACTTAATGCAGCATTCTTAAGTGCTAACTGAACAGGATCTGTCGGTAAGAAATAAGGAGTCTGAATATAAATATAATGCTTCGCTAGCGATATCGCTAGTACTAACCCTTGCATTATACTTCTCCATGGACCAATGGGTTCACTTGTTACTATTTGACACATTGAACTACCTAAGGTGTCAATGCGAGGAAAAAACTTTTCATTCGAAAGTAATGTATGATCAACAAAATACCAATCCACTAAGAAAGCAGTTTGCAAACCGTGGACTGCCCTACCCTTTATCATCATATGTGTATCTCTCCAGCTACTCCATTGTTTGCTTTTTAAGTACCTTGTGGCAATATTCATACCACCAACAAAACCTGTAACACCATCAATAACAACTATTTTACGGTGATTACGATAGTTTATTTTACTCGTAAACAAGGGGAATAGAACCTTTAAATAAGGCTTCACTTCAATGCCTGCATAACGCATCTCTTCAAAGAAGCTTTTTGGGACACTCCAGCAACCTACATCATCATAGATGATACGAACAATCACTCCTTCTTTTGCTTTATCAATGAGCACATCACGAATTAATCTTCCCAAGGCATCATCTTCAAAGATGTAGTAATCAATATGAATATGCTCATTAGCCTTATATAATTCGCGAATTAGAGTTTGAAACTTATCGTAGCCCGAAGTAAATATTGAAATATTGTTTCCATCAAAAGGAAATGATTGATCAGTTTTACGAAAGAAATTTATAAGGGTACTGTACTCTGGAGGCAGACTAATGTCTTGGGCTTTGTATTTAGCCTTTGGCTTTTGAAGTAGATTACTGTAACTCTTTTTGCCTATCACTTTCTCTCTACGTTGGTCTTGTCCAAAAAAGAAATACAAGAATAATCCCAAAAAAGGCAAAAATGTAAGCACAAGTATCCAAGCAATTGACTTTAGTGGATTTCTATTATCCAATAAGACAATTATTATGGTACCAATGACTATAAAAAGATAGAGCAATCTAAAAAGTGTACCTGCAATATCTACAAAGTAAAAATTCCAAAACATCACATTCGTTTAGTAGTAGTTCATGCTAAGATAATAAAAAAGCTCTAGAAGAATAATCTAGAGCTCTTTTTATACTTTTAATTTAATGCCTCATGGAACGAGGATAACCTCCTCCACCCCCACGACGCCCAGGACCTCTCATTTCAGTTGATCCTTTAGGAGCACCTTTACCACCAAATGTATTTAAGTTGTAAACAAAGTGGACCATAAAGAAGTTTGATATTTCATTATACTCTGTATCTGTACGCATACTTGCTGATATAGACCGAGATAGGTTACTTCTTTGACGTAGAATATCAAACATCTGGAAACTTAAAGTAGCTTGTTTTTTCTTTAAGAAACTCTTTGAAACCTGTGCATTCCAAATTAATTCATTGTTATCAGCACCTTGGCTATACCCTTTACGAATAACATACGACAAATCAGTAGAGAATGTCATATCCCATGGTAATTGAACATTCGAGTTCCAACCAATCGTGTAATCATAAGTTTCTCTATTACTTTGAGGCTGTAATGTATTCTTCACTTTAGAGTAAGAAACATTCCCATTCAAACCGGTTTCAAACCAATCGTTCCTATAGTTTAAAGCAAGGTTATTCCCCACAACCAAATTACGTGTTTTATTCTTTTGAGCTTCCTCATCTAATCGAGTTGATAAATAGCCTACAATATTGTTATAACGTACATTAGCATAATTAGAGATAGTAAACTTTTTATTTTTAAATGGCGTATTAAAACCAGCATGTGCACGAAGGTTCCAATTCCCGTTGATATTTTCGGGAGTTGTTATTCGTCCACCTGTATTCTCATTATAAGAAACCTTTGAACTAACACTATTCATCATGTTTTGGAAGAATATATTAGCCATTACGCTACGCTGCGTTTTAGAAAAATAACCATTATAAAACAACATAAGCATATTTGTATAAGAAGGTTTCAATCCAGGATTACCAACACGAATATTTAATGGATTAGTTTCATCTGTAATGGGCAATAAATCTGTCATGTTCGGCTGGCTTGTTCTACCACGATACATAATACGCAATTGACTTTGTTTCGTAAAACGATATCTGTAGTCAAAAACAGGTGCAAAATTAATTACATTACGAACAGTATCAACATCCACCTTTCCTTGATCATATGCCATTCTATTTCTTTGAGGCTGAACAGAGAATCCAATATTATATGAGTACTTCTCACGAATCGTGTTTAAGTTCACACTCATATCATGATTGTCATAATAGTTCTTAGCCATTTTACTCAAATCTTTATCTAGGAATTCTATATCTTCAACGCTACCAATTCCCCCAGCCTGAGTCCAATCCAACTTATTATAAGTCTTTCTATCCGTTTTGTTATACCTACGTTGATAACTATAAGAAAACTGAAGAAAACGATTCTTAAATATAGGCTCAGAATAATTAACCTTCACTCGAATACTATTGTTTGAGTTGTCATTGCGTGTAAATAAATCACGCTCATCATTAGGTCTTAAGTCGCCTTGTGCATTTGGTTTGAAATATTCAATTAACGAATATGAATCCGAATGACTATCATTGTACCCAACATTGTAATTTACATCGGCACCAATATTACGCCCCTTACTATTTAATTTGCGATTAAATAGTAAAGACCCACCAGTAGAAAAGTTATCACCACGAGAGCTTGAGTTATTCTTAATACTATTAATCGCTAAATCGTTCGCAACCATAGAATCCCAATTGTCAAAATCTTCAAGGTCTCCAGTTCGCGACTCACCTATACTATTATTTACACTTCTCCCAAAATTCAATGTAGGTAAGAAGAGGAATGTTGTCATGCTATCTAACTTCCATTCAAAACGAAAATCAGAAGTAAAGGCCTTGTTATTGTTTAAGGAGTTAGAAAAACCTCTTGAATAGGAGGAATTATCTTGTAAAAATGTTTCCGATGAAGTTTTAGACTGTAAATCAACCTCTTTATCCGAATAGTTAACACTACCTCCAAAAGTAATTTTCTTACGTTCAAAAGCATAGTTAGCACCACCAGATTTAACTTCCTCCATTCCGTTTTGACGCCACCATCTACGACCACCACCTAGCGACGCATCACGAACGTTATTAAAGTTAAAGATACCCGTAAGTTGATCTCCATCAGCAAAACGGTTTAACATACCCTTCGCAGAATATCGATCATGATTTCCAACACCTATATCAGCATTTCCAAACCAACCTTGGTTCATATTTTTTTTGACAGTTAAATCGATAACAGTTTCTTCTTCTCCATCATCAATCCCTGTCATTCTAGCCTGATCACTTTGTCTGTCATAACTTTTAATTCGATCAATCATGTCGACTGGTAGGTTCTTCATTGCAACGTTAGGATCTTTTGCAAAAAACTCCTTACCATCAATCATAATTTTTGAAATTTCTTTTCCGTTGATCGTAATTTTACCTTCACTATCCACCTCTGCTCCTGGAAGCTTTTTAACTAACTCTTCCAACATTGCATTTTGAGGAACTCGATAGGCAGCAGCATTAAATACCATTGTATCATTTAGCAAAGTGACTGGTGGAACTTCTGCAGTTACAACTGCCTCACCTAATAAGATTGCATCCATTGCTAGGTTAATCTGGCCTAAATCAAGATCTTTATCAAGACTCTTAATTGCAATCGGCTTTAATATATTTCTATAACCAATAAATGATATCTTTAAAACATAGTCTTGAGGTACTATACCTTGAAGTACAAAAGTGCCGTCCATGCTTGTTGTCGTCCCTTTATACATTACACTATCTGGTAGTGATAAAAGCTGAACAGTTGCCTGTGCAACCGCCTCTTTCATCTCTGTATCAAAGACTTTTCCTTTAATACTTACGCTACCCTTTTGAGCATAACTTGTAGATATGCAAACCAGTAAGTAAGCGCAAAAAAACATGAATCGTTTAAGTTTGTACATTATTTTTGATGTAAATTAGTTAGTTGAACCAACTATAAAGATGGTTTAAAAAGGTAAAGGTTTAATTCAACATCAAATTAATTTCGATTATAGTTACTTTTTACTACAAAATACTCCAAACAAATATCAGAGATGACGATAAAAATAAGAAAAGATGAGCTATCTACATACCCTACATCACCAATACTCAAGTGATAGACTAACATCATAAACAAATATATAAATGTCAGAATTAGCGAAAATCCTAAAGATTTAACGCGTAGTTTTTCAATAAGTTCACCTTCATTCTTACGTCTTGAAAAGAACAACATCAATGCTCCTGCAATAGAAACAATTCGAACTGAAGATTTAACCATCTGTAAGTTTTCATCAGTTAGAACACCTACAAAGAACAATATAAATGGAGTAAAAATGGCTAATGCCAATATCGCAAAGCCCAACATGCGACAATTTCCGGGGAATAAAGCTTTCATAATTAATTACATTTTGTAGTAAATATACATCAAATAGAGCTAGATATTCTACAAAAAGATGATTTAAACATATCATTATAACAAATTTGATGCGATTTTTAGCACTTAACCTATATATTTGTAAAACATCTATTTCCACAATAAACATGAGTAAACAGAACATAATATACACACATCAAATTGAGAAAGAGCTTGAAATACAGGTAGAAAAATTGAATCCAGATAAGATATTCATTATTAGCGATTCAAATACAACCAAGTATTGCTTGCCTATTATCGAGAATATGCCCATTTTAATGAGTGCCAATCTCATTTCAATTCCATCGGGCGATAGCAACAAGAATATAGACACACTAAGCTTCATTTGGAAAAACTTTAGTACACTTGGTGCATCAAGAAATTCACTACTGATAAATATTGGTGGCGGTATGGTTTCTGACATCGGTGCATTTGCAGCCTCAACTTTTAAGCGTGGCATGAAATGTATCAATATTCCTACAACATTATTAGCGATGGTCGATGCTTCCCTAGGCGGTAAAACAGGCATCAATTTTAATGGATTTAAAAATGAAGTAGGTGCATTTTTTGAAGCGAATGCAGTTTTAATTGATATGCAATTCTTAAAAACTTTGGATAGAGAAAATAATCTATCTGGATATGCCGAAATGCTAAAACATGGTTTAATTGCCGATGTGAAGCACTATAATGAATTGTTAAACTTCGAGTTTTCTACTGATTGTGACCTACACCTTCTATCGGAGTTGGTGCAAGAATCCATTGAAGTGAAAAAAGAAGTGGTCAATAACGATCCTTTTGAAAAAGGATTGCGTAAAATATTGAACCTTGGCCATACAATAGGGCATGCCTTCGAAAGTTTTGCACTCCACCATGACCGACCAATTCTACATGGTTACGCAGTGGCATGGGGATTAATTTGCGAGCTTTATATAGCACACAGATTATGTAACTACCCCACCGAAGCACTTCGTCCAATTATCGACTTGATAAAAGAACGTTATGGGGTATTTGATATTAATTGCAAAGATTACGACGAGTTATACAATTACATTTTACACGATAAAAAGAACACAAAAGGCGTAGGTATAGTCGTAATGCCACTACTTAAAAACAGAGGCGATGTCGTACTTGATGTTACGATTGAAAAAGATGTTCTTTACGAAAGTTTTGATTTTTATCAGGACTTCATGGGCATTTAAAAAAATAATTTAAAGGAGTTAAGAAAAATCTTAACTCCTTTTTTATTCCTTCAAGAGTGACTTTAGATAAGATAGTGCTTCACAATACAAATCGTATTTTCGATGTTTTTTTCCACCCATCCTGGACAAGTCCATATTGTCTTTTAAATCTTGAATTTTGACACGTACTGCTAATTCATTCTGAGAAACTCTACAAATGAACTCATCATAGCTTTCTCCTTCACGATTTGTCAAACTATCTATCGCATCCAAAAGATTTCTACTGATGCCTTCGGCCTTTAAGTCCTCCAAGGTAAATGAAGTATCTTCAACAACATCATGTAACAAAGCCACAACCTTTTCGGCATCGGTATCGCAATGCAAAGCTACACGTATAGGATGCAGGATATATGGCACACCACCTTTATCTACTTGCCCTAAATGTGCCCGATGGGCTATCTTCAAAGCTTTATTTATCATAGATTTAAATTTAATAACTACCGATAAGATACAAACTATTTACGAAAAGAAACTACTGATGTAGATGATTCTATTCCAAACCAATACCTACATCACTATAGACCTCATTTAAATAAAGTCAGATTTAAATTAACATTTTGAATAACCTATTTGAAATGTTAAATAAAAGGATTATGTTTGCACGCATTATTCGGGGTGTGGCTCAGTCCGGTTAGAGTACACGTCTGGGGGGCGTGGGGTCGGAAGTTCGAATCTTCTCACCCCGACTAATTAATAATCAAGCAGTTAGATTAAATTCTAGCTGCTTTTTTTGTTAAATACATCAAAGCACTATGTACCTTTAGGACACTTTTAGTACCTTTGAATACAATAAAACCGTGCAAATACCGTGCAAATGGTGTGCAAATCAAATATCGTTTTCAACACAAAGGGTGTCTATGGCTACAGTTTCTATTATTATTGATAAAAGAAGAGTTCTTGAGAATAAAGAATATCCTATTAAGGTTAAGATATACTCGAAAGGAGCAGCATATATCTTGACTAATGTTAGTTGTAAAGAACAGGACTGGGATGCCAACAAGGTTAAGTCCAGTGACCCCAGATATAAAGTAAAAAATGCACGAATTAATAATAAATTATCTCAGGTAGAAAAGGAGTTGTTGCCATTAGAATTAAATGGAGAAATTAATCGCTACTCAGCTAAACAACTCAAAAAAATTATTGAAGGTAAAAATGAGAATGTACTTAGAGCCGTTAAAGATTATTTCCTAGAATATATTGACCAATGCAATAGTGTTCGAACTAAAGAAATATATCAAGCCACTATCACGAAGATTGAAAGGTTTTATCCATATACAAGTCTAGATGACATTAATATTAAATGGCTGGAGCGTTTTGAACTTAATGAAAAGAAATTAGGCAATTCACAAAATAGTACTTCTATACATCTAAGAAATATCAGAGCTGTATTTAATTATTGTCTTGATAATGAGTATACCACTAATTACCCATTTAGAAAATTTAAAATCAAACAAGAGAAGACAGCAAAGAGATCACTATCTATTGATGATATTAGACTATTATCTACATATCAAGTAGAGGCACATCAAGAAAGATATAGGGATATATTTATGCTATCATTCTACCTACTAGGCATTAATATGGTGGACCTACTACACCTAACACCTGATTCAGTAGTAGGAGATAGAATAGAGTTTAGAAGGGCAAAAACAAAAAGGCTCTATTCTATAAAAATTCCAGATGAGGCTAAAATTATTTTTAATAAATACCGTGGTAAACAGTATTTAATTAACGTGATGGACAATTATTCAGACTATCACAACTTTGTTAAGCAAATCAATAAGTATCTAAAATTGATAGGCAGGAAGGATATTAAACGTAACAAGATTGTATTAAGTCCCCTATTTCCTGATATATCCACCTATTGGGCAAGGCATACATGGGCTACGATAGCCTCATCAATAGATATTTCTAAGGACATCATTGCTCATGCTCTAGGGCACGGGAATGATACCGTTACTGACGTCTATATCGACTTTGATTTAAAAAAAGTCGATGAGGCTAATAGAAGGGTTATTGATTATGTAAATGGTTAAAATAACAATTCAGATGATAAACTGTTGCTAATCTAACATTTACGAAACAACAACGTCTAATTGTGTTATTTCGATGTATGCATTATCTTTTATATGATTCCCATTTATATCATCCCACTCAATATGCATATACCTATTCATAAATGCTATCTTGTTTGGTAAAATTGAAAACTCATAAGTGCACGCGTGTTTTAATATAGGAATCGGGAAAGATGGTTTTGGAGCTATTGAATTATTTTTCCAAAAACGCTCTATACACTTTAATAGCTCGTCATCTAAAATATTTAGATTTATGGCTGGAGAGTTACCAACATTTTTTATTTGAAATTTTATGATGGTATTAGTACTGCTATTTGAAAGGTAGTATTTTTTATATAAAAATGCAACCCTTATATCTGCTGACTCTAATCGATTAATTTCCTTCTTTAGTTTGGCTATAGACAAGCTGTTTAGTAGTTTATTGGATCGATAAGACACTATCATCGCAGTAATCGACAAAACACACGACACCACAATAGCCACGATTGCTATTACATCACCAGGACTGATTGAATCTATGATCATATTATTAAGTTTTAATAAAAATACATAGAGTCTTTACCTGCTTTATTTCTGTGTTCTTGAATGAGGTTTCTTCCTCCAACAGAAAAGTCAAAGATATATCCATCTGCAAAAGCACCATTAGGATCATAAAGCATAAAACAATACTCACCTTCTTCCAATGGCTCACTAAATGTAATCTTAAAAAGGTCCTTACCTATTTGGCTAATAATTGTTGATGTAGATATACCATTTGCAGTGATAACAGAGCCTGACAGACTATTAACTTTGGAAATTACTAAATCTCTCCTTTTATCTCTTTGTTGCAGTTTTGCTAAAACAATATCACTTGGATTATCTGAAATAAAAAACATATAGAACTGTCTTTTCATTCCTGAAGGTATTTCTTTATAGCTAAAGATAAATTCTGGATTGTTACTTACAACATTTTTAGATACAGCTCCATTATATTCACGCTTAACTTTACCATTAAACAACCCACTAGCTTTGCCTTTAGTTTTGGTATATAGAATAGGCTCTATACTTACATTCTCAAAACCATTGATATAATATACACCTGCATTAGAAATCTCTTGACTAATTCCTAATGTAGTGCAGGCAAATAATAGTATAAAAGTAGTCAGTATCTTCATAATAATTTTGTTAACGTCTTCTAGATCGTACAATCTGAACGACATTGAATAATTGTGATATATCTTTTAAATGTAATGTAAAGTCTGGATAAAAGCTGTTGAGGCTATGTAATTTTATTAGACCAGTACTTACATCATGATCAACAATTCGCTTAACAAGAACACCTTCTTCTTTATGCACTACAACAAAATCCCACTTATTGATGTGTAACTTATTATTCCAATATATCTTATCAACCTCACGACACACTAATATATCACCTTCGTTGAGGCTCTCATCTGTGCCATCGTACATACTATCTCCCTTTACCTCAAAAGCTATATAATTACCATGTGGTTCATGATCTACCACTGTAGGTATTGTCGGAAGTGCTCCAATATATTGCATATCTCCGAAGCCACATAAATAACCAGCCTGTGCATATTGAGAAACAAGTGGAATCATTTTAATTTTTACATCATTTATAGGTGTTCCATTAGAAGGCGATTTAATGATATCACCCTCACCAGTAATTAACCAATCTGTATTAATACCTAAAAAATCACACAAAACATCTAATTTTAGATTATCAGGTGATGTTTTTCCTAATATCCAATTATTAAGAGTAGTAGGGTGAATTCCTATGCTTTTAGCTAAATAGTTCTTAGAATACCCCTTAGCATTCATTGTAGATATAATACGTTCTCCTATGCTCATTATTTAGATTCATTATAATTTACTATCATTATCTAATATTAGACTATGATAGTTTTGCGAATATCTAATATTAGATATACATTCGCATTAAAGTATTACACAATAATACAAATATAGTATTTAAAGCAATAGATATGATAACGCAAACACGTCAATTCTCCAACAAACGAACATTTTCGTTCAGGAAAGGATATGAACAGTTAACAATTAAGCAGACAGCTTTAGTAAGAGATGAGATTATGAACCAACTTAATTGGAGTTATGATACCTTCTATAGACGATTAAGAGGTTCTGTTGAACCTAAGGTTACTGAAGCAGAAACTATAGAAAAAGCATTTAGCAAATTCGGAGTAATAGATATTTGGGAGTAAATAAATAATTCAATCAATATGGAAAACTTAAACAAACTTACAGAGAGAGAAAAGGAAGTCGCAGAGTTATTAAGCTGGGGAGCCACCAAAAAGGAAGCAGCAGAACAATTATTCTTATCTCCATTTACAGTTGATAACCACCTTCGAAAAATATTCGATAAAACTGGTTGTAAAAAAGTAAATGAACTCTCTGCATGGTGGTTTTGCAACAAGTTTAAGATATCCATGGATTTGAATCCTTTAAAAAGAGCAATTATATCGTGCGTGTTGCTCTTAATTATAACACCAAGCACAATTACATACGGACGAATAGATAATGTAAGAAATAGAAGAAAAGGTAAGACAAGAATAACACTAACATACAGCAGGAGGACAGAAAGATGGCAAGAAATACAATTGTAGAAAAAGTAGAGAAAAAATGGCTAAGCGCTAAAGAAGCTATGTCATACCTAGATTGCAGTTCTAATTATTTGCAAAGTCTACGTGATACAGACCAGATAAGATTTTCAATAGTAGGTCGTAAGTACTTCTACTTGCTACAAAGCATTGATTTACTACTTGAACGTAATATGATCTAAGCTTACACAATATAATTTTTAAGGTTGATTGATTGAGGTGCGAAAGCACCACCAGGGTGGTAGCACGTAGCGAATATTGCTACCACTCACTAAGTAATTCGCTCTTTGACATTTTTACAATAAATATAAAGCAGGAATGGGCCTGCTAAACATAATGTGCAGTTGAAAGTCTGCACCTAGTAAAAACGCAATAAGCTGGATGGTGGAATTGGTAGACACGAGAAAGATGTCGAAGTACAAGATTGAATCTAGTTACAACATCGTAATTGAGTTTTTGAGCAAGTAAACAGAAGGCGATGAGCTGGACTGGTGAGCTTTTAAACAAAAATAGAAAAGATGCA
>JASLDF010000159.1 GCA_030151635.1 Bacteroides sp. | reverse complement strand
AAAACTGAGGTTTATTACGCAGGTATTCATATTTTTAATGCATTATTTCTATCCTATTTTTTCTTGTATTCTCTACCTAAAGATACTCATTTTTAGGTAGTTTGCCTAGATTATTAAGTGTTTAATTACTCTGTAATTATGCTAAATATCTATTGCTAAGTCTGCTATTAATTGTTTCAGGTAGTAATACAACACCTCGGCATACGATTTAATCTCTCCATTTTTAAAATTGGGAGCCGTTTTGACCTCATCAAAAATGTAGTTCATATAATCAATACTTGGAAACTCATTGTGACTAAATTTATTTCTTATCAAAACGATCAATGCCAGTTTTTTGACCTGCTCGTTCGATATAGTGTCCATTACAGATTTAACCTCAAATAAGTCATCTGAATCTTTCAACGTCTGATAGTCGGAATTAGGACAGTCAACATTTAGAAGGGGTAACAAACCATTAACCATAATATACCTGTAGTTAACGTTGCCATCCTTAAAGAATTCCTTCGGATATTCCTGACCTACTAAATGAAGCTTGTTTGCAGTGTATTTCTCCACATCATTCAGCAACTGAAAAACAGACTCGGCTCTTATGGCATTATACGATTCAAGTTCTTGTTGCAGCAAATGCATCGACCACGTCTCATCGCTAATTTCTCCATTAATAATAGGTTTCAATGAAAGTAATCGCTGCACCAACTTGTCTTTTAAATGATATTTAAGCTTCCCCAAATCCTTGATTTTTAAATTCTTTTCAATAAAGACTACGTTCTGTTCGGGCACTAACGTCTCGCTGTCATCAACCACATTAAGAGTCAGGGTGTCGTAAATACAGTGAATTCTTTTTTCCCAAAAACTACTCTCCATGTGTATGACTTCCGACACATCTCCTTTAGCTCTGTTGTTTTGTAAAGCCCCCTTTTCGAATGCCCTAAGTCGCTCCTCTCTAGAAATATATAAATCGGAAAGAGAATTGGGGATATCGTGCTTAAACATATCCTTGTAAATGGCATTGACAATGCGCATAAGGTATGTATCTTGTGTTTTCTTCCTTCTGATAGATTTTAGCTGCTGCTGTTTAAACTTGTCTAAGGTTGGCCTATCACTCTTTTTATCTGGATATTGAAGCTGATAATTCTGCTCAACGTCTAATTTTAAGTCGTAAAAGCTTTGAAAATCGGTTGCTTTGTGCGCAAAACTATACCAATCTGCAAACTTTTCGGGTTCGGTATTAATGTCAGCAGTCCCCGCCTTAAAATAGGTTGGTTTCTCATCGAATATTCCACGAGGAGCAACTATAGGATGTTTTAGCAGTGCATCAATAAAATCAGTCTTGGGCTTGATTGTATACAGTCGTTTATAAAATAGGCTCCAACAGATTCCATCATCATCTAAATGAATAGTATCCGTTTGATCTAAAATTTCTTTGTATAATTTCTTCCGATCATAAAGGTATTTCTTATACATGTCGTCGAACGTGGTTCTTTGTAAGGATTGTCTGATAAACTTTTGGTTGGATTTAAAATTAAAAAACGGTGTTACAAGCTGTAGTGCTGTATTATTATCGGTACTTGTACCAAAAAATGCCAGAGCCATTTGTAACTCGTTGTGGTGGTACGACTTCCACTCCTTACGATTAGATACATCCATGCACCTCTTAATGTCATTGGCAAGCCAAGTTGCTATTTTTCCCTTTTCGCTTTTTGTGAACGTGTAATTACGCTCTTTATTGTCGTTGATAATCTGGTTACACTCCAAAATACGCGCTTCAGTATCCACAAGTTCCCTTACGATGGCATTTTTAAGTTTAACGGTATTTATAGTGGCAGACGTTTCTGTTTGTGCTTTGGTTAATTGTTTCGGATAGCCTTTGGGGGCAAGATCATTGTTGTTTTTAAAACCTTCGATCTTACCTCTTCTTCTGTTTGCAAAGCGATATAGAGTTGTTTCGACTAGCTTTGCTGGTGTTTTCTTAACCAAGATCTCGTATAAAATGGCAGGCAATTCATGGATAGAAAGTAGCATAGTTGGATTTGTGTGCACAATCTTATCCGACGAAATAATCTTTTCAACGTGCTTACACTTTTGCGATGTTGATTTTGCTCCATCAGCCTGTTTCTTTCTTTTAGAATCCAGAAAATAAATGGGAATGTTGTTGCCTATTAAATTGTAGGAAGGATTTGGAAACTCTTCCCAGCCCAGATCTTCGTGAATGTTGGCTAACCCTGTTTGTTTTTGCTCCATTACTTCGGACAAACGACCAAACACCATAATGCGTTCTTTAACCTCTCTTTCTGTGTTTATTGTTGTACCCTCAATATTTTTAACCCTTTTATCTTTAATGTAATTGCCCAAATGTACTTGAAAACG
This sequence comes from Bacteroides sp., assembly GCA_030151635.1. Classification (GTDB taxonomy): domain Bacteria; phylum Bacteroidota; class Bacteroidia; order Bacteroidales; family Bacteroidaceae; genus Bacteroides_E. The sequence goes on along the minus strand of JASLDF010000159.1, from coordinate 9,939 downwards.
AAGGTTATCAAACTGTACAATTTCATCCAGATAACGCATGGCAAAATAGACAAACTTGTCTTCGTATCTTTTACGAATTACTGGGTGGATGATGGTAGAAGATTGTAACGACTTAATCTCTTTGAAATCCTGTGTAAACTCATTCACATCTTCAAGAAATCTTTCTTGGTTCGTAGTACTAAGATTCATATAGACTTCATTTGGCACCTTGCCAAGTTCATCGACAATCTGCGTAAGCAATGTCTCTAGCGTAAAAGTAGTATTCAGTCTGTGTCTAAATCCTTTGCACGCCATGAAGCCAAATAGCCAATGGGTAACCATAAAACCCAAGCTCGTAATTTTTACGTTGCTATCTGGGTTTGCTTTGGCTTTAAAGTATTTCAGTTTGCTCCTAAAATCTTCCCCCTCTTTTTTTGTCAAGAAAGCACACATCAACCATATCAGCCCATTTTCACTTATTTTAATGCTGTCGATAAGACTTTTTTTAGCACATTCTTCTTCTGTGTAGCTGGCTTTATACAAGTCTTTTAAAAATACAGTTTTTGCTTTTTTATCCTCGAACAAGATGTGGTTAAAAGCGGAGTTCATAGCCCCATTCAATAAATCGTCATTATTCTTAGCACTTCTTCTGCATATACAAGCCTCCTTACGCAACCTTATCGCACAGGCTTCGCTTTGTTCTTCAATAGCCTGTTGCTCTTTATCATCTGCCATTTTTAGCAACTTGTTTTTTTGCTCTTTAGTGACGAGTTGAACAGTTTCTTTTAAAGATGCTTTAAGTAATTGTTTAGTCTTATCAGTTTTTAGTCGGTTCTTTCTAATGCTACAGGTGGTTCGAAAGATAATATGATCTAGTTCTAGTAAGATGACTGTATGGGGTACGTATTTGTTACTTGCATTAAAGGTGTTAAAATTCAAAGGTTGGTGCTGATAATGGGTGAAATAGCACCTTAGATCATTAATCATTTTAGCAGCAGTTAGAAAACAACGTAACTTGTATTTATACGATATCCGCTCTTCTTTATCTAGAGAAGTATCAATATCACCTGTTCCAAATTTGTGGATAATAGGGAAGTACATTCCTATTAATTCGGTGAAGTCCTTGTATTTAACTTCAGAGTATTTAGTGTCGTTAATGAGACTTTCTATCTTGTCTATATTGTATCTACTCTTAAAGGCTAAATTTAATTTATTTAAATTATTAGTTGCCGAGTTAAGATATGCCCCAAAGTAGGCTTTGTTGTTGGTTGCAGTCATAGCAATCTTTCCCATTTCCGTATTTTCCGTCATATTGTAAGGTTTTATTTTGTTATTGTGTATCCGTTATATTTTTCGACTATTAATTTAGTGATAAGTGTTAGGACGAGCAAGTTTAAAGTGTTTGAATATTTACAACTTAAAGAAGTAACGACAACGTACGTCACCTTAATGCCTACCAGCTACATAATCATAAAAAAGGCCCCGACAAATGAATGTCGAGACCTTCTCTTCGTTTAAATAACAGGTGTTATTTAGTTCTGTTTAGCCCACCAAATTGGTGTTAAAACGTTATCAGGACCACCCAATTTGTCAACAGCACTCTTATAACCTTCGGGGTTACTATTCTCTAGAGCCGAAGGGAATTTAAGACGTTGTGGGAAGAATGAGATGGTTTGTTTATCGTATGTTGCTGGTGTTAATGAAGGCATGTCCGAAAGTGGTTGTTCCACTGCTGGAGTCTCCATAAACGGTAAGCCTAAACGACGCTGATCGTTCCAAGCTTCCAATGGCAAATAAGGCATATTAGCAATGTACTTTTGAGTGATAATCTTTGATAGGCGATCGTTCAATGATTTACCATATAAAGAGTTTTCACCTTTAGGATATTTATAGGTATATGCACTTTCTGCACGGGTATATCCATTCACCATTTTCATCTCTTTCGAGGTTGCATCAGTAGTATGTTCCCATTTAACAGAAGTACCAACGTTGTTGTATGCATCCGAGTTGATGTATTCACTTACATAATTTGCCATTCCAAAGTGCTCAAAGCTCTTTTTAATACCCAATTCGTATGCTTCTTTAGCAATCATTGGCACTGTCCATCCTTTTTCGGCAGCTTCTGCCATTAAGAAATACGACTCCCAAGCACCAAAGAATATACGTTTGTTGGTACTGTTTCTATAGTTCAGTTTTAAGTTAGGCAATGCCCAAGGCCAACCATACATGTTGTTTAGTGCTCCTTTATCTCCCCATTCTCCACAAGCAGATGCGTTCCATGTGAATTCTGAATTTAATAGGACTAGTGTATCTACTTTCGATTCCTGAGTCGACTTCACTGTTAAAGCACGTTTAAGTTGAGTTGAATTGGCGTTGTAACTTGGATATTTACAGTAGTTTACATCCATGAAATCGCCAGGAATTTGGAAAAGTACGTATGAACGAGGGTCTAGTGTGTGGTGCAAACCATCAAACCAGAAACCTTTTGCAGGGTCGTTTGTTAGCAACGCCATGTGGTCGTTGTATTGAATACCCATATAGTCTGCAGGTTTAATGCGCTCCTTCAATGTTGCTGCATTAGGACGAGTAGCCAAAACTTGTTCTGATGGGATGCCACCCAAGCCAACTAAAAGGTTGTTTACGGTTGCAGAAATACTGAAATAGTTCCACTCACGAGACATAACACCTGCAAGTGCAGACCAGCTATTTTGTTCCGCAATGGCAAGATTATCCACGTTCTCTGTAATATATGCTAGTTTTGCTGCTGCTTCAAATTCTTCTTTTGCTTTCGCAGGATCAACCTCACTTAAACGCATTGCAATACGCATACGCATTGAGTTTGCATATTGTTGCCATTTCTTGAAATCGAATCTATATGCGCGGTCAGAATTCTTTTCAGAATCAGTAACTACAACATCTAAGTCTAGTTCTTCTGATGCTTCTTTCAATTCTTTAAGTATAAAATAATATACGTCCTTTGCATTATCGAAGTCTGGGTTTTTACCCTTAAAAGCCTCAATGGGCATAGCTCCAAAGTTATCGGTGAACTCGCTCATTAAATAGGCACGCCAAATCCTAGCTACTTGTTTAAAGTTTGGAATGGTTTTTTCGTCGTGACTGTTTAATTCAGTTGCTAATTTATGATCGGCAATTGTAATTGCTTGTGTTATGGATGTCATCCATCCCGATATCTGGTTGTAGTAGTTCGAAATCCAATCGTCACTATAACTACCAACAGTTAACCCACCGCTCATGTTTGGATCTTGCATACGAGATGCACCCATCCAGTTTAGTACGAAAGCACGTTCGGCAACTTCGGGGTCTTGTTGCGCATCGGTTATTGATTTATTAATGGCATATTCAACCCTTACCTGATCTATGTTCGCCGCATTAGGGTCAACATTTACCCTTTCAAAATCAGAGCATCCTGTCAAAAGAAGAATGCCAAGCGGTAATTTATATAATTGTTTGCTGAAATATTTCATAATATTTTATTCTTATAAATGCTGTTAGAAACCAAAAGTTACGTTGAATAAGTAGGTGCGAGATGTTGGTGAGCTACCAAACTCAAAACCTGTAGCATTGGTGCTTGTTGCGTAGATAGACTCTGGGTCTATACCATTCATACTACTCTTAATCATCCAAACGTTATTACAAGATAAACCTAGTTTTAATTGTGTGAATGGAGTTTTTTTCAACATCTTTCTATCGAAAGCATATGCTAATGATAGGTTACGCAGACGCACATTCGTTGCACTGTAGATGTTTGCTTCGCCCACACCTAAGTTTCCTTTTGAAGTGATGGTTTGCCAATATTGTTGAGCTGTAATTTCTGTAGTATTGGGTTGGAATACGCCAGCGTCATCTTTAAACACACCATCAAGAACCATATTAGGACGCTCGCCACCCACAACAGTTTTGTTTGATGTACCCGAAGCTTGCATTGATTGTAGAGTACCCGAGAAGATATCGCCGCCTATACGTGCATCAATTAAGAAGCTTAACGACCATCCTTTATAAGTAAAGGTGTTGGTTAGTCCAAGTAATGCTTTAGGCTGTTGATCACCAATCTTTTCTTTTTCAGTACTAGCAGTTGGCAGACCGTTTTCAGTAATTAATTTACCGAAGTGAGGAGAGTTAACATCCTTTACGCGGCTTAACTTCGTACCCCAGATTTCACCGTAGTTACCACCAGCAGTTGCATAAACTTGAAGGTTGTCATATCCACCCAGTGGATAAAGTGTAATCTCTTCGTCGGCTGTTTTGTACAGTTCTTTAATTTTGTTTTTGTTCTTCGAGAAGTTTAGCATGATGTCCCAATTGAAGCCTGAAGCAGTTTGGATTGGGCGTGCATTAACCATAAGTTCGACACCGGTATTCTCGATGTTACCCGCATTAATTTTTCTATATTGATAGCCCGACATTCCGTCCATTGGGATGTTCAATAATTGACGAGTCGCATTGGTTTTGTACCAAGAGAAGTCGAATCCTAGACGGTTTTGCAAGAAGCGAACTTCTGCACCAGCCTCCCAAGATTTAATCAACTCCGATCGTACAGAAGAATCGAATAGGGTTTTGTTTTGCGACGAAGTAGTTGTTCCATCAGGAGCTTGACCAATAGAATAAGTGTTATATAGTTGGTATGGCTCAAGGTCGTTACCTACCTCTGCAAATGAGGCTCTTGCTTTTGCGTAAGTAAACCAGCTAGGCAATGGCTTGTCAATTTTCTCCAACATATCCGAAATTACCCAAGAGGTTGATATAGAAGGGTAGAAGAATGAACGGTTGTGTTTGTTCATTGTTGACGACCAGTCGTTACGGAAAGTAAGATCTAAGAATGCCCAACCATCGTAGTTCACTTGCGCAGTACCATAGATAGAGTTGATTTTCTTTTCGCTGCTACCTTCGTTTACATCTGGTTTGTCTTTGGCATTATGAATAGAGAACAGGTCGGGAACGACTAACTCTACACCAGTTGTCATTGAACGATGGCGGCGGTGCATTAAGTTACCACCTAATGAGGCATTACCTCCCCATTTTCCAATAACGTTGTCTTTTTGCGCAGTTACAAGGAAACTATAGTTGTTTTCAAAGAAACGCTCTTGAGAAATCGAGTATCTATTTTGAAGTGAACTTCCCCAGTATGTTTTGTTGTCGAAATCGGTGAAGTACATATCCGAACCCACTCTAACTTCTGCATTCAACCAAGATGTAAAATCGTACTTCAATGCACCATTAATAAGGAAACGGTCACGTGTATCTGCATTTAAGCGTCTCTTTTCCATCCAATATGGGTTGATTTGTTGGCTAGAACCATACCACAACATGGTGTTGTCTTCTCTTACACCTGCCTTGAAATCTCTAATATCCATTGATCTTGGCATAAGATACATGGCAAGGAAGGAGTTTGAATTGTTTTTTCCACTGATTGGACGGTTATTTGCTTTCGAACGCATGTATTGAATTTTTGTATCAAGACTCCAACGTTCGTCTTTACCAAACTTAGTTGTGGCTCTTGTCGTGAAATTCGTACGTGCAAGTTTTGATCCTGGGATTTTACTTTGATCGTCCATTCTTGATAAAGAAGTGTAGACCGATGTGGTTTTGTATTGTTGAGAGAAAGAGAAGCTTTCAGTCAAGTTAATACCCGTATCAAAATAGTTTTTAACGTTGTCGTAAGCACGCATTGTTGCTGTTGAACCATCCCACTTTTGATATTGTTGACCTTGAATTCTTGGTCCCCAGCTACCACTCGACTCTAAATCGAAGATGCCTTGTGATCCTTGTCCAAAAGCATTTTGTCTTTTAGGCGACATAAAGATTGTTTCTGCAGATACAGTACCCGAAAAGGTAATACCAAGACCTTCAGTTTTACGTCCAGATTTGGTGGTGATTAAAATTACACCATTACCCGCACGTGCACCATAAAGCGCAGCAGCAGATGCTCCTTTCAGTACTGACATTGATGCAATATCCTCCGCATTGATATCCGAAATACCATTACCCATATCGGCAGATGGATTCCAAAAGTCATTGTTTGCCGCACCAGTAAAGTTATCCATTGGCACACCGTCAACCACGATTAATGGTTGGTTTAAACCCGTAACCGAGTTGTTACCACGAAGTGTAATTTTAGAAGAACCTCCAGCACCATTTCCCGAACGAGAAATCTGTAATCCTGAAACTTTACCTGATAGGGCGTTTGCTACGTTTGTTTCTCTTGCTTGAAGTAATTCATCACCTTTCACTTCTTGCATCGCATAACCAAGAGCTTTTTTCTCACGTTTAATTCCCAAGGCTGTAACTACAACTTCATTAAGTAGTTGAGTCTCTTCCTCCATTGTAATATCCAAAGATGCTTGCCCTGTGTATTCTAGGCTGATGGTTTGGTATCCAATAAAAGAGATTTCTAAAATGGCTCCTTTTTTTACATTGTCTAACGAAAAGGCACCGTCTATATTGGTTATTGTACCCGTAGTGGTGCCCTTAACATGCACAGTAGCACCAACAATTGGTCCAAAGGCATCATTTATGACCCCTTTTACGGGTGTACTCTGGGTTGCCAGCAGAGTTTCTTGTGCAGCGTACGCATTTGGTACGCACAAAAATCCACCCATTACTAATAGAGTAGAAATGGATAGAATTCTAAATAATCTGTTTCTCATAAGTAAAATATAAAATTATGTAATACAAATGTCCGTCAAACATAGATATTAAATGGATCAATTTAAAGCATTTGAATTATATTGTTAACTTATGGTTATTTTGTAAAATAGTAACATATAGACTACACTATTTCACAATGGCACTTAAATCTTAAGTATATGATTTAATTTATTAAATATAAGCTTTTAAAGACCTTATTTGTAGGGCTTGTTTCTTGTGTGTAGCTATATTTAGTAATAACGATGACGTTAATAAATGTTTTCAGTAATTAGAAAGTGTTACAATTCGTGGGTGGATTAAGAGGAGTTGATTGATTGAGGTTGTTCTTTTTGGGATAGGGCTGTCTTGTCCTGGCTGGTAATAGTCTAATGTTACGAGGTATTCAATTCAATTGACTTACGCAGATAAGACCATAAAACAAACAGCTAGTTCCCCTTAAAGTAGGAACGAGGTATTTGTTTTATAGTCTTAGATTTAATGTCTTGAGTATATTTTATTTCTCATCTTCCATATAAGCCATTGCTACAGTTTTAATTTCCTTAGCATATTTATATATATCAGATATACTTTCAATTCTAAATTTCGATTCAATCTTATTCTCATCAAAAGTCGAAATATACTTGTGTGTATCAGAGTTTAGGTGAAGTCTACAGATTGGCTTTCTGTTGTTGTCATCGTATAGGATACCAAAATATGATTTAGTATCCCTATGAACGACTTTCTTTATGTCATGCATATTTTCATAAAGAATAGCCTTTACTATATTAAAAGCTCCCATTTCCTCTTCGGTAGTTATTATATCTCCACATTCAGACTGATATATAACTCCGTCCGGAAGTTTAGTTTCAGCAGCAGATGTATCGGTTGCTAATGTAGCTTGCTGCTGAGTTTCTGTCTTAAGTGCACTCTCTAGTCGTTCAGCAATAATCTCACTAATTAAAGTATTGATAGATTTCTTTGTAAGTTCTGTAAACTCATCAACAACCCTTTGGGTACATACACCCATGTATACTTGTTTAGCTAATACTTTAACAAACTCAGGACTAGGATCTGCAAATTCTTTTTTCAGAACGGTCATTAGTTCTCCTGTATATTTTAAATCGCTTGCAGAACATAAAATGCTGTCTAGATTGAAGTTCGTCTTGTGAAACTTCTTGAGTTCACTCAATACATTTGATTTAATATTGCAGATGTTAAACTCCATAAATGGTTTCTCATCCATTTTATTTGGAGTTTCTAGATCGGTGTAAAAGCGATATATTATTCCGTTCGTCAAAATACCAAACTTCGCATCAGATGCATGAAAGTATCGAAGTAGTTGGTTGTCATGTAAATTTAAGTCTTGATTCCAATGCTTACATTCTATGAGTAGAATGGGTTTTCCCTCGCTTAGGATGGCATAATCAATCTTTTCTCCCTTTTTTGTGCCAATGTCGCATGTAAATTCAGGCATTACTTCAAGTGGATTGAAAACATCATATCCTAATGCTTGCATAAAAGGCATTATCAATCCATTTTTTGTTGCTTCCTCGGTTTCTAGCTTGTCTTTAATTTTGCTCACCCGATCGGCAACTTGTTTAATTGAGTCTTTGAAATCCATAGTACAATCTTTAAGAGTTACATAAACTCAAGATAGTTAATTAAATATACAAACAATGTTAATTTGTAGAATTAACATTGTGAATGTACTTTGTAAGAACTTTATAACTAGGTGTATATCGTTATGCAATATCGAATAAGCTACAACTCTCATAAAATTATTTAGGTTCAAAAACAGTATTTAAAAAAGTTGTCATGTCATGTATTTCCACTTCTGCTATCTTTCTCTTTTGCGGAAGCTAATCCATTCGAACTCCACAAAATAAATAACGGCGAGTAACTATTTCAAGTTACTCGCCGTTAAAGGTATTATATGCACCACTTGGGTGACTCGTTTACTTATTTAATCATATCAATGCTTCTCTTCACGAAGTTGTTAAGCGATTCGCCTCTCAACATGTTGTTTTGAAGAAGAGCAAGGTCAATTAATTGGTGAACCAAATCGTTCTTAGCCGCAAAGCCAGCGAAGATTGTCTCTTTGTTTGCCTTCAACTCGCCCAATTGCTTGTTGATGTCTGCCAATTCGTCTTTTTCGGCTGTAGGAACTTCTTCCTCTTTCTTGCCTTCATGTGCTTTACTCAACTCATCACGACGAGAAGCCAGTTTAATCTCTTGTTCTACTAGAGGAGCAACCTCGCCTTTGCAAGAAGCTTCTGCACTTGTAAGTACGCGTTGAATCAATGCATGGTCCGAGTTTAACACCACATTAAGCATGTTTGGCATTTCACCGTAGAAGCTCATACCTGGGTTGATAGCTGCCATATCTTTCATACGACGCATATACTCGCTTTGAGTTACCACAACTGGAGCAGTAGCTTCGCCAAGACCCTGTGCTTGTACGTTAAATTCTACCTTCTCAATCTTTGGTAATTGGCTCTTGAAAGACACCGTTAAAGCTTCTTCCTTATCAGCCTCAAGTACGGTTTTAGTAACATCTTCTTTTACGATTAGGTTATCTACAACATCGCCATCAACACGAGTGAAGCTAGAGTTTTCTAGTTTTTGTTCCAATAAACCAATCATCGCAACGTCAAGTTGTCCATCCATCAACAACACATTGTAACCTTTGTTTTTAGCCGCCTCGATAAAGCTGTACTGCTCATCTTTGTTGGTTGCATATAGGTAAACCAATTTGTTGTCTTTGTCTGTTTGGTTGCTTTCGATAAGCGTTTTGTACTCTTCGAATGTATAGTGTTTGCCTTCTGTATCTACAAATAGACAATAGTCTTTCGCACGATCGTAGAATGACTCTTCAGTCAACATACCGTAGTTGATGAAGATACGTAGGTCGTTCCATTTTTCTTCGAAATCTTTACGATCTTCTTTGAAGATAGCTTTCAATCTTTCCGATACCTTTTTAGAAATGTAGCTTGAGATTTTCTTCACGTTGCCATCACTTTGTAGGTATGAACGAGAAACGTTTAATGGAATATCTGGAGAATCGATGATACCGTGTAGCAACGTCAAGAAATCTGGTACGATGCCTTCAACAGAATCGGTTACATAAACTTGGTTGCAATACAATTGAATCTTGTTCTTAGACAAGTCGATGTTTGCTTTTACTTTAGGGAAATAAAGTACCCCTGTTAAATTGAAAGGGAAATCTACGTTCAGGTGAATCCAGAAAAGAGGATCGTCTGACATTGGATAAACATCATGGTAGAATTTCAAGTAATCTTCGTCTTTCAACTCGTT
>JASLDF010000156.1 GCA_030151635.1 Bacteroides sp. | reverse complement strand
GATGAAATTACAAAATAATAGGTGAGCAACAAAAAAGGGTAGCCATTATTAATTATAATGACTACCCTTATATACTTTTGTATAGTTTTAAGATTACTCTTTCACACGACCCATATAGTCTCCCGAGCGAGTATCAACTTCAATAAGCTCTCCTTCATTGATGAAAAGAGGAACTCTTATTTCTGCACCAGTTTCGACAGTAGCAGGTTTAGTTGCGTTTGTAGCAGTATCACCTTTAAGTCCTGGTTCAGTATAAGTAATTCTTAGTTGAACTTTAGTAGGAACTTCAGCATATAAAACTGTTTCAGATTCAGCATGAGAAACAACATCAACAACATCTCCTTCTTTCAAGAAAGCAACACCTGTAATAAGGTCTTTCTCGATTGTAGTTTGGTCGAAAGTTTCTTGGTTCATAAAGTTGTACCCCATATCATCTTGGTATAGGTACTGGTAAGGGCGGCGTTCGATTCTAACTTCGGTTAGTTTTACACCTGCGTTGAAAGTTTTATCAATTGTTCTTCCAGAAGTAACACCTTTTAGTTTAGTGCGGACAAAAGCAGCACCTTTACCAGGTTTTACGTGTAAAAACTCAATCACGAAGTAATATTGACCGTCTAAATCAATACACATACCATTTTTAATATCTGCTGTGGTAGCCATATCTTTATTTATTAATTTATATTATCCAGCAAACTTGTTGGATATCAATCTTGTTATTTATTATATTTGCAAAAGTAGGTGAATTCGGCAAAAAATGCAAAATGTTTTAGTAAAAAGAAATATTTCTTGCTTATTCTAAAAAAAGTAGCTATTTTTGCACCCCGATTATCTAAGGTAAAATAACATCATAACAATATATAACAATGAAAAGAACATTCCAACCTTCGAACAGAAAGAGAAAGAATAAGCACGGTTTCCGTGAAAGAATGGCTACTGCAAACGGTCGTAGAGTACTAGCTTCACGTCGTGGAAAAGGTAGAAAGAAATTAACCGTATCTGATGAGTATAACGGTAGATAATTGCTTTAGAAGCATTATAACATCTCATAAGAAAAAGAAGTAGAGGTATTGAAACCTTTACTTCTTTTTTTTTACATTCATGTTTGTCCATAATCATAGAGACCGATATAAAAGAGTAAAATCGCAGTTTTGTTTTTATAAAACAAACTCTTTTTTGTCTAGCAGTCGACAAAATATTGTATATTTGAAATTCATATTGTTTCCTTAGGTCGATTCAGCACTTTATGCTCATCATAACTAGGGTTTTAATTGCAATTAAAATGAAGAAAAAATTACTATCTTTAGTAATCAATTTAATACTAATGGGTCTATTTATCGTAGGCACAATTTACGGAGTGTTCTACGGTATTGATAAATTTACCCACCATGGAGAAGCCATAAGTGTACCAAATGTAAAGGGTATGAGTGTAGCAGAAGCTCAATCTACTTTTTTAAGATATGGTTTAGCTTGTTCTGTAGTCGATTCTGTTTATATGCGAACAGAACTTCCAGGCACTGTTGTAGATTACACCCCTTCTGCTGGTCAACGTGTTAAGCAAGGACGCAACATTTATTTAACCATAAATACAAGTAACGTACCTTTACGTCCGATTCCAGATGTAGCAGATAATAGTTCTGTTAGACAAGCCCACGCAAAGCTTTTAGCTGTTGATTTTAAACTCGCTAAAGATGAGTATGTTAGTGGACAGAAGGATTGGGTCTATAATGTAAAGTTCAAAGGAGAAATAATGCCGGCTGGTGCTATGGTTCCATTGGGAGCTACACTAACATTGCTTGTTGGTGATGGCTCGGAAATTGTAAATGATTCTATAGACCTAGACTTAGATTCATTGGATTTCTCTACACCAATGCCCGATGAGTTCACAGAAGAAAATAGCTGGTTTCAATAAATAAAATGTTGACAGATTCTACATTAAATAATATAGATTTCGAGGATGAATGTTCTGGGGATGCATCGAAAGAGATGTATGAACATTTCCGTTTCGTTTCCGATAAAGGTCAAGCTTTAGTTCGGGTCGATAAGTTTTTATGCGATCGCATTGAAGGAATCTCAAGAAATAGAGTACAAAAGGCTGCTGAGGCTAGCCTTATAAAAGCGAATAACATTGTAGTGAAGAGTAATTACAAAGTAAAACCTCTTGATGTTATTACCGTTGTTATGGATACACCTCCACGTGATATCCAAATTTACCCTGAAAATATACCTCTAAATATAGTTTATGAAGATGATCAACTTATGGTGGTGAATAAACCAGCAGGGTTAGTTGTTCATCCGGGACATGGGAATTATACTGGGACTCTTTTAAATGCCATTGCTTGGCACTTGAAAGATACTCCTAACTATGATCCTAATGATCCTAGTGTTGGTTTGGTTCACCGAATCGATAAAGACACTTCAGGATTATTACTTATTGCTAAGACGCCTGATGCCAAATCTCATCTGGGTTTACAGTTTTTTAATAAAACGACTAAACGAGAGTACCGAGCTTTGGTTTGGGGTAATTTTGAAGAAGATGAGGGTACAGTTGTTGGAAATATTGCAAGAAATCCCAAAGACCGTATGCAAATGGCTGTCTTTGAAGATGAAACTATTGGTAAGCATGCTGTAACTCATTATCAAGTACTAGAACGCTTGGATTATGTCTCGTTGATTAAATGCAGACTGGAAACGGGACGTACGCACCAAATTCGTGTACATATGAAGCATATTGGACACATTTTGTTTAATGATGCTCGTTATGGAGGTGATGAAATATTGCGAGGTACACGATTTGCTAAGTATAAACAATTTGTCGATAACTGTTTTAAACTATGTCCTAGACAAGCACTACACGCTTTAAGTCTTGGTTTTGTTCATCCAGTTACGAACGAGGAGATGTTTTTTACTTCGGAGTTGCCAGATGATATGCTGCAACTTCTTGAAAAGTGGAGAATTTATATTAGTAATAGAAATATATGAAAAAACGCACAATTGCCATAGTAGCAGGGGGCGATAGCTCTGAATTGCCTGTCTCTTTGAAAAGTGCCAAAGGTATTTTCTCTTTCATGGATCACTCAAAGTACAATGTGTATCTTGTTGAGATGCAGAGTAAGTCTTGGAATGTGAGAGTGGAAGAGCAACTTTTACCAATTGACAAAAATGATTTCAGTTTTGCTTTAGGTAAAGAGAAGGTTATTTTTGATTTTGCTTACATTACAATTCATGGTACTCCTGGAGAAAATGGTCTTTTACAAGGCTATTTTGATCTTATAGGTATTCCATACTCATCTTGTGATGTGTTTGCTTCAGCATTGACTTTTAATAAGTTTGCTTGTAATCAGTATCTTAAGGGTTATGGCTTACGTATATCAGAGTCGTTGTTAGTAAGAAAAAATCAAGTTATATCGAACGATAATGTTGTTGATAAAATAGGATTACCTTGTTTTATCAAGCCAAATGCTGGTGGCTCTAGCTTTGGTGTGTCTAAAGTTAAAACAATAGACGATATTCAATCTGCCATTCAGAAGGCTTTTAATGAGTCTGATGAAGTTATGATTGAAGCCTTTATGGAGGGAACTGAAATTACTTGTGGTTGTTATAAAACTCACAATAAAGAAGTTGTTTTTCCTATTACAGAGGTGGTTACACATAACGATTTTTTTGATTATGATGCTAAATATAACGGTCAAGTAGATGAAATTACTCCCGCTCGACTTTCGGATGAACTTACGAGCAGAGTTCAAAAAATCACTTCTGTTATCTATGATATTATAGGATGTTCGGGTATTATTCGTGCAGATTTTATTATTACTGATCAAAAAATTATAAATTTGCTAGAAATTAATACAACTCCTGGTATGACACCTACAAGTTTTATCCCACAACAGGTAAAAGCTGCAGGTTTAGATATCAAGGATGTTATGACAGATATTATTGAAAATAAATTTCATTAATCATTGTTGCTTATGGATTTAAAAGAATTTGATGAAATACGTCCGTACCACGATAGTGAACTGCCTCAAGTATTTGAAGAACTGATTGCTGACCCAGCTTTTCAAAATGCAGCTTGCTTAACGGTGCCAAATGTTCCATTTGAAGTTATTGCAGATAAAATGCGCGACTGTAAGTCAAAGTTAGACTTTCAAATGACCTTTTGCTATGGTATTCTTAAGAAGATAGCAAACGATTTTACTAAGGGTTTAACGTTGTCTTCTGATGCTAAATTGGAAAAAGGAAGCGCCTTTACATATATTTCAAACCATAGAGATATTATCTTAGATGCTGGTTTCTTGTCAATATTGTTGGTTGAAAAAGGACTAGACACTGTCGAAATCGCTATTGGTGATAATTTATTAATCTATCCTTGGATTAAAAAATTAGTGCGTGTTAATAAATCGTTCATCGTACAACGTGCTTTGACTATGAGACAGATGCTTGAATCATCTCGTAGAATGTCTCATTATATGCACTATACTATCCACGAAAAGAAACAATCTATTTGGATTGCTCAACGTGAGGGTAGAGCTAAAGATTCGGATGATAGAACGCAGGATAGTGTTTTGAAAATGTTAGCAATGGGAGGCGACGGTACTTTGGTAGAGCGTCTTTCAGGTATGAATATTGTACCTCTAACAATTTCGTACGAATATGACCCTTGTGATTTCTTGAAAGCGCAAGAGTTTCAGTTAAAACGAGATAATCCAGAGTACAAGAAAACAACTCAAGATGACTTGAGAAATATGGAAATAGGGATGTTTGGTTTTAAAGGCCGTGTTCATTTCCATATGGCTAATTGTATCAATGATGATTTGGTTAACTTAGAAGAAGGTGCATGTAAAGCAGAGATGTTTACTTGTGTTTCGAAGTTGATTGATAAGTCAATTCATAAGAATTATCATTTCTATCCAGGTAATTATGTAGCATATGATCTTCTGTTTAAAACAGATGCTATGGCAGAGAAGTACTCTAACGAAGATAAAGAAGTATTCTTAGCGTACCTTAATGGACAGATTGATAAAATCCAGATGGATAATAAAGACGTTGAATTCTTAATGGACAAGCTGCTCTTAATGTATGCGAACCCATTGGTTAACTGTCTAGCAGCAAATTCATAATCCATAAACCTAAACGTAATTATGAAAAAAACTTACTTTGTTTCTTTATTTGTAGTTTTAGCATCGATGTTTTTTACAGCTTGTAGTAAGAGCTCTTATGAATATCCTAAAGTTCAACTTGAACTGATTGATGTTGAATTTTCTGGAACTGGTAAAGTTTTGATGGTCACGTTAGGTGATAATAAACAGTATGTACCTCAGACGCCTTTTGTGCTTCAATTTAATGAAGAACCAAAAGTAAACGTTATTCGAGGATTATCTCATTTGGAGTTTTCTGAAGATAAAACAGAGCTTATCAAAATGTATAATTTTGTTCCTGTTGTATCTTTAAATCCAATTGAAGAGCCTGAATCTTTTGATTCTGATCCGATTGAAGGCATTACTAGTTATTGGTTTAGTAACGATAATCGTTATCTCAATGTGCGATTTAGTTATAGATCGTTGAACGAGAAGGCTAAGCATGAAATTGGAGTTGTTTTTTTAGACAATGTATCATTATTTCCTGGACATTCTTTAGATTTAAAGTTAGTTCATAAGGCGGATGGTGATTTGGAAGGTAACCTGCAAAATATGATCGTAACTATAGATCTTCAAGCAAAATTAGCTTCTGGTATATACAATCAAATTACTTTTAGTGCCAAAACTACAAAATCAAACGAGTATCAATTGTTTTGTGAACATAGGTTATAAAAAAGAATATGAAGAAAGTTTATTTGGTATTATTTGTAGCGGTTCTACTTGTTGCTTGCCAGGCAAAAGCTAGTTTTAAAACAATCTCTGTAGAAGATTTCTCGGAGTTAGTTAAGGAGGATGGAGTTGTAATTCTTGATGTACGTTCATTAGATGAATATACTGAGAGCCATATTACAGATGCTGCATTTCTAGATGTTACTGATTCTTTGTTCAATGAGAAAGCTCTTGGACAATTCAATAAGAATCAAAAAATAGCAGTTTACTGTAGAACTGGAAAAAGAAGCAAGACTGCCTCTTCTAAATTATTGGAGTTAGGTTTCAAGGAAATTTACGATTTAGATGGTGGTATTACTGAATGGAAAGAGGCTGGATATTCTGTTGTTGAATAGTCCTCACAAGAATAAATAAAAAAATGGTGGTTAGAATTCTAACCACCATTTTTTTTATTCTATTCCTTGTATCAATCGTTTTAATACAACAGTAGCTGAAATTTCTCGATTAGCGGCTTCGGGGATGACTAAGGATTGTTTTGACTCGATAACTTCGTCGGTGACAATCATATTTCTACGTACCGGAAGGCAATGCATAAAGAAAGCATTATTTGTTACTTCCATATGTCGTGATGATACGGTCCAACTGGAATCTTTGGAAAGGACTTTTCCATAATTTTCACCATCGTATGCCGACCAGTTTTTTGCGTAAATAAAGTCAGCTCCTTCAAAAGCCTTCAACTGATCATATTCAATCGTAGCATTACCTACAAATTCATTATTTAATTCATAACCCTTAGGGTGCGTTATTACGAACTCATAATCTGTAGTGTTCATCCATTCAGCAAAAGAGTTTGGGACAGCCTGAGGTAAAGCATTCGGGTGTGGTGCCCATGTTAATACTACTTTAGGCTTTGCCGTCTTTTTATATTCTTCAATTGTAATCAAATCTGCGAAACTTTGAAGTGGATGTCTTGTGGCTGCTTCCATTGAGAAAACGGGTTTCCCTGCGTGTTTTATAAATTGATTAATGATTGTTTCTCCGTAATCATAGTCTTTGTCTTTCAGTTGCGCAAAAGAACGCACACCAATGATGTCGCAATAACAGCCCATAACGGGTATTGCTTCTAGTAAATGTTCAGGTTTATCACCATCCATAATGACACCTCGTTCGGTTTCTAACTTCCATGCACCTTGATTAAGGTCTAACACCATAACATTCATGCCGAGGTTTAAAGCCGCTTTTTGTGTGCTAAGGCGTGTTCTTAAACTAGAGTTGAAGAAAATCATTAGCAAGGTTTTATTCTTTCCTAATGAGTCGAATTTATACCGATCTTTTTTTATTTCTTTCGCTTCTTCAATGGCTATTTTAAGATTGCCTAAATCTTTAACGCAAGTAAATTGTTTCATCGTATTTGTATTATTGCTAATTGTTAAGTCATTTAATCTTTCAACACTTTTGTTGCATGATCTAATTCTTTGATATGAACATACACTCGGTCTACATCTTCACCTGTTTTGAACAATGCATCTGTATTGCTAATCTTTACAACACTCTCAATACCTTCGTCTTTTAGCTTAGCAACTACAAGATCTGCACTCATAGCATTGCCTTTAAAGACCATTTCGAAATTTTTGTCTACATTCTTCATAGTGGTACGTTTTTATTTATTCTAACTCGACTTGTTTTACATCAATCTCTTCGTTTAAAAAGAGTGATGCAGAGTCTTGGAATTTTGAAGGAGACTCTGTAGTATAATAGTTGCATGAACTATTTCTTGTACACTTGTTATTCATCTCTGGATGACGGTGTAGGTAGTCCTTTAAACTTTTGGCAACATACTCTCCTTGCGATACTATTTTAACATTGTGAGGAGTGAATTGTTCAATTTTATCCCTTAGTAATGGATAGTGTGTGCAGCCTAATAATATCGTGTCTATTTTAGAGTCTTTTGACATTATAATATCGGTATGCTTTTTTACGAAATAGTCTGTTCCCTCATTGTTAATTTCCCCATTTTCAACGAGTGATACCCACATTGGGCAGGCTTCACTGCTTACTTGAATGTGTGGAGCAATCTTTTGTATTTCTAGTGGATAAGAGTTAGATAAAACCGTTCCACTTGTAGCGAATATACCTATGTGATTGCTCTTGGTAATGTCATTTAATATTTCTACTGTCGGGCGGATTACTCCCAAGACCCTCCTTTCGTTGTCAATTAATGGTAGGTTCTTTTGTTGAATATTTCGGAGCGCCTTGGCTGATGCTGTATTACAAGCCAAGATTACGAGATGACATCCCATGCTGAAAAGTTTTTCGACAGCTTGTAGTGTGAACTTATATACCACATCAAATGACCTTGTGCCGTAAGGGGCTCTAGCGTTATCGCCTAGATAAATATAGTCGTATTGTGGAAGTTCTTTCCTGATCTCTTTGAGAATGGTTAGTCCACCATAGCCTGAGTCAAAGACTCCAATTGGTCCAGGTATATTGGGTAATTCTTTTCGCATATATATTCGTTGGCTTACTGTTTAAATAATAAGAGGAGTTAAAGCATTCGCCTTAACTCCTCTTAAATATATTCATTTATTTTCTATTATTTCAATTCAGCTTTGATTAATGCTGTTACATTACGACTTTGACCTTCGTCAACGTAAGGGATAGCTTGACCACTTAAATCAAAAATATAGATAAGGTTTTCTTTTTTACCAACCTTGTTGATTGCATCATTTAGTTTTTTGTAGATAGGTGCCATAAGGTCCATTTGAGCCTTTTGCATTGATTGCATAGCTTCTTGTTGGAATGCTTCCATTCTTTGACCCATATCTTGAAGTTCTTTTTGTCTTCTTTCAGCAATAGTAGCAGGTAGAGTGTTTTCACTCATGTCTTTTTGAAATTGTTGAGCCTTTTTAGAAAATTCTTCTTGGCTTTTAACAAACTCGTCTTCATATTTCTTTTGAAGTGCTTCAAGGTCTTTTTCAGCCTTTTTATAGTCTGTCATTTCAAGGATAATCTCTTGTGAGTTCGTGTGTCCAAACTTGTTTGATTGTGCCATTACTCCAAGAGGCAAGATCAACATTACTACTAGTAAGAGTTTTTTAAGCATAGTTTTATATTTAAATTTTTAATTCTTTTATTGTTCTGTCAGTGACAAATGTATAAAAATTATTTTGAATTATTTATGATAACAAGAATTTCATCGCTGATGTCATACTTGGGTTGAGCAAAAATAATGCTGGTTGCTGTTGCTCTGTCTATAATCGCTGCATAATCATTCTTTAAAGCGATAGATTTAGCTGCTTCATAGATTAAGTCATGAAATGGGTTAAGTAATTCTTCTTTTAGTTTAGCTATCTCACCCTCAGGTCCAAAGTATTTACGTCCAAGTTCCATAGCAGATTTTTCAAGTTTCATAATACGTTCTTGTTCTGCTTTTTGTTGAGCTTCATTGAGAGTCTTACTTTTTGCTTGATAAGCATCATACAATTTCTGTATTTCTTCTCCAGCTTTAGTAACCTCCAATTGGTAAGATTGCGACTTTGTTTCAATCTGTTGCTCATATTTTGTGTACTTCTCAGTTTTACTAAGAATGTAGTCTGTGTCGATGAACGCATATTTCTGTGCATTGGCTACTAAGCTAAAGCACAAGAATGTAATTGCTAAATAAACAGATTTCTTCATAATAGATTATTTAAATGTTATTAGAATTCCTGACCTAAAACAAAGTGGAATTGACTACCACCGAATTGGCTAGAACCGTTAATCTTATCAAAACCATAACCCCAGTCAATACCCATCATACCAATCATTTGAAGGAATATACGAACACCGATACCTGCAGATCTTTTCAAATCAAATGGATTGAATTGACCAATTTGTTCCCAGGCATTACCACCTTCAACAAATCCTAATACATAGATACTTGTTGTTGGTTCTAGCATAAGTGGGTAACGTAACTCCAGACCCAGTCTTGTGTATGCGTAAGCATATCCTTGTTGAGTTAAACTGTTGTTTTCATAACCACGCAATGGAATCATCTCTGTTGCATAACCAGAGTATCCAGACATCCCGTCTCCCCCCATTTCAAAGGTTTCGAAAGGAGAACGTTTTTTATTATTATAGTGTCCAAGAATACCTAGTTCAAATCTTGTCATTAACACAGGTGTGCGTTTGTGACGTGTTTGATCCATTAATGAAGTATAAGTTTTTGCATGGAATTTCCATTTGTGGTATTCAATCCATTTGTTCTTTTTCTTCTGATCGTCTTTATTACGATCGTCTAGTTCGCCATATTTAACACCATCCCACAATGAGTAAGGAGGAGTAAATTGAGCTGATAGAGAGAAGTCAGAACCATATCTTGGGAAGATTGGATTATCGAACGATGCTCTAGCTAAAGTTAAATTTAAACTTAAGTTGTTTGATCGACCATTTTGAACGATAAAGTATCTCCAATCCTTCATAATGTATCTTTGGTAAGAAAGACTTGATGTAAATGTAAAGTAATCATCAGGCCAGTTCAAACGCTTACCCCAACCAAGTGACATACCGAATACTTTCATAGACTTATCGGGGTCGTAGAAGTTCTCGTAGTTTTGGTAATTATAACCATAACCGTAGTTATAGTTCATATTGTTGTTATAGAACGTTGTTGGGTTAAAGCTGCTACTTACGTCTGTCTGGATAGAGTAGAACATAGATAGTGAGAATGAGTTTGGACGTTTACCGCCGAACCAAGGATCAAAGAATGAGAAGCTATATGATTGATAATATTTCGCATTGGTTTGACCACTCAATGTCAATGTTTGTCCATCACCTTGAGGTAAGATACCTCTGTGGTTTTTACCAGGGTGAAACAAGTTCTTTATAGAGAAGTTTGAGAATTTCAAGCTAATCTTACCAATAACACCTGTTTGTCCCCAACCTGCAGAAAACTCAATTTGGTCGTTCGATTTTGAAGCCAGTTCGTAGTTGATGTCTACTGTTCCATTTTCTGGGTCTGGTTGAATATCAGGTTTGATGTTTTCAGGGTCAAAGTGTCCCATTTGTTGGATTTCACGCATTGAACGCATGATATTATCCTTGCTGAATAAATCTCCTGGACGAGTACGAAGTTCACGGCGAACAACGTTTTCGTATAGACGGTCGTTGCCAAGAATACCAATTCTGCTGATTGTGGCTGGTTGACCTTCGTGGATACGCATTTCTAGGTCAATAGAGTCGTTCTCAATATTAACCTCTACAGGATCTAATGAGTAGAATAGGTATCCATTATTGTAATAAAGGTTACCAACAGCATCATCATCATTAAGAAGTCTATCCATTAAGAGTTTCTGGTTATATACGTCTCCGTTTTTCATTTGGAGCATATATTCCAATTGGTCAGAAGGGTATAAAGTATTACCCACCCAAGAGACATTTCTCAAGTAGTATTTTTTACCTTCTTCAATATTCATGTGTACATCAACCGTTTTTTGGTCGTACGACACAACACTATCTGTTACAATTTTAGCATCACGGTATCCAAGTTCGTTGTATTTGTCGATGATAGCGACTTTGTCTTTCTCATAGTTCTCAGGAATGAATTTCTTCGTTTTGAAAAGGTTTTTGAATTTACCTTTTTCATTAGTTTTCTTCATTACCTTTTTAATCTTAGAGTCTTTAAGGCTTTGGTTACCGTCAATGTAAATTTGGTGAATCTTAATCTTCTCTTTCTTGTCGATACGGATATCCACTAAAACTTGATTTTTGTTTTGCGGGTCGTCACGTTGAGCAATTAAGATGTTTGCATTTTTAAAGCCTTTGTCGTCGAAATATCTTTTAATCCAAACTTCGGCTCTGCTTACAGCATGAGGTGTAATTTGACTCCCCACTACAAGACCTAATTTAGCTTCTAAATCTTTTTTCTCAGATTTCTTAACGCCATGGTATTTGATTTCCGAAATACGAGGACGTTGTGCTAAGGCTATTTTAAGGTAGATTTTATCTCCTACTATTTTTTCGGCAGTAATTTTTACATTAGAAAAAAGTCCATGTTTCCAATAACGATTAATAGCATTGGTTATTTGTGAACCAGGAACTTCAATGGTTTGCCCTACTGTAAGTCCTGATAAACTGATTAGCGCATAATCTTCATAATTACTCACGCCTTCTACTTTAATATCAGCAATGACATATTTGGTAGGAGTACCTGAGTATAAAATTGTAGGTTGTGACTCATCAGCTGAGTTTACACTTTGTGCATATCCTTTTGGTGCTATAAAGAGCAGCAAAAGTGCAATCATAAAAGTTATGCTTATTTTAGGATAGTGCATTTATCTAATGTTTGAGTTTACTTTATTTTTTTATTTGTTCGCTAGTTTTACCAAAACGTCTTTCTCTTGACTGGAAATCTATAATTGCATTGACCAAGTGGTTCTCTGAGAAATCAGGCCAGTAAGTATCGCAAAAATAGAGTTCGGTATAAGCGCTTTGCCATAATAAATAATTACTTAATCTACTCTCACCACCAGTTCTAATTAATAGGTCTGGGTTGGGCATGAAGTTAGTATCTAGATGGCTTTGTATGGTTTCAGGTGTAATATCAGAAACTTTTAACGCATTTCGTGCTACTAGCTCTGATATTTTCTTTGTTGCTTCTGTAATTTCCCAATACGAAGAGTAGCTCAAAGCAAGAACAAGGCACATTGCTTTGTTGTTTTTGGTCATTTCTTCGCACTCTTTAAGTCTTTCTTGAACTTCTATTGGAAGTTTAGAAACCTCTCCAATTGTTTTAAATCGAATGTCGTTCTTGATTAAAAGGTCATCATTAATAGATGCCAATAGAAGATTCATTAAAGCTGTAATTTCGGCTGCTGGTCTATTCCAATTTTCAGAAGAAAAAGTATATAGGGTTAGGAATTTAACTCCTAACCTAGCCGCTTTTTCTGCAATTTTATGTACAGTTTCGGCACCAGCTTGGTGTCCAAAGCTACGTTCATGATTTTGTTGCTTTGCCCAACGACCATTGCCATCCATAATTATGGCGATGTGTTCTGGTATATTATTTATATTTAGTTCAGAATGATCAGTCATTATCTGTATATCAATACGCTTTAAAACTTAAGTTATTTGTCGAATCCTAAGTGATTTAATCGACCTCTCCAGATTTTACTTTCATCTTTACAAGTAAACCAGATGTAGTTGTTCTCATCAACTGTAACTGACTCTATAACTTTATCGTACACTTCTTCTTTTAACTGCTCTTTGCTAGGTGCCAATTGCCAATTGATTCCATCAACAGATGTGAATAGACGATACACTATTTTTTTAACCTCTTCGGGCTTTTCGTTTTCTTCTTTTTTCTTATCGTCTTCAACGACAACAATCACTTCTCTCTTACCAAGTGTGTACATCATATCATTATAACGGAACATGATAGGATTGTCTAGAAGTGGACATGGTGCTTTATTTATATTATCACTAAGCTTAGTCCAAGTTTTACCAGTATTGCTAGTCCAAGCAAAAAGGTTTGTAGCTCCTACAATACCCGACCCCATTAGCATAGATGATGTGTTTTGTCCGTGATTACCTTGGAATGGTGCACTGCTTAAGTTTTCCTTCACAAAGTTGTTTGGTACATTTTCACCTTCTAACCATGTGTTTTGTTGGTTATCGAAATAGCAGAATTTTAGAGTTCCATTGCTTCTAGTCATCGCATAAGGATTACCATTACGAACAGCTAACAATGTTTCTATTTCAAGATTAGTAGCTATACCTTCCCAAATAACTCCGTCGTTTGATTTGTAAACTTTAGTACCTGCTAGTAAGAATAGTATATCGTTTTCTTTGACTACATTCTTAATTTTGTTGTTTTCGTCAACTTGTATACCCGATGTTGTGATGTTATTCCACGAACCAGCTTTGTGTGACTCTAATTTATAGGCATCACCATTCTCAGCATATACAAATACACTAGTACCTAGGCTTACGGTAACCTTATTGATATCTTTAAAATTAGCAGGGATTTCTTGATCCATTGTAACCCATTCTAATAGGTTTGGATCTTGTTTATGAACATTTACGTTCACTGTGTAGGTTTTAGCGTGCTCGCCTGTTATTGATTTAGTGTTTAATTCAAATGGTCCAGTAAGGTCTATTGAATCCGTTAATGCAATAAACTCTCCATTATGAGATACGGATGCCCCTCTAGTGCTAATTTCCTTTATTAATATCTTATTGATAATTGTGTCGGATGCAACGGGTAATGAATCTTGATTGAAGATAAGTCCGTTAGCTTGATCAATAGAGAAATTGTATGTTTTGCCATAAATTGTATCTATGTTGAAGACATAAATATTGGCATCCGATACGTATTCGAAATCTGGAGTATCTGATTTTAGACACGACGTCATGGTAGCAGTCGTGATAAATAAACCAGTTAATATGGGGAGTAGCTTTATTTTCATTGGGTTATTGCTTGTTTTATTTACAATTTTACAAAAATAGAGAACATTATCGGTTATTCATTATTAATATTTATATAATATTAAAAATAAAGGTTCTCTAAATCTATTAGTTATCAGCTATAACGATACAATTAAACCATGATAAGCATATTCTATGGCCTCATTAGTATTAGTTAAGGTGCAAATATAACTATTCTTTATCATACTTATTCAAGTTATTTCATGTTATATCTTTCGATACGCTTGGGCTTCTAAGAGATTGGTGTAGTTTTACTTGTTATTCCTATTGAAGAGCGTTTTTATATTGTGTCCAAATGAAGCTTCTGTATGGCTCTCTGTTATCTTGGGAGCAGTGGCTGCTTTGACTCCGTTTTCAAGAGTTATATTGCATTTTTCAATTTGAATTTCGTCCCAAATATTATTATCCAAGTAATACTGATGAATTTGACTTCCTCCTTCTATTAATATTGACTGTATGTTTCGTTTATATAATTCATTATTAATTTGCTCTATAATGTTTCTATTGAAGTCAATGGTTAAATAGGTTGTATTAATTTGGTTCATTTGATTTTCCTTTTCTGTAAAAATCAAAGTTTCAATACTGCCATCAAATAGCTTTAAGTCTTTGCTTAGGCTAAGTGTTCGATCTAGAACAATTCGAATAGGGTCGTGTTTATACCAAGAACGAACGTTCAGTTGTGGGTTGTCTAGTCTTGCTGTATTTGTACCGACTAATATTGAGGCAACTTCGGCTCTTCGCTTTTGGGTGATTAATGAGGTTAATGGGGTTGATAATTTTACGGGGCTTCCACTTTCACGTAAAACATCTATAAAGCCATCTTGTGACTGTGCCCATTTTAAGATAATGTATGGTCGATGATATTTGTGAAAGGTGTAAAAACGATGGATAAGTTCTATGCATTCAGCCTCCAATATACCAACTTCAACATCGATTCCTGCATTCTTTAATTTCTGAATTCCATGTCCGTTGACTTTTCCAAAAGGGTCTTGACAGCCAATAATGACACGTGGAATTCCGCATCGAATAATTAAATCTGCACAAGGAGGGGTTTTACCCGTATGCGAACAAGGTTCCAAGCTGACAAATATGGTCGATTCTTTTAATAGTGTTTTATCTTTTACAGAATTGATTGCATTGACTTCGGCGTGAGGCGTTCCACTTTTTATGTGATATCCTTCGCCAATAATGCGGTCATTGTGAATAATTACAGCACCCACCATAGGATTTGGGGCTGCCGATATCTTTCCATTTTTGGCTAGTTGGATGCATCTTCGCATATATTTCTCTTTATCCATCTTGTGGGCTGTCTTTATTTTATATTTTTGTTCTAAATTTTATTACTAATGCAACAAATTCGAAATTACATAAAAAATACACTCCAATCTTTATATACAGACATAGAATTGAAAAATATCACTATGGCGCTATGTACAGATGTATTAAACATCAGTAGAAACGATGTGTATTTACGCAAAGATATCAATTTATCATCAGTCGATATGCAAAAGTTAGAATCGGCTGTAGCTCGATTGGCTCAAAGTGAACCTATTCAGTATGTAGTGGGTAAAGCTTTCTTTTTCGATTCTTATTTTAATGTAAAACCAGGAGTTCTAATTCCTAGGCCCGAAACCGAAGAGTTGGTTGAGTTGATACTGCGTGAAAATAAAGGCAGTTATCGTTTGTTAGATATTGGTACGGGAAGTGGTTGTATTGCCATATCTATAGCGAAGAATAACAAGCTTTCTAATGTTGAGGCTTGGGATATATCGGATGATGCTTTGTCTATATCTAGTAATAATGCAGAAGAATTGGGTGTTGATGTTACGTTTAATAAGCGTGATGTATTAAGCTTTAAGCCTAAGAACGAGCAGTTTGATATAATCGTAAGCAATCCTCCTTATATACGTTATGTGGAGCAGGAAGTTATGGAGAAAAATGTGTTGGATTGGGAGCCACAGCTGGCTCTTTTTGTACCCAATGATGATCCACTTTTGTTTTACCGTAGAATAGCTACTTTGGGGCTAGATATGTTGTTCCCTCAAGGGAAACTGTATTTTGAAATAAATCAGGCTTTTGGTGCAGAAACTGCTAAGATGTTAACTGATATGGGGTATAGTGATGTGCAAGTATTAAAAGATTTGTATGGTAATGATCGAATTGTAAATGCTAGAAAATGATTAAAAAAGAAATAAGTTATAGTGAAGCTTTGAATAATTTGGCTGCACATTGTTCTGTAGCTGAAAGATGCAAAGAAGATTTGTATCGAAAAATGGAGCGTTGGGAGCTTGAAGAACAGGAGAAAGATAAGATAATTGCTTTTCTTGTTAAAGAAAATTTCTTGAATGAAGACCGATATGCGCGTGCTTATGTTAATGATAAATATAAGTTTGCCAAATGGGGTAAGAAAAAAATAGTTCAAGGAATGTTGATGAAAGGAGTTGAGAGAGAATCTATGCAAGAAGGTTTAAACGCCATTGAATATGATGTTTATCTTGATAATCTAAAAGATATTTTAACTGCAAAGCAACGTACCGTGAAGGCCAAAGACGAATATGATATGAAAAGTAAAATGATTCGATTTGCTATGGGGCGTGGTTTCGATTACTCTGATATTATTAAGGTTATGCCAAATTTAGAGGTAGAATAGATATCATTGAATACGTTGTTGCTCGTTAAAGTTTCGATTCTTCTTTTTGAAATATTATATTAGCAATCTAATAGTTGAAATAATAATAAACTTTATTCTATTTCACTAATTCGTTCCGTTTGTGTATTTTTGCATTGAACATTTTACCACACTTCAGTTTAGTTATATTATGAAAACTTTAGAAAAGTTATTCGCAGAGAAACTACTTAAAATCAAGGCTATCAAGTTGCAACCAGCAAACCCATTTACTTGGGCTTCAGGATGGAAATCTCCATTTTATTGCGATAACCGTAGAACGCTTTCTTACCCCGCTTTAAGAAACTTTGTTAAGATTGAAACTGCTCGAATTATTTTAGAGCAATTTGGTCAAGTAGATGCTATTGCAGGTGTAGCCACTGGTGCAATCCCTCAAGGAGCAATGGTCGCAGATCTTTTGAATTTGCCATTCGTATATGTACGTAGCAAACCAAAAGGACACGGCTTGGAAAATCTTATCGAAGGTGAATTAAGACCTGGTATGAAGGTTGTTGTAATCGAAGACTTGGTTTCAACAGGTGGAAGTAGTTTAAAAGTAATTGAAGCAATTAGACGTGACGGATGCGATGTTATCGGTATGGTAGCAGCATTCACTTACGGATTCCC
>JASLDF010000123.1 GCA_030151635.1 Bacteroides sp. | reverse complement strand
GCTGGCGCTAGAAATACAACAGGTAATGTATTGCGTCCTGCTCTTCAAATTATTAAAACTTCACCAGGTATCACTTGTGTGTCTGGAGCTATGATGCTATTGACTCAAACTCCTAATTACGGTCAAAATGGTTTGATTTTTATGGGTGACGTTGCTGTGACTCCAGATCCAACAGCCGAACAACTTGCTGAAATTGCAGTATCTACTGCAGAAACCGCACGTGTTGTTGGTGGTATCCAAGATCCTAAGGTTGCTATGCTTAGTTTCTCTACAAAAGGTTCTGCAAGCAGTGAAGCTGTTGATAAAGTTGTTGAAGCTGTTAAGTTAGCTCAAGCTAAGAATTCTGGTTTTAAAATTGATGGTGAACTACAAGCTGATGCTGCATTAGTTCCTGAGGTAGGTAACCTTAAAGCTCCTAATTCGGAAATTGCAGGTAAAGCGAACGTTTTAATCGTTCCAAACCTTGAAGTTGGAAATATTTCTTATAAATTAGTACAGCGATTAGGAAATGCTGAAGCTGTTGGACCAATCCTTCAAGGTATTGCTTCTCCAGTGAATGACCTTTCAAGAGGGTGCTCAATTAGCGACATTTATACAATGGTTGCTATTACTGCAACTCAAGCTATCGCAGCTAAAAAAAGAAAATAATTTATAGTTAATAAAAAGTCAATATAATGAAGATTTTAGTGTTGAACTGTGGAAGTTCGTCAATCAAATACAAATTGTTCGATATGAGCGACTCTAGTGTGGCTGCTCAAGGTGGAATTGAAAAAATTGGTTTACCCGGTTCTTTTCTAAAACTAACTTTGCCAAACGGAGAAAAAGTTGTTTTGAATAAGGATGTCCCAGAGCATACTATTGGCGTGCAATTTATTTTAGATACTCTAATTGGTAAAGAATACGGCTGTATGAAATCTCTTGAGGAAATTTCTGCCGTAGGTCATCGTGTAGTTCATGGTGGTGAAGTATTTAACAAGTCTGTGATTATCTCTGAGGAAGTTGTTGCTCAAATGAAGAAGTGTATTGACTTAGCTCCTTTGCATAACCCTGCAAACTTAAAAGGAATTGCTACGGTCAAAGAACTTTTGCCTAAAGTTCCTCAAGTGGGTGTGTTTGATACAGCATTCCACCAAACAATGCCCGATTACGCATATATGTATGCTATTCCTTATGAATACTATACAAAACATGCAGTAAGACGTTATGGTTTTCATGGAACTAGCCATCGCTACGTAACAGCTCGAGCTATTGAAATGCTTAAACTGGATCCTAATAATAATAAGATTATTACTTGTCATATTGGTAATGGTGCATCTATAGCTGCTATTAAGAATGGTAAGGCTGTTGACACATCAATGGGATTAACTCCAGTAGAAGGTTTAATGATGGGTACTCGTTCGGGTGATATTGATGCAGGTGCTCTTACATTCTTGATGGATAAAGAAAACCTTGATGCACAGGGTATCTCTGATATGGTGAACAAAAAAAGTGGTATGGTAGGTATTTCAGGAATTTCTTCTGATATGCGTGAAGTAGATACTGCAGCTCGTGAAGGAAATGCACGTGCAGATTTAGCTCAACAAATGTACTACTATAGAATCAAAAAATACATTGGTGCTTATGCTGCTGCTTTAGGTGGTGTTGATGCGATTGTATTTACTGGTGGTGTTGGTGAAAACCAAACAAGATGTAGAGCTAGCTCTTGTGAGGGTCTTGAGTTTTTAGGTGTTGAATTGAACCAAAAAATGAATGAAGATATTCATGGTGATGAAGCTTTAATTAGTACAGATGCATCAAAAGTGAAAGTAGCTATTATTCCTACAGACGAGGAGTATATGATTGCTTTTGATACAAAGTCTTTATTGAATTTATAATTACTTCGTTATAGATTGTTTATCTAACAGTTGTTAGAAATCTTCAAATATGAAAAGCAACAGTGAGTATTTTCTCACTGTTGCTTTTTTATTTATTAGTATTAAATAGACTAGTCAATATCTTTAATGTTTCGTGTAATTATGACTATATTTGATCGGTAATGTGTAAAATAAAATCGGCGTAGAGAATATTCTCTACGCCGATTTTACGTTATTAATTTTCGTTCTCTTAGAACAAGTTGAATGCAACTTGAATGTTCCCTGTGTTTTTTTCAGGATTCCACATTGTAGTTACTGCAACTGGAAGTTTGTAATTAAAGATTGTAAGAACTTTTGAAGCAGTCAAGCTAACATTTACGATACCTGCTGTGTCACCGTAAAAGTTACGTTTCGAATCACTCTCTTTATCTAGTGCAAATGCTCCTGCAATACCAAAGTCCAAATTGACAATTTCATGGCGTAGTACTGGACATTCTGCTGCAACATAGGTTGAGTAGAGTTGTTTTTCTTGGTTCATACCTCTATCACGTCCAAAAACTACTGTTGACCAACTTAATTTAATAGGAAGTTTTCCTTGGAACTGATAAGCTGCAGCAATGTCTATAAAACGACCGGTAGTTCTAGTACTATAGTTGAAAATTTTATCGTTTTGGTGTGGAGCATCTTTAGAGAAGTTGTAGATATCCCATACTTCTAGGCTGAAGCCTGATTTTTGGAATTTTACATAATAATCGAATTCTCTGTATGTACCATTGAATCCAGCACCACCCCAAACTCCAAGTGTAAACATTTTGTTCTTGGTGCTTGCATTTAAGTCTACTGCCCCTAGAGCTGCACTTGTTACTTCTTGCCCTCTCCATAGGTGCATGTTTTTAACCTGGAATGTAAAATCAACAGGAGCTAGAATGTCTTTTTGTGCGTATGATGATAAACAGCCTACAGATAATAGTAGACCTACTAATAATGTTTTTAGTTTCATAGTAAATTTGTATTAAACGATTGCAAAATGAACAAGTAACATATATACTCCTGCAGCTACAACAGCCCCAAAAGTTGGACCTACTACAGGAATCCATGCATAGCCCCAATCACTATCTCTTTTTCCTTTAATTGGAAGAAGAGCATGGGCAATACGTGGTGCTAAGTCACGTGCAGGGTTAATTGCATATCCGGTTGTACCTCCCAATGACATACCAATCACAATGATTATTAAAGCAACAGGCAATGGGCCTGCTATTTTAGCACCACCTGCCAAGAAGATAGCAATGATAAGCATGAATGTACCTATGGCCTCGGAAAGAAAGTTATATAAAGGAGTTCTAATCTCTGGAGCTGTACAGAAAACAGCTAGCTTAAGATTACTGTTTTCTTCCACATCAAAGTGAGGTTTATACATTACATACACAAGGCATGCACCTACAAATCCACCTAGCATTTGTGCTATGATATATCCGATAACTAAGTCTGGAGTGGCTTGGAAAATTCCAGCCATGTATAAAGCTATAGTCACAACAGGGTTTAGATGGCCGCCTGAATCTCCTGCAATGTATGCACCTGCAAAAACTGCAAGACCCCAAGCGATTGTAATTACAATCCAACCTGAATTTTGACCCTTAGTGCCTTTGAGCAAAACGTTTGCTACTACACCGTCGCCTAAGAGTATAAGAATAGCCGTCCCGATAAATTCGAGAATAATACGTGAATCCATAATGTTGAGTATTTAATTAGATTGAAGTTCTTATTTAATCCAGTCTTGAGCACGATAAATTGCCGCAGCCCATTTGCGTTTAGCCAATTGCATGTCGTGTTTAGTATCTGGTTCAAATGTGCTATCAATAGACCATTGTGTACTGATTTCGCTAATGTTTTGCCAGAAACCGACTGCTAGTCCTGCAAGATAGGCAGCACCTAAGGCTGTTGTTTCAATACTTTTAGGTCGGATTACTTTTTGGCTAAGAACATCCGATTGGAATTGCATTAGCAGGTTGTTTTTTGAAGCACCACCATCAACTCTTAATTCTTTTAACCCAATTCCTGAATCTAGAATCATAGCATTAATAACATCCATTGATTGGTAAGCAATGCCTTCTAGTGCAGCTCTAGCAATATGTGCCGCAGTTGTGCCACGAGAAATACCTGTAATGGTTCCACGTGCATATTGATCCCAATATGGAGCCCCTAGACCAGTAAGTGCAGGTACAAAATAAACGTCGCCACAATCAGAAACTTTACTAGCTAGTTCTTCAATTTCTGACGATGATTTGATAATGCCAAGACCATCTCTAAGCCATTGTACCGTTGCTCCACCCATAAAGATACTACCTTCCAGAGCGTAGGTTACTTCATCGCCAATTTTCCAAGCAATTGTACTTAGAAGATTGTTTTTCGAAGCTACAGGTTCTGAGCCTGTATTCATTAATATAAAACATCCTGTACCATAAGTGTTTTTAACCATACCTGGTTTAATACACATTTGTCCAAATAGGGCAGCTTGTTGGTCACCTGCAATTCCTGAGATTGGTACTTCATGCGCAAAGATGGTTGTTTTGGTATGTCCGTAAATTTCACTTGATGAGGCTACTGTTGGTAACATTGCTTTGGGGATGTCAAAGAGTCTTAGAAGTTCCTCATCCCACTCAAGGGTGTGAATGTTGAAAAGCATTGTTCTAGATGCATTTGTAACATCGGTAACGTGTTTTTCACCTCTTGTTAATTGCCAAACAATCCAGCTGTCAACAGTCCCGAATGCAAGTTCGCCTCTATCAGCTCTTTCGCGTGCACCTTCAACGTTATCCAAAATCCACTTAACTTTTGTTGCACTAAAATACGCATCAATTATAAGTCCTGTTTTGTCTTTAATGAATGGTATAAGTTCTGCTTCTTTTAGCTTGTCGCAATACTCTGCAGTTCTTCTGTCTTGCCAAACAATCGCGTTGTAAATTGGATCACCAGTTTTTTTATCCCAAACAATCGTTGTTTCACGTTGGTTTGTGATTCCAATACCTGCAATGTACTTTCCGTTGATACCAATTTTAGTAATTGCTTCTGCTGCTACTGATGCCAGTGAAGACCAGATTTCGTGTGGGTCGTGTTCTACCCAACCACTTTGAGGAAAGATTTGTGTAAATTCTTTTTGAGCAACCGAGCAAATTTCGCCGGAGTGATTAAATACAATTGCTCTTGAACTTGTAGTTCCTGCATCAAATGCCAAGATGTACTTTTCGTTATTATCCATTTTGATTAAATTTAAGGATATATTAATCTATGTATATCATTAGGTATACAAAGGGTGTGTTTTATAATTTTAGAGCTTATGCTCTAGAGTTTTGCTAAGTTTTTGGTTAAGAAGAGTTTCTTAGTTCTTCATATATTCACGTTATTTATAATAGGTTAGGTTAATATTTTCAAATCTATGTAATATAAATGACATAATCAAAATAAATCGCAACAAAATAACAACCAAATGAAATCTTTATCGCTCCCTTCGGAAGTTAAATGCTGTTGAGTGGTTTTTTTTGTTTCGATTTGAAGTTTAATATTTGGTTCTGAAGAAAAATAACGTAACTTTGATTATATCATCTTTGAAATTCAAGCTAATGGCTTGATTATAGGTGATTATATGTAAACCTTTTTATTTAATACTATAAAACAAACTAATCTAAATGGGTAGTATAGCACAAAGACACAAATATATTTTAAATCAGCTTAAAATAGATGGCTTCGTAAAAGTGCAAGATTTGAGTGAAGCATTAGATGTTTCGGAGGTTACCATTCGTAAAGATTTGCGACTTCTCGAAAGTAAGAAACTATTAATTCGTAACCATGGTAGTGCTAGTGCACTAAGTTCATTAATTACTGATAAGCACATTGATGAGAAGGCTAAATTATTCTCGGACGAGAAGAAAAGAATTTCTGAAGCAGCAAATAGTTTGCTTGAAGTAAACGATAAGATTATAATAGCATCGGGAACAACACTCCTTTCTTTTGCTAATCATATTGATATACAGAAGGCTTTAACTGTAATAACATCTTCTGTAAAGGTTTCATTGACGCTGTGTTATCATCCTAATATTGAAGTGGTTCAACTGGGTGGAAATATGAGAAAGAACTCAGTTTCTGTTATTGGTCATTATGCCGAACAGATACTAAAAACTTTATCATGCAACAAGCTATTTATAGGTGTTGATGGTATAGACTTGAATTACGGTTTGACCACAAGTAACATGTCTGAAGCATATATTAATCAAAAGATGATTGAGATATCGGACAAGGTAGTTGTGTTAACAGATTCATCTAAGTTTGGGCAACGTGGATTTTGTAAAATTTGTGACTTCAATAACATTCATCATATTATAACAGATTCTAATGCTCCTGCTCATATGGTTGAATTGATTCGTGAAATGGGAATAGAGGTTACTTTGGTTTAGAAGAATCTCTCATTAATAAATAAGTAAGAACCCAACATTGAATTTCAATGTTGGGTTCTTTTTTACCTTTCGATTAACTAACACAATTTTTCACACTAACAATTAATCTTAATCTTTCAAGGCTTTTGCTATTATGGATAAAGGATGCTCGCAAGTTTTAGTTGTTGACATGTCGATTTGCCATTTACAGGTTTCGCAATCGGAAACGACATAATCAATATCACTAGAATCTATTTGTTTAAATAGAGGAGCTCCAATTTTTTGTGAGGTTTCGTAATTTTCTTTCTTGAAACCATATGTTCCTGCAATACCACAGCAGTTGGAATCTAAAACTGTTAATTCAATGTTTGGAATAAGTTTTAGCAATTCAATGGTATAGTATTCCCAACCTAACTTTTCCATGTGGCATGGTGTGTGGTAGGCAACTTTAATTTTTTCGTCTTTGAAAGCCAGCTTTTTATCTGTTTGGCTCATTAAGCGGTAAATGTATCTAGTAGCCAGTTCAACACTATCTTTGATATCTTTATTATCTACCTTAAGAAGGTGAGGATACTCATCTCTAATAGTGAAAGTACAGGTTGACGATGTAGCTACAACAGGCATTTTCTTTTCAATAACCGATTTGCGAATTGAAGTCATGTTAACCTTTGCTTGTTTCGTAGCTTGGTTAATTAATCCATTTGAGATTAAAGCCACACCACAGCATTTCTCTTTCTCTAGTAGCTCTACTCCAACACCCAGTGCATTGAAAATCTTGATTAAATCTTTTCCTAATTGGGGATTATTGTAGTTTACGTAGCAACCATGAAAATAGCTCACTTTGTCTTTGAAGGTAGCTTGTTTTGCTTTCGCATTCTTTTTATACCAAGATTCGAATGTTCCAAATGCATATTTAGGAAATGTTCTGTGTTTGTCAATTTGGAGTGCTTTGTCCAAAACGAACTTGGTAATTCCTAGTTTTAATATTGGGTTTACAATAGGAGAGAATGGGGTAGTCATTGTACCCATAAAGTCCGTGTTGGCCAATAGTATATCTCTTAGTTTTGGTTTCTTTTTACTGTATTTAATTCGAGCAGATTGAATGATGTCACCAATTTTTACATTAGAAGGGCATGCAACCTCACATCGTTTACAGTTAAGACAGTACTTTAAAGACTCATCGTAGAAGTCTTTGTCTTTCAATCTTAATCTTTCGTTATCTGGTCCAGCTTGCTTGGGGCCGGGGAAGTTAGGATTTACTGCAGAAACTGGACAATATACCGTACAGATTGTACATTTGATACATTGTTCAAAATTATTGTCGCTTATGCTATAGTCTTGAAGTTTCATAGTCGTATTATTTTCTAAGTATTAAATCGGCAACATTAAGCGCTGTGAGGATTGACACACCACCTCCCGAGCCTTCTTTTATGGGATTGAATGCTTCTAGTCCAGCTCCAATTACATATAGATTATCTAAAGATTGACCTTTAATTTTCCCGTTGAAGGCATTCGTTGTTTCAATACCGAAAGTCATATAAGGTTGCTCATGGTATACATTCTTATCGTACCATTTAGAACGTTCTTGTTCGTAGTTGATATCTAAATTGAATATTGGTTCGTAGATGCGTTCTCTATTAGATATTAAACCTTGGCTAAAGTAGCTCCCAGTTGCTAGAATAATATTGTTTGCAACAAACGGGATATCTCCATGGTTGAAACTATAAACCTTATCAATTTTATTTTCTACAACTTCTGCATTCATTATACTGTCTCCTAACATGTATTCGCCTCCTAGTCGTTGGAATTGTTTTACCAAGTACTGTTGTAGCTTAATGCCTATTACAGAAGGAGGCAGTGTTGGTACTAAATGGATTTTCTTACCCACTTCCTTTTCAAGCTGATGAATGATTGTATCATTTTTTAGACCTAAAATTGCAGGGAAAAGAATTGCATCACAAGTTTTACTACCCTCTTTAAGAATAGTTACTAATTGATTAAATTCTTCTTCCGATAATTGATCCATGATATTCGTCATGTTTGAGGATCTTAATTCGCTTGGGCTTCTTCGTAATCTTTCAAGGCTTGGAAGAGTAAACATATGAATCGAACTCTTTACGCCTTTTTTTCTTAAACCACTCGCCAGGAATTCAGGGTAAAAGTCCAAGAAATTACTCATATTGAAGATTGCAACCTCTTTCCACGGCATTTTATCCTTATCTTCCGATATGGCAAAATAATCAATAGATAGCCAAGTTGGTTTTATCTCTCCAAAAGGAGTGATTCGATAATGATTATTATTAAATGCCGAAATAGGAATTTCTAACTCTTTAAACAATGCTATAGCTTCATTCGTAAGTTTAGCGAATTGAGCTTCGCCAATTTTAGCATATGGATGTTTAGGGTTAAGCTCTATTAGTTCCTTTACATCTATTGCTGGAGACTCAACAATCTTTCCGTTGGGAAGTTTGTTTAATAAATCGAATGAACCAGAGCAAAAGTGTAATGCACTTTGACCCGAAGATACAATAGCACATCTTTTATTCGACTTGCAGAGTTTGATTCCTGCAATTAATCCAGCCAATCCTCCGCCTATAATTAAAGTATCAAATTTCATTGTTCAATAGTTTTAGATTCAGTTAATCCGCAAACACTCTCGTAAACCCATGCAGTATATTCGCTTTCTCTTAAGCTATCTCCCCACGCTGTAGGGTAAATACCTTTCCACCTTTCGTTGATGAAAGAGGATAAATCGGCTTTTGCTTCTGTAGAGCAGATTCCTTTTTTATCTTTCATAATTCCTGCGGCTCTACATGCGCACAATTCACCTTGGCAAGTACCCATACCTACACGAGTGCGTCGTCTTAGGTCAACTAAGTTATGAACATCTAATTCGTCTATAGCATAATTAACTTCACCAACAGAAATTTGCTCACACTCACACACTAAACTATTATCACTTTCAGAACCTTTGAGTTTTTCAGCTCTATCTCCATGTCTATAAATTGCAGATTCTTTGATGGTATGAGGAATAGTGATAATTCTTTTTGAAAGTTCCTCTTTCGATTCTTTTGAGCCCGGAAGTTTGTCTGTAGCCGTTGTGCATTTGTTCGTATTGTTCAGTTTTTTACAAACTAGATTGGTAGCCCATTCAGCCATTAGTCTGTAAGTCATTAATTTACCTCCGGTAATGGTTATGAAACCAGCTAACCCATCTCTTTCTTCGTGATCAATAAGTACAATTCCGCGGCTAGTTTTTCTTCCTGTTGGGTCATTATCAGCAGCAACTAGTGGCCTTACCCCTGCATAAGCACGCAAAATTCTGGTTTTTGCTAATATTGGAGCTAACTTCTCGCCTTCGCTAATTAATAAATCAACTTCCTCGGGCGTTACTTCCATGTTGTCAATTTGATCGTAGGGAATTTTAGTTGATGTTGTTCCAATTACGGTAATTGTATCACCAGGAACTAAAATATCGGCATCGGCAGGTTTTCTACATCTGTTTAAAACCATGCTATTTACACGGTGTCCAAAAATTAGCAAGGCTCCTTTTGCAGGCAACATCTTAATCTTTAAATCAGCATATTCTGATATGTGTTGTCCCCATATTCCACCAGCATTGACAACAATCGATGCATATATTTTTGATATCTCTTTTGTTCTATGATCTAAAACCTTTACACCTATAACTCGGTTTTGCTCTCGAATTAAACCAACAACCTCGTGATATGTTTTGACAGTAGCACCATGTTCTTTCGCATCAATAACATTTGTTGATGTTAAACGAAAGGGGTCTACAGATCCATCTGGCACTTTAACAGCACCAACAATGTTTTTATTGACAGATGGTTCTAGCCTCATAGCTTCCTTTGGGTCAATAATATCTGCTTGTATTCCAGCATTAAGACAAGCTTCTACAAAAGTTTTTTGATAGTTTAAGTCGTCTTCTGGTAGGCTGATAAAAAAGCCATCCGTTTTTTCGATACTATTCGAAGCAATGTGTTTCAGAATCATATTTTCTTCGATACATTCCACTGCCGACTCTTTGTCAGTAACAGCATAACGTGCACCGCTATGAAGTAGTCCATGGTTTCTTCCTGTAGTCCCAGTTGCAATATCGTATCTTTCTAAGAGAATAGTGTTTAACCCTCTTTTAGCACAATCTCTTGCAGTACCAGCTCCGGTTGCACCACCACCAATGACAATAACGTCATAGGTCGTAGCTTTTGTGTTTTGGTTAGTTTGATTCATTAGATTAACAATTTAGTGTACTACAAATTAAATCAATATTTTTTATTAATAAAACTAAAACGAAATAAAAAAGTAAGAAAACGAAACATTTATTGATTTTAACGCTTATAAACTTTAAAATCACGAGCCATTTACTGGTTCTTTTTTAATTATATACTGTTTGTGCTGTTTCATTAAGGTTTCATATTTAAGGGTTGAATTGATAATAGTAATTGATTGACTAATAGAATAAATAATGCTTTATCTTGTAGTTCGGTAGTTTTGAAATCTTTTCCAATAATGCTTTATTATCGGTGTGAAAGTTTTTTATTCAAAAAATGGTTTCGATTTTTGAATATATCGAAAGTTTGACTATATTTGTTAAATCGAATGAAGATGATTTCGATATCCCTTTAGAAATTCCATTGTTTTATTTGTTAAAAGTTACACTTATGTCTAAGATTTGCGAAATGAAGATGCAGGAAGAGGCAAAGACTTACTTCCTAGATGTTAATGAGATTAAAGAAGCTACAGCCGAAAAAGAGTCGGCTACTTATGTTGAAGTGCTGTCTTTTCTACGTGATATCTTTAAGTTAGTGGACTTTACGGGTATAATTAATAATAATAAAAATACTATACTTTAGTCTGCTGGCTAATTTAATAAGATTACAAGAATTATCGAATCGCATATTTAAGAGTTATTTCACTCTTAGATATGCGATTTTTTGTTAGTCTTGATTGAGTCTTTATCTTTGTATCTATGAACTAAATAAAATCTATCTATAATGAAAAAGAATATTTTAACCTTTTTATTGCTTTTTGTTTGTGCAGGAATTTTTGCTCAGGGCAAAGCAAAGTATGTGTTTTACTTCATTGGTGACGGTATGGGAGCTGATCAAGTGAATGCTACAGAGATGTATTTAGCAGAGAAAAATGGTGTAATTGGAACTCAATCGCTTGTGTTTACTCAATTCCCTATAATGTCTGTTGCTAACACTTACTCTAAAACAAATTCTGTTACAGATTCTTCGGCAGCTGGTACGGCCTTAGCAACAGGAGAAAAAACGTATAATGGTGCCATTGGTGTGGATTTTGAAAAGAAACCAATAAATAGTGTGGCTGTTAGAGCTAAAAATGCAGGCAAAAAAGTTGGTGTAATTACAAGTGTTAGTGTTGATCACGCAACACCTGCTGCTTTTTATGCACATCAGCCTAATAGAAGTATGTATTATGAAATAGCTACTGACTTGGTGAAGACAGGTTTCGATTTTTACGGTGGTGCTGGCTTTTTGAAACCAACTACTAATTTTGATAAAAAAGAAATGCCTTCTATTTTTCCTCAATTTGAAGAAGGAGGATACACTGTTTATAGGGGGCTTAATGCATACAATGAAGGAACGAAAAGAGGGCGAACCATTTTAATTCAAGAGGAGCAGGCTACTCAAAGTGATTTGGTTTACGCCATTGATCGTAAAGAGGGCGATTTGTCTTTGAAAGATATTACAAAAGCTGCAATCTCGGAATTGTCAAAAAGTAAAAAAGGATTTTTCTTGATGGCCGAAGGTGGTAAAATTGACTGGTCTTGTCATGATAACGATGCTGCAACTACTTTTCATGAAGTTATGGATATGGATGATGCTGTAGCTGAAGCTTATGCTTTTTATAAAAAACACCCAAAGGAAACTCTTATTGTAGTTACAGCCGATCATGAAACTGGTGGGTTGTCATTAGGCACGGGTAAATATGCTTTAAATCTTCAAGCATTGCAATATCAAAAAGTATCATCCGGAGAGTTGTCTAAATTAATGGGAAGTCTACGTAAAGAAAAACAAAATCATGTAACGTGGGAAGATATGAAAGCTTTCTTAGGCGAATATATGGGATTTTGGACAAAACTTGATTTGAATTGGGACCAAGAGAAGAAATTAAGAGATGAGTTTGAGCATAGCTTTGTGAATAATAAAAAAGTATTTGAAGAAAGTATGTATGCCAAAACAGAACCTCTTGCTGCAAGAGCAAAAGAAGTGATGAGTGACATTGCAATGCTAAGTTGGGCATCGCATTCACACTCTGCAAACTATGTTCCTGTATATGCAATTGGAGTTGGAGCAGAATTGTTTAAAGGTAGAGTTAACAACGTTGAAATACCACGAAAAATAGCTCAGGCTGCTGGATATAAATGGTAGTTGTCTTACTTTAATTGTATTGAAATACAAGGGCGAAATCTATTAGTAGATTTCGCCCTTTTTCTTCTCAGGGAGAGGAGAGAGCTCTCTTACTAAGAGGACACACCCTTCTTACTAAGAAGCGTGCCTCTTCATGGTAAGGTATAAAAACCTTGATGTGAGTAGCATAGAGGGGGATGCAAAAAGGTCCGATAAATTCATGTTTATCGGACCTTTATATGCTTAAATGTAGTCTGTTATAATTGAGTATCTCCTTCGACATACTGTTCGAGGAAAAAGTGTTCTCCATCGAAAACAGCATAAGAAAAATAGCTAATCCAATCGCCTAAGATTGCCATCCTAGCAGTTCTTGATAGCATTAAGTCGAGCATAATGTGTCTATGACCATAAATGAAATAGTTGATTTCAGGGTGGTCTTTTAAGTACTCCTTGCTGTAAATAACAAGGTGTTCTTTGTCTTCACCCAAGAAATCTGGCTCTACACCATCTACTCTTTTATCTCGACTGTGTTTTGCCCAACCTAACCCCAGGTCTAAAGCCCAGCGGGGGTGTATCATAGCAAAACACTTTTGTAGAAATTTACTATGGAATGCTTTGCGTAGCAATTGGAATTTTTTGTCGGGGTCTCCTAAACCATCACCATGTGCTAGATAGAATACTTTGCCGTTGATTTCTGTAGTAAGGGGTTCGCGATGTACTTTTACACCACATTCTTCCTCAAGATAATCGAAAGCCCAGACGTCGTGGTTGCCAATGAAAAAGTGCACTTCCACACCATTGTCTGTTAGTTCAGATAGTTTTCCTAGAAAACGAGTGAATCCTTTTGGTACAACATATTTATATTCATACCAAAAATCGAACAAATCACCCATCAAATAAATTGCTGAGGCTTTGTCCTTCACTTCATCTAAAAAACGGACAAGTTTTCTTTCTTGAGTACGTCTGTGTTTAATGGCTCTTGAGCCAAGATGCGCATCAGAAAGAAAGTAAACATTCTTCATTATATATTCTTCTTTAGGTTATAGGAATCCTAACTCCAATAGCGCCTCTTCGCTCATCATTTCACGGTTCCATTCAGGTTCGAATGTTAGCGTTATCTTTACGTCCTTAATTCCATCTACAGATTCTACTTTCATACGAGTATCTTCAATAATGAAATCGGCCGCAGGGCAATTAGGAGCGGTTAATGTCATGGTCAATTCGGCGTTGAAATCATCATCAACATCAATGTTATAGATTAATCCTAACTCATATATGTCGATCGGTATTTCAGGATCGTATACTGTTTTGATCATCTTCACGATGTCAAGTTCTATGTCTATTTTTGTTCTCATATTTTTATTGTAAACTATAAAGGCAAAACTAAAGCTTTTCTTGTTAATGGAACACTTTTGGTTTGAAAATGTTTGTTTTTTATTTGTATATGTATCTCCGAGAACTTAAATCAAGCCATTATCTGCAAAACTATAATAATCGCCATCGCA
The DNA here is from genome assembly GCA_030151635.1 of Bacteroides sp. Classification (GTDB taxonomy): domain Bacteria; phylum Bacteroidota; class Bacteroidia; order Bacteroidales; family Bacteroidaceae; genus Bacteroides_E. The sequence continues at coordinate 1,853 of JASLDF010000123.1, read as the reverse complement.
GACAACTAGGTGATCAACGAGGGTGATATTCATGATTTTGCACGATTCTTTTATTTTATAAGTTAGTTGTTTGTCGCTTATGCTTGGTGTTGTATTCCCTGAAGGATGATTGTGGATAAGTGCCATTTGGGTTGATCGATTAATGATTGCTTCCCTTAATATACTTCGAACGTCTGCATAAGTTCCGTCAATGCCTCCGCTACTAATTTTAGTGTGCTTAATAATTTTACAGGCTTGGTTGAGTAGTAAAATCCAGAACTCTTCTTGTACAGCATCGCAAAGTAGAGGTTGGAAAAGTTGGTTTATGTCTTTAGAACACCTATATGTTGCTCTTTGGGTAGCTATTTGACTTTTTCTGCGATTTCCCAATTCTAGTGCGGCTTTAACAGACGCATACTTTGCTTCCCCAATTCCATTGAAAGCCATAAACTCCGTTGGACTCCACTTTGCCATTGCGTTTAAATCCTCTTGGCTATGAATTAATATCTTTCGGGCTAAATCGATAGCACTGTCTTGGCGGTTTCCCGATCCTAGAAGTATAGCAATAAGTTCTACTGTGGATAGGTTTTCCACCCCAGTGTTTAAAAGTTTTTCGCGTGGTCTATCTTCTTCTGCCCAATTTAGGATAGAAGATTTAATGTTGGTATTCATTTGTAATGGTTAAGTTTAGGTGTATGTTTAATTGGATTTGTTTTTATTTGTAAAAGGAGTCTTTAAATGCTTCAAATTCATCTTTCTTCAAAATGCATCTTCTCCAAAAAGCTCGAAGAAATCCTGTTCCATATCCAATGAGCTGCACATATGAAGTAGCTATGGAGATGATTCCTATTCTAATGTTCTTATTTTGGATTGTTGAATCTATAAACACAAGAAGAGCGTAGAGTAGGAGTGGAAGTATGAATGCCCACCAAAGGAAGTAAAATGTAAATAGCAGGAAAATCACGCCGCAGGTAAATAATGCGGGTAGTGTATGTACTAATTTTAAACTGCTAGGGTAACGTTTGTATAGGTTGATTCTTGCAATGCCCGAATTGTGTACTTGTTTGAAGAATTGTTTAAGGGTAGATCTTCGTTTGTGATAAACCCAAGCATCCTCAATTAGTTCGCAATGATAACCTGCTTCGAAGATTCGGATGCTGAAGTCTATGTCTTCACCAAATCTCATTTTAGCGAATCCTCCAAGTTTATGATAGACTTCTCTTTTAATTCCCATGTTAAAGCTTCTTGGGTAAAATCGGTCCATTTTCTTTTTCCCACCACGGATTCCTCCAGTGGTAAAAAAGGAAGTCATGGAGTAGTTAATGGCTTTTTGCGTGCTTGTGAATGATTCATGTGCGGCATCAGCTCCTCCAAAAGCATCTAGAGGGGTTAGGGATAGTCTCTTTTCTATTGCCTGTAAATAGTTTTCGGGTGCTATGCAATCCGAGTCTAGGATAATGAGATAATCACCTTGGCTTTTTTCGGCTCCATAGTTTCGAGCACTTCCAGGTCCTCCATTTTCTTTGTAAAAGTATTTAATATCTAGTTTGTCTCTATAGCTGTTTATCACCGACTCGCAACGAGTCGAAGAACCATCTTCGACAATGATTACTTCAAACTTTGTATAGGTTTGTAAGCAAAGGCTATCAACGAGCTCTTCCACTTCTTGAGGTCTATTATAAACAGGAACTATAATCGAGTAAAACATGATTTATGTATTCTTATTTTCGAGTGATGAAATTACAAAATAATAGGTGAGCAACAAAAAAGGGTAGCCATTATTAATTATAATGACTACCCTTATATACTTTTGTATAGTTTTAAGATTACTCTTTCACACGACCCATATAGTCTCCCGAGCGAGTATCAACTTC
>JASLDF010000104.1 GCA_030151635.1 Bacteroides sp. | reverse complement strand
GCCTTCGTATTATATCAATACGAATATACAGTAATCTTTAAAGAAACTCCAAGACATTCATCTGCAAAAAATTATTAATTATTCAGATCAATGAAGACACTTTACATTAAGGAACATTTAGCTTGCCCTAATTATGTTTCGGATCATTACACAGGTTTTTCGAGACATTCAATTGAAGCCAATGAAGAGTTTTCAATAAAACAACAAAATCTTAACTACCTCTTATTTGTAATAGATGGTACGCTAGAGATTAGAAGCAATGAATTCGATTATAGAATTTATAAAAGCAACACCATGGTAGCTTTCTCAAGAAATAGTTCTATTTCTGGTAAAGCAATTACAGATACTAAAATGGTGCTTCTTTGCTTTGACAAACACATTAATGTTTGTGATAAACTTGTTCTTGAAAGCTTATACACCCAACTTCCAATGGAGAAAAATGATTATCTAGGATTGCCTATTGGTGAAGGAATGATGCGTGTATTAGATAGTATGAACTTCTATTTAGACAATAAACTTCAATGTATGCACTTGCACTACATGAAGCTTCAAGAAGTTTTCTTCGTATTTAGAGGATTCTACAAGAAAGAAGAGATGGTGAAATTCTTCTCTCCTATCTTAAACAGAACAGTAAACTTTAAAGACTTTGTTATTGCAAACTATCAAAAAGTAAAAACTGTAGAAGAACTAGCAGAACTTTATGGATGCTCTTTAAGATCATTCAATAGAAAGTTTAAAGAGTTCTTTGATGACTCTCCATACAACTGGATTCTAAAACAAAGAGCTAAACACGTTAAAGCTCAATTGTTAACTCCAGGTATTGACTTTGCTCAGATCATTAAAGAGTTTAAATTCTCTTCTGCATCTCACTTCTCTACCTATTGCAAAAAACAATTTGGTGTTACACCTCGTGAAATAAGAAAAACCGTTCAATAAGACGTTCATCAATAAAACATTAAAGCGAATATTTAATTAAAATATTCGCTTTTTTTTATATTCTACGCAGTTTATTATCTTTATAACAGAAAAATTAATCAGGACAATAATATAGCAATGAGTAGTAAATTTAATAGAAGCTCAATAACAGCATTTGTAAAAAATGACTTTTTAGATGAGAGAACTCAAAAGGTCATTGATGGTATCATCGAAAACCTGCCTACACCAATGCCTGTAGAGATTTATTATTTTAATGTAGAAAATAATGAAATCCCTAGCCTACTGGAGCCTTGGAATAGAAAACCAATGTATAATGTAACAGTTATAACGAGTGAATTTACCCCACCCGAATTAAACGAAGAGTCAATTATCATTGATGCACTCTTTGGCTTTGAGATTAGCAGTCCTCTAGAAGGTGGGTTTGCAGCTATTGTCAACCTTATAAACAATGCCAATGCTACTGTTTTCTCAATAGCAGCACCTTCTGGTTTATTGCCTAGTAACAACACTTCGAATAATAGAAAGAATATAGTAAAAGCTACATTTACAATACTTCTGCAGCAGCCACCAATCTGTTATTATTTTCCTGAGAATCAAATATTCTTCGGGGACATAACAGTCAATGATATAGCAGACTTTCCTAATTATGCCGTACCCAAGTTCACAGACATTGATGATCTTGCATATAGCTTCCTTCCTAGAAAACGTTTTTCACATAAAGGCAACTATGGTCATGGATTAATTGTTGCAGGTAAACTAGGAATGGCTGGAGCAGCTACTTTAGCATCTAAAGCTGCGCTCAAATCCGGCATAGGCTTGTTGACATTACACTGCCCAGAAGCAAATAGAGCAATTCACCAAATCGCTATTCCTGAAGCTATATTACAAGTTGATTCAAACATGAATCAACTATCTCAATTAATAGATACCAACCTATATAATGCTACGGCTATAGGCCCTGGGATAGGAACATCAGAAGAAACATCTATTGCACTCATGGGGATGCTTGAAGGAAGAAGCTTACAAGATAATAAAGGACCACTTATTCTAGATGCAGACGCACTAAACTTGCTCGAAAATAATAATGAAGCAATAAACAACTGGTTAGAAGGAACTATTATTACTCCTCACCCGAAAGAACTAGAAAGGTTAATTGGTCATTATAACAACTCTTATTTACAATTAGCTAGAGCTATAAACTTAGCTCAAGAGTCACGAATGTACATCGTACTAAAAGGTGCATACTCAATGCTGATTAACCCGTTGGGAGAGGTTGTCCTAAACCCTACAGGCTGCTCTGGAATGGCTACAGCTGGCAGTGGTGATGTGTTAACGGGGATTCTCGTTTCACTTTTGGCACAAGGATACAGACCTGAAGAGGCAATGCAGTTGGGATGTTACATTCATGGCTTGGCCGGAGAAATCGCTTCTAAATATAAAGGGGAAATAGGCATGACTGCTTCCGACATTGTAGAGGCAATTCCCGAGGCTTGGATAGTATTCAGCAAAAAAATAAATTAAAACGAAAGCTTAAAGGAACTTAATCAGTAGGAATCTATTTAAACATTTCGAAAGTTAGTTAACTTTGCAGTATACATTTAAACTTTTCACTATGCTAAAGAAAATATATATACTTGGTCTTCTAGGACTTACTACACTTACAACTAATGCCCAAACTCAAGTAGTTACTGGTGTTATGAATGGTAAAGACTATGGGGTAACCTATACACTACCCAAAACTGCTATTAAAGCAAATATCAAAGTTAGCAAAATAACATATACACCTGGCGAGTTTGCCAAATATGCTAATCGTTTTTTACACCTAAATCAGGTTGATCAAAGTGCATCAACAAGTTTTAAATTAGACCAATTTGAAATCAATTTGGTTGGAAACCCTGATCCTGAGAAAGTTTACTTTGTAAAGCTAAAAGACAAAACTGTCGCACCAAATATAGAACTCAACTATGCGGGAGTTATCAAATCGATAAACATTCCATTCAAATCCAATAAAGAAATTGCTGCCACAGAGTTAGTGCCTGCAACTAACCTCAAATTGGACCCTAAAAGATTCTATACAGAAGAAATTTTAATGGCAAACTCTACTGGCAAAATTGCAGAGTTAGTAGCTAAAGAAATTTATGCGATAAGGGAAAGTAGAAACAGTTTATTAAGAGGTGAATATGATGATGCACCTGTGGATGGTGAGTTTTTAAAGATTCTTTTAAACAAAATGGACGAGCAAGAATCTGCCTTACTATCTTTATTTACTGGAAGTGCGGAAGTAACACCGATTACTAAAAGTATTGAACTAGACATTACTGATGAATTTCAAGAGATGGTAATTGCTCGATTCTCAACAAAAGTAGGTGTTGTAGATGCTGACAACCTTATAGGTGAACCCATTACAATTTCACTTAAGGACTTAAAAACTGTCCGAATTGATGAAAATGCAAAAGGAAAAGCCAAACAAGAAGGTATAGCTTATAACCTACCAGGACGTGGATATATTGAAGTTAATTACCAAGGTAAAACAATTTCAAAAGGTGAATTTCCACTAACCCAATTTGGGACAGTAGAGTTTTTAGCACCTGCATTATTCAATAAAAAAAGTACAATTCAAGTGTCATTCGATGTTCAAACGGGAGGCTTATTAAAAGTCAACCAAGAAGAAATGTAATGTCGAACTTTGAAAAACACATCAATAAATAGTTAATTAAATATCAATGAGAAAACTAACAACATGCTTTCTTACACTATTACTTTTGCTTGTTGGAGCAGGGTGTAGCGAAGAGAAGGTCGAACTAAACGAAAAAGTGTACAATAAAGGTATAAACATTACGCCAAGACCACAGAATCTCACAGAGAAAGATGGTAAATTTATTTTAAACGCAGACGTTGTTTTCGTCTCGAATGATGAAGCAACAAATAAAGTAGCTCAACTTTTCCAAGCTAAACTTGCTACATCGACTGGTTTCAATTTAAAACTTGTAACAGAAACTCCTGAGGTAAATTATATTCAATTCAAGATTAACAACGAGTTAAGTCTTAATAACGAAGGATATGTTCTAAATGTAAGTCCACACTCTGTTGTTATTGAAGCTAAAACTGCACATGGAATATTCTATGGCATGCAAAGTTTCTTACAATTGCTACCTGCTGAGGTTGAAAGTCCAGTGGTTATCAATGCTTTAGAGTGGAGTGCTAAATCTGTCGAAATTAAAGACGAGCCTAGATTAGGATACCGTGGACAAATGTTAGATGTGTGTAGACACTTCTCAAGCATTGAATACATCAAAAAACAATTGGATGTATTGGCTATGTTTAAGATTAATAAATTTCACTGGCACTTGACCGAGGACCAAGCGTGGAGAATCGAAATCAAAAAATATCCAGAACTAACTAAGATTAGCTCTCAACGTGTAGAAGGTGAAGGCGACGTTTATGGTCCTTTCTTTTATACTCAAGAAGAGGTTAAAGATATTGTAGCATATGCTAAAGAGAGATTTATTGAAGTAATACCTGAAATAGAGCTTCCAGGCCATGGCGTTGCTGCACTAGCTGCTTATCCTGAATTTTCATGCACGGGTGGTCCTTTCGATGTGAGAAACATCTGGGGAGTATCTAATGATATTTACTGTGCTGGAAATGATGATACTTTTAAATTCTTAGAAGATGTTATCTCTGAAGTAGCACCTCTATTTGAAAGTAAATTTTTCCATATTGGTGGCGATGAAGCTCCAAAATCAAGATGGGCTGAATGTCCTAAATGTCAAGCTAGAATTAAAGCGGAAGGGATTAAAGCAGATAAAGAGCATACAGCTGAGGAAAAACTACAAAGCTACTTCATAAGAAGAATCCAAGATGTATTGGCTAAATATAATAAAAATTTAATTGGATGGGACGAAATCCTTGAAGGTGGACTTGCGCCTTCTGCAACTGTTATGAGTTGGAGAGGTGAAGAGGGAGGTATCACGGCTGGTAACATGGGACATGATGTAATTATGACTCCTGGTGCTTGGTTCTATCTTGACGCTTTCCAAGGTGACCCTAGTTTATCGCCTGTTGGTATTGGTAGTTTTACTACTTTAAGCAAGACTTATAGCTACAATCCAATGCCAGAAGCACTTGCTACAGACAAGCGTCATCATATCCTAGGAGTTCAGGCAAATGTATGGACTGAATATATGTATACTTCTGAATTAAGAGAGTACTATACATATCCGAGAGTAGTAGCAGTATCGGAAGTAGGTTGGACAAATGAAGACAGAAAAGATTATTCTGATTTTGAAAGAAGACTGGATAATATCCGTGTTCGCCTAGATATGCATGGAATTAATTATTACATCCCTGTACCGGAGAACAAAAATGTTCCTTCGACAAATTTCATTGCATTTACTGACAATGTTGAATTAGAATTTAAAACTACAGAGCCCGTAACAATTGTTTACACCACAGATGGGACTGAACCTACAGGTAAATCGAATGTATATTCTGAAGCCTTGAAGTTTGATACAGGTGCAACATTGAAACTTCGTTCGATATTGGCATCGGGTAAAATGGGTGAGGTTAGAACAATTACAATAGATAAACAAACCTACCTAGAAAGTCAGTCTACCCCTTCGGAATATAAAGGTGTAAAAGCAGAACACTTCAAAGGAATTATGCATCAAGTTAAAGAGCTTGACGGCTTGACTCCTGATGAGGTTGAATTTATAAGTAAACCTGAAAACTCTAAACACTTAGTGAAAGGATATAGAGAACTTGTTGAAGATGATTTCTATAGCAGTATCTTAAGTGGAGTTTTTCATGTTGAAAAAGATGATATCTATTACTTCAAATCAACCGCAGATCAATTGTGGATTGATGATAAATTGGTATTAGACTTTGAAGGTGCTGTGAAAAAACAACCTCACTCTGGTAGCTCTATCGCATTAGAAGCAGGTGTACATCACTTTAAAATGGTAAGAGTTTCTGGTATTGTTGGTGGATGGCCTCCATTATGGGAACCTCTTTACATTATGATGAGAGCTCAAGGAGATTCTAAATACACGTATATGAATGAGGATTTTTACAATCCTGCTAAATAAAATATAGCTAATTAATAGCTTAAAACAAAAGAGCCGATTCTTACATGTAAGAATCGGCTCTTTTGTTTTACATTTTCCTAACACTTATTTTCTTAGAAATAGCTTACCTCTTTTTAGAATCACTTTATAAGATTTCCCTTTTTGAGTATTAAAATTTAGCTTATGATTACCATATTGTAAATTACATTCACCCCCCACATTAGAGGTAATTTGTGCATAATCAAGCTTATTATTAGTCCATATAATATCTACTTCAAAATTACCTCGAGCAATAAGGCCAGTTACCTGTCCCTCACTCCAATCTGCAGGAAGTGCTGGTAAAAGTTGAATAACCCCCATATGACTTTGCAACAACATCTCTGCTATTCCTGCTGTACCACCAAAGTTCCCGTCAATTTGAAATGGTGGATGCGTATCCCATAGGTTAGGCAAAGTTCCCCCTTTTAGTAGATTTTGGAATAGTGTATAAGAGTGATTACCATCTTGAAGACGAGCCCACTGATTCAGCTTCCATCCCATACTCCAACCCGTAGCAAAATCTCCACGGTGTTCAAGCACTACTTTTGAAGCTTCTGCTAGCTCTGGGGTTGTAATAGGAGAAATTGTTCGACCTGGGTGTAAACCAAACAAATGGTTTACGTGTCTATGATCATCTTTAGGATCATCAATATCCTTTGACCACTCCAATAATTGCCCATATCTTCCAATCTCATAAGGTTGAATGTTATTCAAAACATTCAACCACTCTTTGGTAAGTTCTGAGTCGCAATTTAATACTTTACTAGCCTGAATAGCATCTAATAACACTTCTTTCACAACAGCATGAACGAAAGTAGCACCTTGATCAATAGGTCCGTGTTCCGGAGAAGTAGATGGTGCAGCCGTAAATACTCCTTGTGGGTTTTTCCACATATAGTCTACTGCAAAGTTTGCACTAGCCCTTAGAATATCATAGTTCTCTTTTAAGAACTCAATATCTCGAGTATAATCGTAATAGTCCCAAATGTGTGTAGCCAACCACGGACCTGCCATCGGATTAAAGTTCCATGACATATCCTGACTAGAGAGTGGAGCAGTAAACCCATATATATTACCAGATATAGATGCAGTCCAACCACGAGCATTAAAATAAGACTTAGCTGTAACCTCGCCCGGTTTCACTAGTGTGCGAATAAAATCAAAAAGAGGCTTTGCACATTCATTTAAATTCGTTACCGATACAGGCCAATAATTCATTTGAAGATTAATGTTATTGTGATAATCTACGTGCCAAGGGCCATCGATATTGTTATGCCAAATTCCTTGTAAATTTGCGGGTAAAGATCCTTCTCTAGAACTAGCTAACAATAAATATCTCCCAAATTGGAAATATAGAGATTCTAGATAGAAGTCTGACTTCCCAGATTTATAACGCTCCAATCGTCTATCGGTAGGTAAATCAACATAATCTAAAGAATTATTCAACGTTAGATTAACACGATTAAATAACGACTTATAATCCGAAATATGTCTTTCTAATAACTCCTGATAGCTTAATTCTGAAAAGCTTTGAATAACTCGATCATTCTTTATGGTTGCATGTTCACCTACATAAGTCATACCATCAGAAAAATCGGGATTAAAGTTCATAAAGTAATCGGTTGATGCAACTATTTTAAAAGTTACATCATCGGCTGCATCTACTAAAATTTCATTATTGTTGACTGTCAAAAAACCATTTGAAGCTGTTCCTATGATGTCAATTGCAAATTGTTGATTGTTATCTTTTAAAGCACCTACATATTGAATGTGATTCTGAGATATCTCTTTAAATTTACCTACCACATTTGAAGGAGCTACATAAGAAAAACGTAAAGTTTGTTTTTTGGGCTGATTCGCAGAGAAGTGTAGAACAAATACACGATCAGGATATGAACAGAAATAGTTACGACTATATGAAACATCTTTGAAGTCATAAGATACATTCACGTATGCCGAATCTAAAGATAAAGCTCTCTTATAGTTCTGAACAGGGCCATTTGACTCTGTCTTAATCAAAAATTCACCCATTGTTGAAAATGAGCCAAATCGAAAGGGAGATTCATCTCCTTTCTCATAACTAGCTACTCCGTTAAAATTATCCCGTGTTAAACGTGCAGCAAGTTTATCATCACCATCAATAAAAGCTTGACGGATTTGTGGAAGGTATTTTGAACTTTGCTTATTGACATTCCAATAATAAGAAGGATTGTCTGTGACATTGGGGCCTCCAGACCATAAAGTCTTTTCGTTAAACGTTATACGCTCTTCTTCAATATTCCCGAAAATATTGGCCCCAATAGATCCATTACCAATTGGTAATGTGTATTGTTCCCAATTTTGGTCTGGATTTCCACCATATCCAGAATTAATAGTCCACGCAGGAACTGAAGAAGTAGCTTTGATCGGTTGATCAAACCAAACAGTATGCATCTTTTGTGCGAAAAGTGAGCAAGATAGAGCAATTCCACACAAAGTCGCTAGAGTTCGTTTTTTATTATACATTTTGTAAATGATTAGATTCATTACAAATATAAGATATCAAAAAGGTATTCTAGCAAAGAACATCACGAATCACCTATCTAAATAACACTTATCTAATACTGACTTTCTCATTATCATTGAATAGTGAAACCACACGATCACCTTCTTCAACTAAAGACGTTACAAAATTTGAATCATTAAGCTCATAACCTAGGTAATCTGCTAAAATCCAATATAAACTAGAGTTATTAATTAACCCAGTAAATGGAGAAACAAATTCATCGATAAGATGAGTCTTCAAAGTTCCCTTAGAAATAACTAATAATGGTACCTCAAATGCAAACAAATCTTTACCTCCATGTCTACCTAACTTTGTAGAAGGAATCTCTCCGTGGTCTGATGTGAAAATTATTAAATCTTCAGGCCCTAGCATTGAATAAAGCTTGTCCAGTAAGCGATCTGTATGATGTACTGAGAAATTATACTGATCAATATCTTTATCGCCGATAGAATCTAATAAGTCCATAGAATCATACTTCGTGGAAAAATCTCTATGGCTACCTTGTAAATGAAGAACAATCAGTTCACTTTTATGAGTATCAGTCTGTTTACTTAACAAATCCAAAAGTTGAAAATCATCTCTATCATCTCTCTGATTAAAATAACAATAATCAGCAGTATTTGCTATTGCGGCCACAGGACCATCATAAATACCCATAACATGTTGGTTAGACAACCAGATAGTGTGGTAGTTCGCTTTTCTTGCTAACTCTACAATACTATAGTAATCACTATATAAGTTACCTAACACCAATTCATTATTTGGCGTAATTATACTTGGCACAGCAATTCTAGTGTACAGAAAAGAAGACAAACCATAATAATACTTAAGATGATTTTTATCTACTAGAGACTCTAATAAAGGTGTTGTTTTGACTTTATAGCCATACAGAGACATATGATTCCTTGTTAAAGATTCTCCTATTACAAAGTAAATCTTATGGTACTGAGAAGTTTTTTCGGGTGTAAAAGTCAATTCGTTAGGCACCTTTCGCAATCCAAGAGTGTATTTATCTATTTCACTTCTCTCCACATAATAGGTGTAATTTAATAAAAAGGTGTGGAAGATAAATGGGCACTTCTTTAGTAAACTAGAAAAATACTGACTATTACTTAAATCAAATCGATTAGACTCTGTTGATATTTTATATTGAATTACTTCAGAATCAAAAGACGTTAGTTTTAAATTTTTAACAAATAATGTCTTAGCTACAGGTATCAACACAACTAAAAAGCTTAATAATACAACCTTTGTTACTCGAATATTTATTTTTTTAATCTCATTAAAGGATGAGAAAAAGATAAACATAAAAACAACGACAAGAAGCAATAGAGGTACAGCATATGTCCTAGACATTATTAACATCTCTCTAGGTGTCGTTTCATAGATTGAAGCCAACAACTCTAAACTCAATATCTTCCTTGTAGATAAAATTACACATGAGTCTAGAAACACTAGAAAAGATAAAGGAGCTAGTAGAAAGTACATAGCAGGTTTATTATTCAACTTACTTATCAAATAAACAAGTGATAAAATAAAAATGGAATTAAGGAAACCATAAAGGATAAAATTAAGCCTAAAGCCAAGAGTAATACCTGTGAGGAGTGTTAAAAACAATGCAAAAGAAACCGTATATTTATACGATAGAAACTTTGAAATAATTTTTTGGAGCATATAATATTAAAAAAAACAACTTACGTATAGCTAAATACTTTTTAAACATATCACAATTAAAATACAAATGTAATCAATTGAAGCTGTATAACTAAATATAGACTTATTGAATCATATCTAGTTTTAGAAATAAACTTAATAGGATTAATAGAAAATATATTACAAAAGCTAATCTATTGGCTTTTTAGGTTCAAGCAACGAGTCGATAAAACACTGTATATCAGACTGAATCCATTGATATACAAATAGATTCTCAAAGCGATAGTTCGACTTTAAGACTTGTTCAACATCAACCGTACTGTTTTGATAAGCAGTTAACTCATTCTTATATTGTTCCTCATGTACAGCCAGTCTTTTGATATAGTTTTCTCGTAAAAGACGAAGATTAGCACAAATAGGTTTCAACATCCTCAAGACTACTTGGTCTAACAGATGATGCCCTTGAATAAATAAATAGGTGGTTTTGGGAGTTAATCCTAAATCTTGCAGGTCTCTAGCCAATTCAAACTCAACAGAATCGATAGCATCTGGGAAGTTTCGATGTAACTCTTCACGTTTACGATCAACTTTATCTTTAATTCGCTCCAAGGAATTCTGTGGATTAGATGGTTGAAAAGAGTAAACTCGAATCAAATTATTAAATTGATTCATAGGAAAAGCTTGGGTATCTCTATTGCGAGCAAACCAAATATTCCATAAAAACAAATCATAGATGATGCTAGAAAACTCTTCTAAATAACGCTTAAAATCAAAAATGTCCTTATCATTCAATGTTGCTTGTACACAAACATCATGGAGTGATTCCGCAAAGCAAAAGTAATTTTCAATGGCATAGGCATAAGTATGAAAAATATACTTGTTTGTATTTAAGGTTTTAGATAAATAAGTAGATTCTTGCAACAGAAAATCATAATCTCCATCGACACAGGCTATTAATTCCTCGCCAAAGCTACTTTCATTCAGCGTGTTCATCAACACCATTTTTTTTCCTTTCGTCAAAGAGGTGGATGATGGTAGCATCACTTGAAAATAAACTTGATCATTCTCGTATTTCTGGAGGATTGATCTCCAAAAAGCAATATCATCATAACTTTCTACATAAGCGATTATTCTCCTACGTGCTTTCTTAGACCGCAATAAATTTGCAGCTTTTAAATAGTCTGAAGTCAGATTTGCACGTAGTGAATTAGCCATATTCTTATTATTTTAAAGTAGAAATATCACTTACTTCGGTAACCGCATCTACCCAACCCTCCATAATTACAGCTGGAGAGTGTGTTGTCATTATGATTTGAACATTAGGATTAAGCTCACGAATCGTATTTATTAACCTTTGTTGCCAGTCAATGTGAAGTGAAGCTTCGGGTTCATCCATAAACAAGACATAATGCTTCCCATCTTGAACCAACACCGTGAGGTAAATAAGAAGAATTTGTTTTTCTCCTGAAGAAAGCTGATATGGTAGCAACTCCACATCTCCTGCCTTGAAACAAATTTCATTTTTGTTTCGGTCAATTTTCTTTCCTGTATAAGAAAACAATCGATCAATGATATTCTGAAACTTAGCCTTGTTATTAGCAACGCTCAGAGCCTCCATTCTGGCAGACTCGTCATTGCTGCTAAGCAACTGCACCATTCGATTACCTATATTTACTTGATAATCTAGGTATCTTCTTTGAAGAATGTATAGTTGCCAATCTAATTCAGAATTGATGTTTTCATCGGCTTTCTGCACAACGTCTTTCAACATCAAGGGACGATCATAACTTCTAATTACATTATAAGGAATATGGGTAGCAGTAGAGGGAGATAATACAACATTAACTCCTTCTACTATGTTTCTTTCTTTAAAACTTTCTTGTTCATGTTCTTCCAAGAAAGTAATTACTCGATTAAGTATTGTAGACTTTCCTATACCGTTAATTCCAGAAAGGATATTAACATCTGGACGTAAGACCCACTTTACGTCAAGTCTGTTCCAAAGATTATTAATTTCAATCTTGTCAATGTAATTTCCATTTGTTTCCATAATCATTCGGTATAAAGAGAATACTTAATTATCTAGTTTTTAAATCTGTAAAATAGGTATCAAGCAGTTTTCTTGCTGCTGCAAATGACGTCATTTGACCACCTAATACAGACTCTTCACAATTACCAATCATTGTTTCAATGTTTCTATCATTATAGAAGCTAGATCGTAATGCGTCGTTAATTGTTTCGAACATCCAATACTTACTTTGTTGATTGCGATGATAGTCAAAATAGCCATTATTTTTAATAAAATCAATGTACTCATAGACCATATCCCAGATTTCTTTAATTCCCAATTTATAAAAACCTGAATAAGTCATCACTTTAGGAGACCATCCTGATTCTGGCGCAGGAAATAAGTGTAACGCATTTTTGTATTGAGCTGCTGCCAGTTTAGCTTTCTCAATATTATCACCATCGGCTTTATTAATAACGATAGCATCTGCCATCTCCATTATACCACGTTTAATACCTTGTAACTCATCGCCAGTTCCTGCTAATTGAATCAATAGAAAAAAGTCAACCATTGAATGTACAGCTGTTTCACTTTGGCCTACGCCAACAGTTTCAACAAAAATCTTATCGAATCCAGCAGCTTCACACAATACTATTGATTCGCGAGTTTTACGTGCTACACCTCCTAGTGACCCAGCAGATGGACTTGGGCGTATAAATGAATTCGGATGACTTGATAATTCTTCCATACGAGTTTTATCTCCAAGGATACTACCTTTACTACGCTCGCTACTAGGATCAATCGCTAATACAGCAAGTTTGCCACCTCTTTCCAAAACATGGACTCCAAAAGCATCAATCGAAGTACTTTTACCAGCCCCCGGTACACCACTAATTCCAATACGAATTGAATTACCAGAGTATGGCAAGCATTTCTCTAAAACTTCTTGAGCTACTGCTTCATGATCAGGGTTTACACTTTCAACCAGTGTTACCGCCCTACCAAGCATACTTATATTACCCTTCAAGATACCATCAACATAATCATTAACAGATAACTCTTGAGCTTTTTTTCTTTTCTTAAGATACGGATTAACGATATCGGGCTGTGCTATTCCTTTATTCACGACCAGCCCTTTATATTGTTCGTCATTTTCCGGGTGATGTTGTTTCATAATATAATGCGTTTTATAAAGTTAGCAGAGAAGTAGATTACATGTTTAGATTAATAACAGTATTGTTAGGATCATTTGTTATTAATAAAACACGCATACTATCATCTGGTGATAACCTTTTATTCTTATCTACAGTAATTCTTAAACGAGCTACGTCTCCACGTGAGATTGAGGACTTATTTAATCGAACTTGAACAGCAGGACTAAAAGTTTGAATTTTCAATATTTTCAAAACATTTGCAGCCTCATTCTCTATAGTAACATAACCAGAAGCTTTATTCTTTGTTTTTAGTTTTGCAGATAAATTTAAATGACTTTTATTTAATTTAATTTGTGGTGCTGAAGACTTTCCTGTATTCAAGTCTGGAATAACAATGAAAGACACTGGTAATCTATTTTCCTTGCCCACTTTATCTCCTACAAAACGAGACAAATACAATTCAGTATCTACTACTCCATAATTATCAAGACGGTCAGTATTTACTGTAATAGAAAAACTACCACTTTCTCCTCTTGCAACAAATGAATCGGAAGACTTGATACTCATGAATGTTGGTGTATGCATTAAAATGGGTCTGTATGGTGCACCTGTCTCATTCACAAAATGAATTAACTCTGTGGCTGATTTACCCGAAACTAAAGTTCCAAAACTCAACGTATCACGATCTAATCGGATATTCCCGATTTTAATGGGATGAGAGTTTTTAAACTCAGTAATTTTTCTAACCACCTGCCCTGTAAAAGACAAATAAGTTAAATCTGTATCCGAGTTACTATACACAGTTATTTCTTTGTGAAACTTACCCAATGTTTTAGCATCATAGACTACACTAATAACACTTTCCATACCTGGCTCTATTGGACGAGAAGACCAATGAGGCACAGAACAACCACATGAAGACATAACATCTGCAATTAACAGCGGAATTTTCCCACTATTCTTTACTCTGAACTCTATTGTCACTGGATTATCCCACTCAACCTGACCTAGTTCAATAGAACTTGTTACGGGCTCTAAACGTGCTTGTGCAAGTAATGTTGAAACAAAACTGGATAATATAATAAGTGATATGAAAATACGTTTCATCGTAGTTGTATTAAATGAATTACTGTTATATGTTTTATACAAAAATAGTGATTTACACCAACATTGTGACCTAATTTCTATATAGTTTACAATTAAAGTGAGATGAACTATTATTTAACTTCTAA
>JASLDF010000102.1 GCA_030151635.1 Bacteroides sp. | reverse complement strand
GCATTTGCCACTGTTATATTTGCAATGCCTCCTGTTGTACGATTAACGAATTTAGGAATACGACAAGTGCCGGAAAATATTGTTGAGGCTACTCGCTCCTTTGGTGCAACTAATTCACAATTACTCTTTAAAGTTCAATTGCCTTTGGCCATGCCTACAATATTAACAGGAGTGAATCAAACCATAATGATGTCATTATCTATGGTTGTAATTGCTGCTATGATTGCTGCAGGTGGATTAGGAGAGATTGTATTGAAAGGAATTACCCAAATGAAGATTGGTTTAGGTTTTGAAGGTGGAATTGCCGTGGTTATTTTGGCCATTATTCTAGACCGAATTACTCAAGGGATTACAAAGAAAAAGAAAAAATAAATTATACATTAAAAGAAGATAATTATGAAATTACTAAATAAAATATCACTACTGCTGATGGCTGTCTTTATGTTGGCATCTTGCGGAGAACAAAACACAAAAAAAGTATCTATTGCATATGTGAACTGGGCAGAAGGCATTGCTATGTCCAATCTAGCGAAAGTTATCCTTGAAGAACAGGGCTATAAAGTTTCGTTGAAAAACGCAGATATTGCACCTGTATTTGCTTCATTAGCTCGTAAAGATGTAGATGTGTTTTTAGACTCATGGTTACCAGTGACCCACGATGACTACTTTAAAAAGTATGGAAATGAGTTTACTGTGTTGGGAACTTTATTTGACGATGCTAAAATTGGATTAGTCGTTCCTAGCTATGTTACCATTAATTCGATTGATGAGTTGAATGCTAACAAAGATAAATTCAAAAAACAAATTGTAGGTATTGATACTGGTGCGGGTATTATGCGTTCAACAGATCAGGCTATCAAAGATTATAAGTTAGATTTGGAGTTGCTTTCTTCAACAGGGCCCATGATGGTTGCGGTGCTTGACAAATCAATTAAAGCCAACGATTGGGTTGTGGTTACCGGTTGGAAACCTCACTATAAGTTTAGTAAGTACGATTTGAAATTTCTAGAAGATCCTAAAGGTGTTTTTGGCGAGGCTGAACAAATTAAGAGTATTTGCTGGAAAGGTTATGAAGAGCAAGATCCATTTGTTGCTGAATTTATTGGAAATATGAAATTCTCAACCACCCAAATTGGTGAACTTATGGCTGATGTTGAGTCGGCAACGAACGAAATAAAAGGGGCTAAAAAGTGGTTAGAAGAAAATAGAGAATTAGTCAAGACTTGGATTCCCGAGGCTGTTAATAACTAATTAAAAACTAAAGAAACTGCAAAACTTTCAAGTTTTTGCACCATTTGATTAAATTTTGAAGGTCGTTTACAATTATTAGAAAAGGTTGCAAGCGACCTTTTTTAGGTTTGATTATTATATGCGTTCTAGAGCATTAAAACGATGTGTTTCTCTCTTAGTAAGGTAACACTGTCTTCTTAGTAAGAGAACACACTCTTCTCAGGAAGACAACACGTCCTTCTCAGGGATGCAAAAAATAAGGATAAGGGAATACTAAAAAAGCCGTTACTACCTATAGGTTTGTAACGGCTTTTTCTATGCTTTTAACTGACAGAATCAGTTTCTAGTTTTTAAATAAATTTTGTTGCTTTACGAATTCGAATACGTACCATTCTCACACTTATAAAAGTAAGCAGAATGAAACTAAATAACGCAAGTGCATAAGTACTTACATCTAAGCCTGATGTAAGTGTATAGCTTGAATCAACAATTTTTCTAAGTGTAGGCAGATAAAGAAGTCTCACAACGAAAACACTCAATGTTGCAATCCCGAAAGTGGCAATATTTAGTCCAATAATAAGGACTCGGTAGGGTTGTGCAATGCTACTTCTAGAATACCCCAATAGTGCTAGGTTCTCCAGTGTACTGATGTTCTTTTCAAGCAGTAAATAAATGGATAGAATTAAAATATAGCAAGACAAAATACAAATTAAGATGCCCACCGATAGGACAATTGCTATGATAATATTTAATACATAGTTCTGCTTGTTCGCATTGAGCTGATTACCGTCTATTTGGTATCCATTATCGGTAATGAATGCAGCTAGTTCCTTATTCGAACTGTCTTCTACTTTGATAATGACACGAGCAGGCTTACTTACTTTTTGAACATACTCTTCGTTCGTTTTATCTAGAAAATCTTTGGGTACAAGAATGGTATTTAATCGCTTAGAAAAACCTACGATTTTACCTTTATACGACTCTGCAAAATGATTGTTTGAAGAGAGTGTAATGTCTAGCATTAAGTTGTTGATAACTCCTTCCGATAATTGAGGAAGGTTTTTACTGGTAGCAAAACCAAAGTTATAAAGGTCTAAATACGATTTAGGTAAAATAATCGGAATGATTTTATTGGAGTCGTCATATTGCCACTCTTCAATATCGATGTCTAAAAACTGTTCAGGAATAGCTTCAAAGAATAAATCAGTAGATAAATTCATTGGAAAGTTAGGCAGATTGATGGCTGCACGAACATTGAACAGCGAGGTTTCGAAAGCACCAGCATCAGCAATAAAGCTTTGTGATTTAATTTTATTAATTTCTTTCGTTGTAAACCCAGAACTACCAAACAAACTTCCCACTGTATTCACTTTCTTGGTTAATACAATATAATCGTCTGTCATGATGCTATCTGTACCAGAAACCAGTGGTTTAATGTCTTTATAGATTTGAAAGCCCATCAAGACGATAGATAAACCAATGATATTTACAATGGCAAAACTGAACAGCTGTTTAGGGCTTACTTTATGTTTTAATAATTTATATAGCATGGTTGTATTATAAGTTATGAACAGATGTATAAGGAAGATTTAATTGATGACCTAGTGAGGTTACGATAATCCCAGAACCTCTACTTTTAGACTCTTCTAGAATAACTTGAGCAATTTTTTCACTATTCTCAACGTCCAAGTGACTAATGGGCTCGTCAAGCAAAATGAAATCATAAGGTTGGCAGATAGATCTAATAAAGGCAACACGTTGTTTTTGCCCCAATGAAAGCAATCGAGTAGGGCTTTCCACTTTATCTGCAATTCCAAAGTAGTCAAGCAATCTGTAAATTTCTTTTTTGCTTTTATGGTTGGTCAATCGATTTTTAATATATATGTTTTCAAGGACGGTAAGCTCATCAAATAGGCGTAAGTCTTGAAAAACAATACTCAACTCCTTTTGTCTACAAGCATCCCAAGCCTTTGACGATAGTTGTCGTATATTGGTTTCATCGAAGAGAATTCGTCCACCGTAATCGTTTCTAAATCCGCAGATAAAACTACATAAAGAGCTTTTACCAGTACCCGATGGGGCATTTATTAAATAAATACCCTCTCTGTCAAAAGATACTTCTTTTTGCCATACATCAGACTGAACTTCCGATAGGTTTGAAAATATATTGGGAAGAATATTCTTCAGTTGAATTGTTTCCATTCTACAAACTAATTAGTGTTTAATTGATTGCTTTCTTGTTTTCTATATAAAACAAGAAGCCATAAAGATATGTTTTAGATTGCTTTATGAAATAAAACACCTCTTTATTGATAAGACAAAAATACATTAATAATTGATAGTTTACCTATTCTTTTACAAATACGATACTATTCAAACCTATTTTAGAGATGTAGTTCTACCTACTATTCAAGATTTAACAACTTTTTATGTACTGCAGTTAAACCTTTCTATTTCTGAATAGTCTAAGCTATTAGTAACACTAAAAAAAACGATTATGAAAAAGTTAGTATTTGTTTTATCATTTGTAATGATTAGTTCATTTACGTTATCGGCTCAAAACCGTAAATCGGGAAGAAATTACCACAAAAATAATAACCGTTCAGAACGTCTTGAAAAGCGAGCGGATGTATTGACGAGCCAAATGGGTGAAACTTACGGTTTGTCGGAAGAACAGAAGGCTAAGCTTTTAGTTTTAAACAAAGAAAGTTTCACTAATAATGTTAGACAATACCATTCAAATCGCGGAGATATGCACAATCCGCATAAACGTAGAGGCGGTAAGGGCCATTATGCTAGAACCCAAGATTGTCCGATGATGAAAGGAGATAATAAAGGAACTACTTGTGAATTTATGGCTACTCCAATGCTAATGAAGCAGCACAGAATTGATATGTTGCAAAAACAGGTTAAAACCTACGAAGAGGGTTTAAAGGCAATTATGACTAAGAAACAATTCAAGGATTACCAAAAAAGAATGGAAGATCAATTAAAGAAAATGGAATAAATGTTTATATTTAGCGAGTTAAACATTTAAACCTGAACGAAATGAGAAGAATTATATGTTACTTGCTTGCTCTGTTTTTGATGATTCCTGCATTTGCAGCAAAAGTAATAACCTTAGATAACTTGCCCAAAGAGGCGAAAAACTTTATTACGGGTAATTTTAGTAATTTGAAGATTGATAAAGTAACCTCGGAAAATAAAGTGTTTGAAAGCAGTTTCTATGTGGTTCAATTTACAAATGGTCATGAAGTTGTTTTTGATTTAAAAGGAAATTGGCTCGTTGTAGATTGTGATGAAGATGCCGTTCCAAATTCGGTAATTATCCAGCCTATTTTAGACTATATTACTAAAAACTTTGAAGGCGATATTATTACACAGATAGAGCAATCGAAAGGAGAATATAATGTGGAACTCCAAAGTGATGTTTCGCTCTTATTCGATAAAAAAGGAAATTTCTTAAAACTCGGAAAATAAAAGCAAAAAACGCCAGACTTACATAAGTCTGGCGTTTTTATTATTTCATAATTGTGGAAGTGCATTACATTTGCTCAAAATCTTTAGCCAAGCCACCTAAGCTGGTTTCTTTGTATAACGAAGGTAAATCGTGTCCAGTTTGTTTCATAACCTTAACAACACGATCAAACGATACACGGTGAATTCCATCTGTGAACGTTGAATAAATATTTGAATCGAGTGCTCTCACCGCTGCATAAGCATTTCTTTCGATACAAGGAATCTGTACCAATCCACAAACGGGATCGCAGGTCATTCCTAAGTGATGCTCTAATCCCATTTCTGCAGCATACTCAATTTGTGCAGGGCTTCCACCAAATAGTTGGTTTGCAGCACCAGCAGCCATTGCACAAGCTACACCTACTTCACCTTGGCAACCTACTTCGGCTCCAGATATTGATGCGTTGTGTTTAACAATGTTACCAATAAGTCCTGCAGTAGCCAAAGCTCTAAGAATTCTTGTATCACTAAAATCACGAGTTTGTTGTAAGTAGTATAATACCGCAGGCATCACACCACACGAACCACAAGTTGGAGCAGTTACAATCTCTCCACCAGAAGCGTTTTCTTCTGATACTGCTAGTGCATACGAGAAAATTAGTCCTCTAGACTTTAACGAACGTGTATATCCTGTCGCTTTAATATTATAAGCCGCCGCTTTTCTGCGAAGGTTTAGTGGTCCAGGAAGTACACCTTCTTGGTTCAAACCTCTATGGATTGCATCTTGCATTGTTTTCCATACCTCAGCTAGGTAGTCCCAAATATCCGAATCTTCACACTCTTTTACGTACTCCCAATATGATTTTCCGCTTTTATTACACCATTCCAAGATCTCGGTCATGTTCTTCATGAAGTACACATCTTTTGTTTCGACATGCGAAGCTGCACCTTCTTCGGCCAATGCTCCACCGCCAACACTATAGATTGTCCACTGGTCCATTTCTACGCCATTTTTATCGTATGCTATAAAAGTCATACCATTGGGGTGGAACGGTAGGAAAATCTCAGGAACCCATTCCAATTCGACTTCACCTTTAGGTTGTAAAGTGTCTAGAATGGCGACGTCGGTCATGTGTCCTTTGCCAGTAGCCGCTAAGCTACCATATAGAATAACCTTGAAGCGAAATGCCGATGGATGTTTTTCTAGAAACAACTCTGCAGCTTTTCTTGGCCCCATAGTGTGACTACTTGAAGGACCCGTTCCGATGCGATAAAGTTCTTTGATTGTCTTCATGACTGTATTATGAATTTAAAAGGTTAATACCACTTCTTGATTTTAAAATACAAATAGACAATGATGCCTATGAGTAACATAATAGCCCAAGCAACAGGGTAGCCAAACTTCCATTCTAATTCGGGCATGCCGGTAAAGTTCATGCCCCAGACGCCAACTAAAAATGTCAATGGAATGAATATGGTTGAAACAACAGTTAATCGCTTCATGATGTCATTCATTTTTAAGTCGTTGTTCGAAATGTAGAGGTCGGCAAGTGAGGATAGGGTTTCTCTGCAAAGTTCAATGTTTTGTAAAACATATTGCAAATGATCATTGACATCGTTATAAAATGCAATGTTTTCATGTCTTACAAGCTCAGGGTTTGCACGAAACAATCTACCATATTGCTCTTTCAGTGGCAATATAGCTTTTTTTATTTTAATGTACTGCTTCCTGTTCTTTTGAATTTCAATACCTAAGTTGTTATAGGTTGTGTTTGTGAGGATAAGCTCCTCTACATCATCCAAATTGTCGTTTATGTCCATAATGACCGTTGTATGGTTTGTTACAATACTGTTCAAAACCACGGTTAGTAAATAGTCAATAGATCGTTGACGAATTCGTAAGGTATCTTGTTCTAGGGCAGAGATAATTTTATCCATGAAAGGATGTGCCACTTCCGAAAAGGTAATGAGGTAATTGTGGCCCATAACCAACGTAATTTGCAGGGGTTGATATTCCTCATCCGTATCTTTTACAAAGAACTTTAGGATGGCGATGATAAAGTCGTCATACTCTTCAATTTTTGTAGGGTGATTGATGTTTAGAATATCTTGAGCCAAAAGGAAATTTAAGTTGAACTGATTGGTGATGTCTTTAATTAAATTGACATCACTCAATCCATCCACTTTAATCCAGTATTTTAGGGTGGGGTCTAAGTCTAACTGCTTGTTAGATTGTTCTATGACTTTTTGGTCCACGCCATTATTACTGTAGGAGTAGAGTTTTATAGTTGTTGGTGTAGATTCTTCACCGTTGTAGCTAAGTTGCTCGTTTAAAAGATTATTGCTCATCGTATTGCTCTTTTAGATCTTAAAACAAAGATAGTTTTTGTGAGCCCTAAATCAGCAACTTAGAAAGACTATTTTTTCATTAGTATAACTCTACAATGGTCTTTCCTGCACCTCCAAATTGAACGTGTTCATCTTTAAATGATTTAACGCCCGAATTTGTACCTAGTAATTCGCGAATGATGGTTCTTAAAATACCAGATCCGGTTCCGTGTAAAATACTAACACGCGATACACCAACAAGAATAGCATCATCAACAAAGTACGAAACAGCTTGTAGGGCTTCATCGCCACGCATTCCACGAACATCTAGCTCTTGTTTAAAACCAAGTTTCTTTTCGTGCATGCTATCTGTGGTTTGTCCACTCACAAAATTAGTTGGTTGCTTTGCTGTTTTGACAGGTGTGTTACTTCTTTCTAATTTGTTCAGCTTCGTATTTGTCTTGATGTGTCCAAATGCAACAATAACATTGTTACCACTAATTTCAAGCACTTCTCCTACAGAGGTTAATCCTTTAATACGAACGTTGTCGCCAACAGCAATCGGAGCCTCTTTCTTGATAACAATTGGGGCTACCGGCGTGTCTTTCTTCTCTTTTTTACGTTGCTCTTTTCGACTTTGCTTATCGGCAAGTTGTTTCATTTTGTTTGCAATGGCATCCTCTTTATCAAGTGCTTCTTGCTTTAACACAGTTTCTTTAAAGGCGTCTAGTTCTTTACGTGCTTCACGTGTTTTATTCTTTTCGGCTTGAGCTTCCTTAATAGAACGAATGGTGTTTTCAATAACCGCATTCGACTGGCTTAATAAGTTTTCTGCGTCTTCTTTCGATTTACGAATAATTTCTTTCTTTGACTTTTGCAGCGTCTCGATTTCGGCCGTGTATTTTTCGATGGTGTCTTCCATCTGTTTCTCTTTCTTACGGATGTTTTGGCGTTTCTTTTCCCAATATCGTTTGTCACGAACAATGTCTTGAAGGTATTTATCAGCATTGATATATTCAATACCTACGATGTCGGATGCATCTTGAATAATCTCTTCTGGAAGACCAATCTTACGGGCAATTTCTACAGCGAAAGAACTCCCAGGATTACCTATTTCCAGTTGGAAAAGAGCTTGCATTTCGTGTCTGTCGTACAACATCGCACCATTGATAATGCCAGCATGATCTTCTGCAAAGTGCTTTAGATTTTGGTAGTGTGTTGTAATTACACCAAAAGCTTCTTGCTCGTTGAAACGTTTTAAAAGTGCTTCGGCAATGGCTCCACCAATTTGGGGTTCGGTACCACCACCAAACTCGTCAATCAGAAGTAAACTGGTATGGTCGCAATTTTTAACCATCATTTTCATGTTGGTAAGGTGAGATGAATAGGTACTTAAATCGTCCTCAATAGACTGCTCGTCACCAATATCCATAAAGATACTACCGAATATACCGACTTGACTGTTTTCTCGAAGTGGAATCAGTATGCCACATTGCACCATATATTGCAGTAATCCAACCGTTTTTAGACAGACTGACTTACCTCCAGCATTCGGACCCGAAATAATTAGTAGCCTATCTTTACGAGTCAGTTCAATATCTAAAGGCACAACTTTCTTGCCTTGTTTTGCCAAAGCCCTAGCAAGAAGTGGGTGGATTGCCGTATCCCAATTAATTAAAGGTTCATTGACCACCGTAGGACGAATGGCTTTCGATTCGATAGCAAAGTACGCTTTAGAGCGAATAAAGTCAATCTCGCCCAAGAATTCGTATGATTCTAATATATCTGCAATAAAAGGGCGTAGCTCGTTAGAGAAGGCTGTTAGTATTCGGATAATTTCTTTACGTTCTTCCGATTCTAATTCACGAATCCTATTATTGGCTTCAACAACTTCGGCAGGTTCAACAAATACAGTTTTTCCACTGGCAGATTCATCGTGTACAATTCCTTTAATTTTACGTTTTAATGCAGGCGCAATCGGAATAACCAATCGCCCATCACGTAGAGTGGGAGTAACGTCTTTATCCACATGACCATCCATTTGTGCACTACGCAAAATTCGGTTTAACGAACTTGAAATACTACTTGTGGTTCGTTGTAATTCACGACGAATGTTTAGTAGTTGAGAAGAGGCGTTGTCTTTTATCTTACCGTACTTGTCTAGAATCTGGTCTATGTCTTTTAGTAGGCGAGGGTACATTTGTATCTCACCAATGAGTTTGCACAATTCGGGGTAGGGAGAAACCTCTTCTTCACCACCTTCGGGAATCTCTTGAAGAAACTTTACAATCTGTATGATTGTATCTAAAGATCTACGGAAATCGAATAGCTCATATTCTTCTAAATACATGCCTTCGACCTTAATTCTTTTTAAAGATGGACGAACATCATAGAAGTATTGATCGGGAAAATTCTTTTGTTCCAGAATAATTTGAAGAAATTCATAGGTCTGATCTAGTTTCTCCGAGACCTCAATGAAGTCTTTCGAAAAGAGCATCTCATCGACCTTGTCTTCTCCTAATGTACTTAAACACTTTGTTTTAAGTATGGTTCTAACCTGTTCAAACCCTATTTTAAATTCAAAATTATTCGGATATATCATTTCTATGTATTCTTAACTGAGTTGCAAAAATACAACTTTTCGATAAATTAGTCGACTAATCGTTTGGCTATTTAAAAAACATTAGTACCTTTGCAACGCTTTCGACAAGAAACAGTTCACAAGAGAGTGAATGGAGAGGTGGCAGAGTGGTCGATTGCGGCGGTCTTGAAAACCGTTGAGCTGCGAGGCTCCGGGGGTTCGAATCCCTCCCTCTCCGCAAGAAAAGGAATAGTATTTTACTGTTCCTTTTTTATTATAAACCAAATCAATTCCCTTTTTTGATATCCGCGTAAACTCCATAATATATCTAGGATGACAATCTAACGTCGTCGTTTAGGATAGAATAATTTCTATTCCTTCTTCTTTACACCCTGTTTTGAAGTGATATATAGTATGGAGAATCTCATTTTAATTCAATTATTTTATTCATGGTTAGTCCATTGATTCTTCCTAATAGTTGAAGAGCAGGATTGACAGATTACTTTGTGAGATTATGATTTATCCAGAAAATTTAGAGGATATAATTGGAGTAAATACCGTCCGCCAATTCATAAAAGAAAAGTGTTTATCTTCTCTAGGAGAAGAGCGCGTAGAAACCATGTCGTTTTCTACCGATTATAATAAAGTTCAAGAGCTTTTAAATCAAACCAATGAGTTCCTATTGATTATACGCAATAATGAGAACTTCCCTACAGATAACTTCATTGATAATCGTGAGGTATTAGTTCATATTATAGAAGATATTACGGCTTGGTTTTCAGAAACCGAACTGTTTGAACTTATGAAAACCCTCGTTGCAGTTCAGGATATAGTACATTTCCTAAATCGCTTAAAGAATGATAAAGGGGTTAGTAAGTATCCATTTCTAAACCGTTTAGCCAATCAAGTACAGACGTTTCCATTGATTATTGATAAAATAGTTACTGTCTTAGACTCCTCTTCAGGGGTTTTAAAAGACAATGCTACGAGTCGTCTTTCTTCAATTCGTAAAGATATTCGTGAAGCTACCAAACATGTAGAACGCTGTTGTCAAAAGGCTTTACGTGATGCCCAAGATATGGGATTAATTGATAAAGGTACACAAATGAGTTTACGTGATGGTCTTATGGTATTACCTATTATGGCTGCGAATAAGCGCAAATTGAAGGGGAAAGTACACGATGGTTCTGCGAGTGGAAAAACGGTGTTTATAGAGCCTGATACTGTTGCTGATGCAAACCATAGATTACGTGAATTTGAGGCTGATGAGCGTAGGGAGATGGTTAAAATATTGATTGATGTTACAGACTTTATTCGTCCTCAAATCAAGAGTCTGGTTACTGTTCATCACTTTTTGGCCGAAGTTGATTTTATTCGTGCAAAGGCTTACGTGTGCAATCGCTTTAAAGCTACTATGCCCAAATTAGAAAACAGGCCTCTCATTCATTGGAATGAAGCGATACATCCACTTTTGAACATAGAGCTTAAAAAACTAAATAAGTCTGCTAAACCTTTGGATATTCGTCTGAATGAAGAAAATAGATTATTGTTGATTTCGGGAGCTAATGCGGGTGGTAAGTCGCTTTGTTTAAAAACTGTTGTCTTACTACAATATATGCTTCAATGTGGTATGTTAATACCTATTGCGAAGAATTCTACTGCAGGAGTCTTTGATCATATCTTCATTGATATAGGTGATGGACAAAGTATAGCAAATAGTTTAAGTACATATACTTCGCACCTAATTAATATGAAGTATTTTGTCGAGAATTGTACGGATAAAACTCTTCTATTGATTGATGAGTTTGGTTCTGGTACAGAACCTCAGATTGGAGGAGCTATTGCAGAAACATTGTTAGATCGTATCAATGCTAAAAAGAGTTACGGGGTAATAACTACGCACTTTCATAGCTTGAAGTATTTTGCTTATAAAACAGATGGTATTATCAATGGAGCGATGCTATATGATTCTATTGAGATGAGGCCACTTTATAAATTAGCTATAGGACAGCCAGGAAGTTCTTATGCACTAGAGGTAGCAAGAAAAATCGGGTTATCAGAAGATATTATAGTTGAATCGTCTTCTAAGGTAGAGCATGAATATGATATGAGTGCTTTTGTTATGACTGACTTATCGCAAGACGAAGAACCTGAAGTAATTGAAGTTAAACATGTGAATGAGGTTGTTGAGGTTGAACCTTTGGTAGATAGCGAAGTAATCTCTCCGATTGTAAAAGGTAGTCGTGTGAGGCTTGATGGTGAACGAGCAATTGGTGTTGTTCATGAAGTGAAAAACAAGCGAGTTGTCGTGATGTTTGGTCCTATGAAAACTACAGTTACACTAGATCGGTTGAAGTTGGTTTAGCTAAGTATTTCTAATTATGATTTGAGATTCTCGTTTATATATTTTGTGAATATATAAACGAGAGTTTTTATTTGTGCCTAACTGGCTCTTGTATTATTATATACTCTATATACCCATCGAGGAGAAAGTATTATGAGTAGAATTATTGGTTGTGTACTACCTTGTGAATATGTTACTATGATTAAACTCACCCTATATTTTAAATAAACGGTGTTATTTTAGAGTCTATTCTTGCTATTTTAAATAAGTGTCTATTTTTTTAATAATAAAGCTTTATATGGCAGTTTTTAGTTCATAACTTTAAGTTAAGTTAATATTGTTTATATTAAATAATATTATTTAACTTTATACCGGTTATTATAATTTAATAATACTTAAAATTAATAATTATTTTTAATAACAGATTAGCTATGAATTTAAAACATGGAATGAGGCTAAGATCTCTAAGTATTTTAGCAGGTGCTTTAATCTTCTCTACTGGCTCTGTTGTTGCAGCATTGCCAACAGCTAGTATGGGAATTGCAGGAATTTATCAACAAGAGACTATTCTAGTAAAAGGGAAAGTTATTGATGAGTTTGGTGAAGGTTTGATAGGTGCAAGTATTGTGCTGAAAGGCTCACCAATGGTAGGTGCATCGACAGATATTAATGGTGATTATAATTTATCAGTGCCTAAAGGAAGTACAATTATTATTTCATATGTAGGTTTTAGGCCCGTAGAGCTAATTATTACTAAAGAAATTAACAATGTAACCCTATCTATGGATAGCCAAGTAATGGATGAATTGGTTGTTGTGGGATATGGTACAATGAAGAAAAGTGACATAACCGGAGCTATTGCATCCGTAGATAATCAAAAAATAGCCAGACAACCTGTTGCAAATGTGGCATCGGCCCTTCAAGGTTTGGCTACAGGTGTTTCAGTAACATCGAATTCAGGATCACCTGGTGCATCAGCGACTATTCGCATCCGTGGTGTTGGAACTGTTAATGATGCTTCTCCTCTATTTGTTGTTGATGGCATGCCCGTTACAGATATAAATTATTTGAGTACTTCGGATATCCAGTCAATGGAGGTACTTAAAGACGCTTCTGCTTCGGCTATATATGGCTCTAGAGGAGCAAATGGTGTTATCTTAATAACTACGAAGAAGGGAGAAACAGGTAAAGCTACCGTTAGTTTTGATGCTTATTGGGGGGTGAGTAAATTACTCAATAACTTAGATTTGATGGATGGAAAAGATTGGTATGGTCTTCAATCTGATGTGAATAAAGTTAAAGAAGGTGCTGGTGTAAAACCAGTAAATTTAGATTTAATTAAGTGGAGCCCAGAGCAGGTTAATAATAAGTATGCTATGAGTAATATGCATAAATTACCTGATGGAACCTATATTTCAGATACAGATTGGATGAAGGAAATATCTCGGACTGCCTTTATGCATAATTATAGTTTAGGTGTAAGTGGCGGTCGTGTTGATGACTATAAGTATAATTTTGGTTTTAATTATTTAAATCAAGAAGGTACAATTAAGAAGTCGGAATACGAACGTATCTCAATTCGTCAAAGCACTGAAAAAACAGTTATTAAGAATTATTTGACAATTGGTTCTAACATAACTCTTTCTAACTCAAATTCTAGTGGTATTAGTGAGTACAATAATCAAGGGTTATATGATGCTGATTATGGAGTTATTAGTAATGCTATTAGGGTTGAGCCAGTAGTTGCTTCAAGATACAAGCTTCGTGATGATGCAGGAAATGCTACAGGTGACTGGATTTATGGTTCTTCACCATACATTGATTATTACAATCCTTTGGCTGATCTAGATTATAATAGCTCTAAAAATAAACAATTTACTGTTGTAGGTAATGCATATGGAGAAGTATCAATAGTCAAAGGTCTTAAGTTGAAAAGTAGTTTTGGTGCAGAAATTAGAAGGAATGATAGCAAAAACTTTAGTCCTATGTACTTTGTTTCAAATAATCAGAAAAACAATGAAACCTTCTTATCTAAAAATAATGGAAAAGGTAATTATTATACTTGGGAAAACACCATATCTTATATTAAGACATTTAAAGAGAAACACAATCTTAATGTTGTCTTAGGTTACACAAACGAGTGGGGTAAGACCGAAAATCTAGGAGGATCAGGTACAGACTTTGCTGGAGAGGCTGGACATCTTCAATATTTTGGAGCAGGTCTGGATAAATCAAAACAAACCTTATCCGATTCGGCATCTGATTATGCAATGATATCTTATTTAGGTAGGGCTCATTATGAGTATGATAATCGTTACCTAGTGACAGCAACATTTAGACGAGACGGTTCTTCTAAGTTTTCTAAAGATAATCGTTGGGGTAATTTCCCCTCGTTTGCTTTAGGATGGAGAATTGATAATGAACAATTCTTTAAAAGGATGAATGCAACATGGATATCATCATTGAAATTACGTGCAGGTTGGGGGCGAATTGGTAATCAAAGCATTGCCAATTATCAGTATTACAATTTATTATCATTATGGTCTCAGTATGGATACTTGTTTGGGGCTGGTTCGAATGAAACTTTATACCAAGGTATGGCTGTTAGACAATTAGGTAACAGTAATATTAAATGGGAAACTACGGAGTCTACCAACATTGGTATTGATGCAACTTTCTTGAATAATAGATTGATGTTTAGCTTTGAATATTACGATAAGAGTACTAAAGATATGCTTTTAGCAGCTCCAATGCCTTTGTATATGGGATATTCAAGTAATACATTTACTAATATCGGTGAAGCAAATAACAGAGGGGTTGAATTAAATTTAGAGTGGAGAGATAAGATTAGAGACTTTGAATATAGTATAGGACTTAATTTGTCTACTATTCGTAATAGAATGACCAAACTAAATGGAGGTACTCCAATTTCATCAGCAGTAATTAGAAATCAAAATGCGACTTATACTTCAGAAAGAATGCCGATTGGTGTATTTTGGGGATATAAAACAAATGGTCTGATTCAAACACAAGAACAGTTGGCTGAAGTTAAGAAAGCAGGCTACCAACCTAATGCTCAGTTAGGTGATGTCTATTTTGTAGATACTAATAATGATGGTAAATTAACAGATGCAGATAAAACTGTTATAGGTAAATCAATCCCCGATGTCATTTATGGTTTTAATATTGGTCTAGCGTGGAAAAACTTTGATTTGAACATGCAGTTTGGTGGTACAATTGGTAATGACATCTTTAACGCAATGAGAATATACACGTATAATGTTACAGACATTACTAATAAAGATAGAGCTTTGTTAAATTATTGGACTCCTGAAAGTCCAAACACAAATATTCCACGTCTATCAGCGACTGATGCAAATAACAACAATAGATTATCAGATAGATATGTAGAATCAGGTTCATTCTTACGACTGCGAAACTTACAATTAGGTTATACTTTACCACAAGTCATTACTAAAAAAGCGATGCTTGAAAAAGTGAGAGTTTATGTAAGTGGACAGAACTTATTCACAATAACTAGCTATAGTGGTATTGATCCTGAAGTTGGGCAGTCTTCATCTTTATCAAGAGGAGTAGATTATGGAATCTATCCCCAATCTAGAGTAATAACAGGTGGTATTAACATTACATTTTAAATAAAAGATTACTATGAAAATATATAAATTATCAACAAGTTTGGTATTAGCTGTATTATTTGTACTAAGCAGTTGCGTTGATTTAGATCGCGAGCCTTTAGGAAATCCTAAAGCGGGTGTTATTGAGAGTGAAAGACAAGCATTATTGCGTTTAACAGCAGTTTATTCCGATTTAAAAGATTTTAGATATACTTGGTCGATGACTGCTTTTGGTGATGTCTTATCTGATGATGCCACATATAGTGGATCGGATAATGATGCTGCAACTTTTGAGTTAATGGAAAATTATCAATATCCAACAGAGCATGGAGAAATTCGAAATAAGTATTCTCAAACTTATCAATGTATTAATAAGGCAAACCTGTTGATTCGAGATTTGGAAAGAACCAATAGCACTATATTTAAGGATACGAAAAAAGAATATATGATTGCAGAAGCAAAATTTATAAGAGCTTATTCTTATTTTGAATTGGTTAAAACGTTTGGAGATGTTCCTCTTTATACGGATGTTTTGGAGTTAGATCATAAACGTTTAAATAGATCTCCTGTAAAAAAAGTATATGAAGCTATTGAAAAAGACTTGGAAGATGCTTTAGTTTTACCATCAAAGAGTGATATTCCTAATTATATGAAATACTATGCAGGTAGAATTACTAAAGGAGCTGTATATGCTTTTCAATCTCGAATCTATTTGTATCAGAAGAAGTATGATGAAGTTAAGAAGGCTGCTGAAAACCTATTTAAATTGCAAGATTATGAATTAGTTGATGATTATCAATACCAATTCTTAATTGCTGGTGAACACTGTTCGGAATCTATTCTTGAGGTTAATATGTATAATTCACCAAATTTAGGTTCTTGGAATGTTAATAATGGAAATAGGCATGTATTAATGTCAATGCCAAGAAACTTAACGATAGGATTTGGTGTAGGTCAGCCGACTAGAGAATTGGCTGAAGCGTATGATAATGCGGGTGATGTGGTTCGAAAAATGGGAACATTAATTTCCAGTCAAGAAGCTACCGAAATAGAATTAGAGGCTAATCCTAATGCTCCAGCTATAACAGGTGATAGGTCTGGATTCTATAATCGAAAAATATATCTAAAACCTGGAGAGAGAGTTGAAAATAGGGGAAATAATCAACCATTGAACCATAAATTAATAAGGCTTGCAGAGGTGTATTTAAATTATGCAGAAGCTTGTATGTTAGGTAGTAATAAAGATGAGGCCAAGGCTAAAGAGTATCTTAATTTACTGCGTGTTAGAGCTAAATTAGCTCCAATAACATCTTCTGGAGACCAACTATTTGAAGAACTTATAACAGAGCGTCACTTGGAGTTGGCTTTGGAAGGCTTTAGGTTCTTTGATATAGTACGAATAGGTTGGGCTCCAAAAGTATTTAAAAATTTTAAGACAGGTGCTGAAATATTACCTATCCCTCAAATTGAAATTGATATAAGTAAAGGAGAGATTATACAAAATGTTTACTAAGTAATTACTAATTACAATAATGATATAGATTTCCATAAGGAATCTATATCATTTGTTTATAGGCAATAGTTATGAATAGAAATATTAATAAATTTTGGTATTCAATATTATTATTGGTACTATTTTCTTTTCAATCGTGTAATGAGAATCATTTCTTAAGTGATTATAATTATCGAAAAGAAGTTCATGAACAATTTACAAAGCGTACAGACTTAGCAAAACATCGGGCTGAAGCTTTATTTACTGTTTTTAATCGACAGGATATAACATTAGAGGAAAAGGAGGCTCTGGAATTTTTATACGCATACATGCCTCTTACAGATTTGGCTGATTATGATGGAGATTTCTTTCTTAATCAAGTTAAAGGAGCTTTTAGAGCCAGAGATTATTTTAATTGGGGTATGAAAGTGCCAGAAGATGTGTTTCGACATTTTGTGTTGGTTCATAGGTCAAGCAATGAATATTTAGATTCGTCTCGGGATGTTTTTTTCGAAGAGTTGAAAGATAGAGTAAAAGGCATGTCAATGTATGAGGCTGCTTTGGAAGTAAATCATTGGTGTCATGAAAAGGTAACTTATAGAGCTACGGATGGAAGAACTTCATCACCACTAGCTTTGGTTAAGACCTCTTGGGGTAGATGTGGAGAGGAAACGGTGTTTACGGTAGCTGCTCTTCGAGCGGTAGGTATTCCAGCACGTAGTGCATATACTCCAAGATGGGTTCATACTGATGATAATCATGCTTGGGTGGAAGCTTGGGTGGATGGTAGGTGGTATTATATGGGGGCTTGTGAACCAGAGCCTGAGTTGAACATGGCATGGTTTACTGCTCCAGCTCAGAGAAGTATGATGATGTTAACCTCTGTATATGGTTTGTATAATGGCATTGAAGAATATAACAAGAAGAGTAACCTAAATTCGGTTATAAACTTAATGCATATCTATGCACCTACGAGAAAAGTATTGGTGAAGGTTGTTGATAAAGAGGGTAAAGGAATTGAAGGTGCTAGTATCAACTTCAATGTTTATAATTATGCAGAGTTTTATCCAATAGCACATGCGGTTTCAAATCAAGCTGGAGAGGCTTCTATTATTTCAGGATATGGTGATATCTTGGTTTGGGCTTCTAAAGGTGAAGAATACGGTTACATAAAATCATCAGCAACAGATGAATTGGTTACAATAGAGTTGTGTAAGAAGCCAAACATTGCTTATGCGGAACTTATCGAGATGAATCCTCCGAAAGAGGGTCCAGCACCTGAAGTTTCCGAGGATAAGATTAGGGCTAATATGTCTAGATTAGTTTATGAGGACTCAATACGTATGGCATACATGGAGACCTTCGCAACAGTACAAGATGCTGCTAGATTAGCGGAAGAAACTCAACTTGATAGTCTGGATCTGTTTAAATATTTATTTAAGGCCCAGGGTAATTGGACTGAGATCTATAAGTTCATTCAACATGAAAAGGGTAACTCCTACTTGTATCCATTTTTGAACTCTCTACTTGATAAAGATTTAAGAGATACACCATGTGATTTTTTAGTGGATCATTTATCAAATGGTTTAGAGTTTGGAGTTAAAGAAGGAACTCCTGCAGGTTTAGTTGCTCCGTATATCTTGTCACCAAGAGTTGAACGTGAACTAATTTCGCCTTGGAGATCCAAAGCTCATCGTGTAATTTCTTCTGAAAATGCTGTAAGCATTCAGAAAGATGTTGCTCTATTAATTGAATACATAAAAAATAATATAGAACTGAATACAGTTGATAATTATTATAACTGTAGGATTACTCCTTGGGGTGTTTACGAATTAAAAGTGACAGATAAGATTTCTAGAGATATCTTTTTTGTAGCTGTATGTAGATCTGTAGGTGTGGCGGCTAGAATTGAAAAAGCTACTGCTAAGGTACAGTTTTATGAAAATAATGAATGGATAGATGTTTATTTTGAGAAGCCAGAAGCCAAAGTTGTAATGCCCTCTGCTAAAATATCATTCTCTAATTCTAAAGACAATATTATAAAACCAAGTTATGGTAGTCATTTTAGTTTAGCTAGATTTGAAAATGGAAATTTTAAATCTTTAAATTACTATGGTGATGATAGATTGAGTAATTACCCAGCCTCTTTAACATTAGATGTAGGGTACTATCGTTACATGGTTGCGAGTCGAGCAAATGATGGTTCTGTAACTACCTCAGTTGATTACTTTGAACTAAAAGAAGGTGATGTAAAGAATATAACAATTACTTTACCAATGCCTAAAGGAAAGATGCAGGTTATGGGGATAGTAGATATGAACTCAATCATAGAATTTACCAAAGGTGGGAAGTCTACATTGAAGAATCTTTCAAATGGAAAAGGTGTTATTCTTTGCTTTTCTGATCCTGGGAAAGAGCCAACAAAACACGTTTTACAAGATTTACCTAAACAAGTAACCGAGTTAAATGATTGGGGTGGTGGTGTCATCTTTGTGATTCCTGAAGATAAATTGAGTTCAACTTTTGATTCGTCGGTGTTTGAAAATCTGCCAGATCAAACAACTTGGGCTACCGATGTTAACCGTGATTTACTCTCATCGGTAACGAATACACTTCAAATTAATATAAATGATAATTTCCCATTATTGCTGTATGTTAATAGTAATGGGGGAATTTTATACTCCTCATTGGGATATCGTATTGGATTAGGAGAAAGCCTAATTCAAACTATAAATACGGAGAGAGCTACCATGAAAATGGATTAAAAAAATGGGTGTTAGTGAAGCTAACACCCATTTTTTATATTTGAAGTAATCACGAATTTCGAACTTGTCCATTTCCTTCAATAATCCATTTATAACTACAGATTTCCTGAAGAGCCATAGGACCGCGAGCATGCATCTTTTGTGTACTGATGCCTATTTCAGCCCCTAATCCGAATTGAGCACCATCTGTAAATGCCGTTGAAGCGTTTACATACACACAAGCAGCATCAACTAACGATTCAAATAGAATTTTCGCATTGCTGTCGTTTGTTATAATTGCCTCGCTATGTTTAGAACTGTATTTATCAATGTGTTTAAGTGCTTCGTGAATATCTTTCACAGTCTTGATTGACATTTTGAAGTCCAAGAACTCTGTTCCAAAACTAGAATAATCAGCCTCAAATAGAAGTTCTTTAGGATAGTGACCTTGCAAGGCTTTATAAGCTAATTCATCTGCATAGATGATGACTTGTTTATTATGTAATTCGGAACAGATATAAGGTAGGTCTTGCACTCTACTCGCATCAATAATGAGCGAATCTAATGCATTACAAACACTAACACGTCTCGTTTTTGCATTGTAAACAATATTGCGTGCCATCTCTTTATCTCCAGTTTCTTGAAGGTAGGTATGACAAACCCCAGCCCCTGTTTCAATCACGGGAATCTTACTATTTTCGCGTACGAATTGAATAAGTGACTTACCTCCTCTAGGGATAATCAAATCGACCAATCCTTGTGCTTGTAACAACTCGTTGGTTGCTTCACGGTCGTTTGAAAGTAGGGTGCAAATATCAGGATTCAATTGGTTTTTAGTTAGTACACTACGTATTATTTTGCTTATGGCTAGGTTTGAATTAGCCGCATCAGAACCTCCTTTTAGAATACAAGCATTGCCCGATTTAAAGCAAAGGGAAAAGACATCAAAGCAGACGTTTGGACGCGCTTCAAAAATAACCCCAATTACTCCAAATGGAACGGCTTTCTTTACCAAATGTAAACCATTTTCTAACGTACGGTCATCTAGAATGCGGCCCAATGGTGAGGGTAGGGTAGCTACGTGACGAATATCGTTGACTATGCCTTGAAGGCGTTCTTCGGTTAATTTAAGACGATCGTATTTTGGGTTTTCAACATCCATCAATGCCAAGTCCTTGGCGTTTTCTTGGAGAATGGTGTCAAAGTGTGCTTCAGTTTCTGTCGCTAAATCTTGAAGAATACGGTTAATTTCATCTGTTTTAAGCAATAGTAATTGTTTGCTTGCTATTTGAGTAGCCTCAAAAATGGCTTTGTTTTTTTCCATATTAATCTATGTATAAATAGTCGTAATGTACAATTGGTTTTGAATTGCTTTGACCAATTAAAGACTCAACCTCTTCACTATCAAAAGCAGAGCAACCTACACCAATTTGAAGTCCATTTTCATCGATTATTTTAACAATATCGTTAGCTTCAAACATTCCGTTTATATGGGTAATGCCCACAGGAAGAAGGCTGACAGCACTATCGCTTGTTAAAACTTCTCTCGCACCTGCATTGATGTGAATTTCACCTTTTGCAAAACTTTCTGAATGGGCAATCCATTTTTTTACGGTCGACACCCCTTTACTTGAAGGGATAAAGCGAGTGCAAAGTGTATTTGAGTCGTTAATTAAGTCGGTTAAGATGTTTTCTTTCTTACCATTGGCAATGATGACTTCAACACCTTCCTCGGCTATTTTACGAGCGATGTTGTATTTTGTTTGCATTCCACCACGTCCAGCACTTGATTTTGATGATTGAATAAACTCCTCAATATTGTCTTTTTGTGTGTCAATTTCTTGAATAACTACAGATGATTTATCGGCTGGATTTCCGTTGTATATTCCATCTATGTTACTAAGGATAATTAATTTTTCACAGTTCATCATGGTAGCGACTAAGCCAGAAAGCTCGTCGTTGTCGGTAAACATCAGTTCTGTAACCGATATAGTATCATTTTCATTGACAATTGGGACGATGCCGTTTTCCAACATATAGCTCATGCAATTGCGTTGATTGAGGTAGTGATGTCGAGTAGCAAAATTCTCTTTGGTCGTTAAAACTTGTCCGCAGGGAATGTTGTAGTAGTCAAAAAGCGTATAATACTGATGTATAAGTCTAGCTTGTCCTACTGCCGAATAGATTTGGCGAGAAGAAACTACGTCTAGCTTACCTTTTGGTTTAACGATTGTCTTACCAGCTGCAACAGCACCCGAAGAGATTAGAATTACTTCATAATTCTGTTTTCGTAGTTCGCTAATCTGATCTACTAGAGCAGATATACGAGTGATGTCGAGCGAACCATCTTTTCTACTCAGCACATTGCTACCTACTTTAATAGCAATTCTATGTTTGGATTTTATTTTTGATGCCATATTTTAAATCTTTCTATTCTTACAAAGTTAGTAAATAACCGAATTATATGAACGTATCTCTGTTAAAGAAGACTATTCCTATTTAAACAAACTCACTTTATTCTTGTAAAGATGTGTTGATGCTGTAAAAAATACATTTTAATTGATCGGAACGTACTTTATGCCTCA
>JASLDF010000100.1 GCA_030151635.1 Bacteroides sp. | reverse complement strand
GTCTTTGCAGCATGCATCAATTCAACACTTAGGCTAAACTGCTTGCGTGTTTTGTCAAACTTAAAATACCCTTTAAAACCAACAGGGTTTTTATCGCCCGTTAACTTAGCTCCTTCGTTATGCATATTCTTATTCCATGGGTTCGTATCGCAATATACATAATCAAATAAGTTCGTTGTATTTGAGTCATCAGCCTCAACAACTCCATCAAAAGTAGGCACTACGTCTCTAGGAATAAAAAAATGTTGATGTATAGCATCTTGTCCATTTTCAATGAACTCGTGTGTCATCAGTTCTCCTTTCGCATTGTAGTAGTTAATCCACAAACCATATACTACCCAACCATCGGAGCCTTTTAAGGCACTTTTTACTCGAAATTGTTGATCACTATCAGGAGTTATACCCCACCCTTTATCGGTCAAAGCAAAAGTTATTTTCTGAATTCGATGTAAGTACTTGACTCCTTCCATTTCCGGATTCTGATGGAAACCATATTTTCCATGCAAATGTCCTTCCACAAGAACCAACTCAGCTTTAGCAGGACTCTCATGGTCTTTTTCCTCAAGTTCATTATTTGGTAAATCAGGAGTATTGCTACAAGCTACAAAAGATAAATTCATACTTAAAAGAAGAAGTATGAAGCTTACGAGTTTCATTGTTTTAGTTTTCATATTTATCTGATTTTTAAATTATTAATTAGAAATTCCAAAGTGCAACAATGCGGATATCTCGTCCTGCATCGTGTGCATAGTATCGGAATCTATTGGTATATTCTTTATATTGTTTGTTGAAAATATTACTTGACTCAACTAAAAAAGTGAGGCGGTGTGTCTGATTAATTGGAAGGGTAATTCCCATTTCTAGTCCAAATAGATGATAGGCGGATGGCGTAAAAGAAACTAAGTCTGTTTCGGCATCAAATCGATTTTGCTTAGCCACATATTTGTGATTCAAGCGAACTCCAACTTCTTCCAAACGTCTCCATTTGGGTAAGGTATAGCCTATCGATTGCATAAGGTGAAATGAAGGAATATAAGGTAAATACCTCCCCGTATGTTGTTCATTCGCCCAAATTAGACTGCCTTTCAAGTCATATTGAAAATGATCTAATGGCTTAATCGATAGTTCTGCATCAACTCCTCTAAAGTAGGCATTGACTTGCTTAAACTCAAATACCGGATAGGTACCCGATACGACCGTTATGTAGTTTTGAGAGGGTTCATCATAAATAAAATTGCGAACCCACTGCAAGTAACCATCTACAGAGAAAGAAAACATACGGGCATCGTAATTCAAGGAAGTAATCCACTTGGTACTCTTTTCAGATTTTAAGTTTGCATCTCCAATAACATAGATACCCGATGCGTGATCTAGCCCATTGCTATATAATTCATAAACATGGGGAGCTCTCCACGCTAATCCTACATTAGAGACAACACTCCAATTCGACGAAATCTGATAATTACCTCCTACATTATACGTTAAGTTTCCAAATTGCCGAAGTCCACCGTAACGCTCACCATACGAATCAAATCCATCGGCTCTATTCACCTCACGATCCATACGAACACCAGCCTCAATTCCCCAACGCTCTTTGGTCAATCTTTGTAAAGCAAAAAGTCCAAAACGTTGTTGCGTATAGTTTGGTATAATCGGCACCACGCCCGTACCTGGTTTGTTCGCATTATTTGAGCTACCAAAGAAAGCACCTATCTCTGTTTTAAAGTAATTCAAATACGGATATACCCAATCCAAATCAAACTGATGAGAAGATAGGTCCAGACTTAACGAAGGCACACGCGATAAATTATTTCGACGCATGTGAAACTCATCCCGATGGTCGGTTTGGTAGGCATACTGAACATTTAACTGACTCTTATTAGGAAACTTATAGAAAGATTTCAAACGTACAATTTGATGAATAACTTGCTGATATGGATAATCTATATGTCTCGAAAAAGGAGAAACATCTAATGGGCGACCAATCTGAATCAACTCTTTAAATAAATCGACATCACCATGTTGAGAAGTGTAAAGAACCCCCAACTTTGAATCGTATCGACTATAAAAAAGGTCCACTCCAAAATGGTCACGTTGATATCCTAGAGCAGCAGAAAAATCAAACTCACGCATACCCGTATTATTCAAAACATACTTAGCAGTAGATCGATCTCCACCATTTAGGTAAGTGCCTTGTACTCGCCATGCAATGTTCCGATGAAAGGGCAACGAACCGTCTAGCAAACCAGTGGTAGCATATCGTTTGCCGTTACTACCATACGAATTAGACCATCTGCCTTTCATACTTTTTCTTCCATAAGGCAATGCACGACTCTCCATTTTAAGGACACCCCCTAAAGCTTGTGAACCGTACCGAACCGACTCAGCTCCCTTAATTACCGTAAGGTATTCGACATTATTTACATCCAATTCGGGAGCATGGTCATCTCCCCAAGACTGTCCCTCTTGTCGTACCCCATTGTTCAAGATTAAAATTCTATTGCTATGCATTCCTTGAATGACAGGTTTAACTACCGTCGCACCACTCTGAATGAAGCTAACACCCTTCATTTTCTCGAGAGAGGCAGTCATTGAATTGCCCACGTTCTTACTTATATCAAAACTAGAAATTTCTTGTGCCACCGAGTTGCGAAAAGAAGATTGATTCCGAGCATCAACCACCAATTCATCCAACTGTTGAGACTCCAAATCAAGGCCAATTACAAAAGG
Source organism: Bacteroides sp. (assembly GCA_030151635.1). Taxonomy (GTDB): domain Bacteria; phylum Bacteroidota; class Bacteroidia; order Bacteroidales; family Bacteroidaceae; genus Bacteroides_E. Next base: position 3,137 of record JASLDF010000100.1, on the reverse strand, counting down.
TTGTGTCTTACGCACATCGTTCAAAGACACTTGTTGAGTTTTATAGCCCAGCAACTCAATATCAAGGAACATACCCACATTTCTATCTTTTAAAGATAGCGTACACTTCCCCTTTTCATTCGTAAAGAAGTGTTGATTTCCAATAGTTAGTATCACATGTTCAATTCCCTCTTTAGTCGTGCTATCTAGAATAATAAGCTCAAGGGATTCTTCTGTTTTTTGGGCATAGATTACCCCATACATAGATACACACAGCAAGCACAACAAAGCCTTGCCGATTAAATTCATTTTCATTTGCTAATAAATCTTACGTAGTTCAACTCTTCGAATTGTAAAAATATTCCAGCATTAGCACCACTAAATATGCAAGACTAACTGCCCTATATCAAGGGTAGTGCCTAAAACAAACTGCTCCATGAAATGAGAGAGCAGAACGCCTATTTATTGATGAACTAAACTAAATAAAGATTAAACAACTGGAGGAGCACGTAAAGAGATGCATGAAGTTGCATCAAGTTGTACGATATTAATTGGTTGATCAACATAGATCACCAAGGCTGTACAAGATAGGTATTCAACATCAGTAGAAACTGGTGTAAAATTAGATAAGGTAAAGTCGCAAACTAAACATTTATGCCCCAACTCTACAATCTGAGTCGCACCATCAGCTTCCGTATGTGAATGATTATGCGTATGGGTAAAAGAATCGTGGTAGTGAAATGATTTCACTAAAAACAAAGGAATCAAAGCTACGATTAATAGCCAAGCCTTCATCTTCTTCCATCTGATTGTTTCTTTCTTACTCATAAGTAAAATGGCATCACGCAAATACTCGCGATATTTATTTGAGGATAAAGGTAACTATATTACGCCTACTTGCATCTACCTACAAATAGGTAATTTTATGGATTAATTATTTTTAATGGTCATACTCGACAATGCACACACTACTTTTGATGGATTATTTGGTAATAAAAAAGCTCCTATACCAAGTTGGAAAGGAGCTTTCGTATATGTTTAATTGTTTAAATACCAATTGTACAAACGTTTAATACCGTCTTCGAGTTCTACAGAATGTTTCCAACCTAAGCCATGAAGCTTTGAAACATCGGTTAATTTACGCATGGTACCATCAGGCAAATTAGGATTGAAATTCAAAGCACCTTTATACCCCACTGTTTGGGCAATAAGGCTTGCTAATTGAGCAATGCTAACCTCTTTACCACTGCCAATATTGATGTGGCAGTTTCGAATTTCTTTATCGCTCAAGTTATAGGTATCTTTGAAATCAATGTGTTCCAAGAGATAGACAGATGCATCTGCCATATCTTCACTCCATAAGAACTCACGAAGAGGTTTACCCGTTCCCCAAAGATCAAGACACTCCTTTTTGATGCCTTGCTTTTCTAACATAGCTAGAATATCACCTTCGGTTGCCTCACCATCAACACCATGAACGGGAAGATGATTTAAGTCGGCACGAATAGCCTCCCAATTACTATCATAAAGAGCCTTTGCCAAGTGAATTTTACGAATCATTGCAGGAAGAACGTGGCTAGTTTCCAAGTCAAAGTTATCTCCAGGACCATACAAATTCGTTGGCATTACAGCGATGTAGTTTGTTCCATATTGTAAATTGAAACTTTCGCACATCTTTAATCCTGCTATCTTAGCAATCGCATAAGGTTCATTGGTGTATTCCAACGTATTAGTCAGTAATTCATCTTCTGATATGGGCTGGTGTGCATCTCTAGGGTAAATACAAGTACTACCTAAGAAGAGCAACTTCTTAACATTGTGACGAAAACTCTCACCAATCACGTTTTGTTGAATACCCAAGTTCCGATAGATAAAATCGGCACGATAAATACTATTCGCCTTAATTCCCCCAACGTAGGCAGCTGCCAAAATCACGTATTCTGGACACTCTTCATCAAAGAAAGCTTTCACTTGTGCAGCATCCAATAAATCTAATTCCTGATGAGTTCGACCAATTAAGTTCGTATATCCTTTACTTTCTAGATTTTTCCATATTGCGGAACCAACCAAACCTCTGTGACCTGCAATATAAATTTTAGCCTTTTTATCAATCATAAAGATTTACCTCCTTCATAATGACGAATAACCCAATCTTTGTCATGATCTACCATTATATTTACCAACTCTTGGAAAGAAGTTTTTGTTGGATTCCATCCTAATTCCGTACGAGCTTTGGTTGGATCACCTAATAACAAGTCAACTTCGGCAGGGCGAAAATATTTAGGATCAACTTCCACCAATACATCTCCTGTAGCTTGATTAATCCCCTTTTCATCAACACCTTTACCTTCCCAACGCAACTTAATTCCTAAACGGTCAAAAGCCAAAGTTGCAAATTCACGTACAGAGTGTTTCTCTCCCGTTGCAATTACAAAATCCTCTGGAACATCGTGTTGAAGCATCAGCCACATACACTCTACATAGTCACGAGCATATCCCCAATCACGTTCAGCATCTAGATTCCCTAAATAAAGTTTATTCTGATGACCTAAAGCTATTCGAGCTGCAGCAATGGTTATTTTTCGGGTTACAAAGTTTTCACCACGTCGTTCACTCTCATGATTAAAAAGGATACCGTTTACGGCAAACATACCGTAGCTTTCACGATAATTTTTAGTAATCCAAAAGCCATATTGTTTTGCTACACCATAAGGAGAGCGAGGATAAAATGGAGTGGTTTCTTTTTGAGGAATCTCTTGCACCTCACCAAACAGTTCCGAGGTAGAAGCTTGATAAATTCGGGTAGATTTCTCTAATCCTAAAATACGCACGGCCTCTAACAATCTTAACGTGCCCACAGCATCAGTTTCTGCCGTATATTCAGGGATATCAAAAGACACCTTAACATGACTTTGAGCTGCTAGATTATATATTTCAGTTGGTTGTACTCGTTGAATAATACGAATCAGGGAACTGCTATCCGTCATATCACCATAATGGAGATTAACTAAACGTTCTTGTTTCATATCACGAACCCATTCATCCAAATAAAGATGTTCGATACGTCCGGTATTGAAAGATGACGAACGGCGAATAATACCGTGTACTTCGTATCCTTTTTGAATTAAAAACTCAGCTAAAAAAGAACCATCTTGGCC
>JASLDF010000047.1 GCA_030151635.1 Bacteroides sp. | reverse complement strand
ATTGCTAAGTCTGGCCATTTAACCAAAATAAAGCCAACTACCAAAGCAACCGTAGCACGTAAAACAGAAGGACTAATTACTGTTCTCATATTACATACATTCTTTTAATATTTGATATGCAACATCACCTGTTACATTTTTTCCTTCACCATAAGCAACTTTACGCTCGTTGAAACGATTCTTAATTTCAAGAATTACACCATCATCAATATTTTCATCACTCAATGAAGTTGATAGTCCAAGAGATTTAAAATATTCGCGAGTATTAGCAATCGCCTTATCTACTTTTTCAGACGCAGTACCTTTTTCAATGTGCCATACACGTTCTGCAAATTGTAAAAGCTTATCAAATTTCTGTTCTTTCATTACGGTAAGAGTTCCAGGTAGTAAAATAGCCAACGAATGTCCGTGAGTCAAACCAGTCAATGCTGTAATTTCGTGACCAATCATATGTGTAGCCCAATCTTGAGTTACCCCCATTGCAATGAATCCATTTAGTGCCATTGTTGCCGTTAACATGAAATCTGCCATCAAGTCGTAATCTTTTGGATTTTGTTTAATTTGAGGAGCGATTTCAATAAGTGTCATCAACAAACCTTCTGCCCAACGGTCCATTACGCGTGATTGTCTTGGAGTCGTCATATATTGTTCCATGATATGTACAAATGTATCCGATAATCCACAAGCAACCTGATAGAGTGGCAGCGTAAAAGTTACCTGAGGATCAAGAATTGAGAATTTTGGATACTGAGTATAGAAACTGTATTTTTCGCTCGTTTTTGTTGAAGAGATAACTCCACCAAAGTTCATCTCGGAGCCCGTAGCGGGCAATGTTAAAACAGTACCTAATGGAACTGAGTCTTTTACTAGTTTACCAGCTAACACCAGATCCCAAGCATCTACATCTGTTTTAAGAGCTGCAGCAATTAGCTTCGAACCGTCAATTACAGAACCGCCACCAACAGCTAGAACAAAATCAACTTTCTTTTCTTTTCCTAGCTCAATGGCTATACGAAGAGTTTCAACTTTTGGATTTGGTTCAATTCCCCAGAATTCAACCAAATCATAGCCTTTTAAAGCTTCTACAACCTGATTATATACTCCGTTTTTCTTCACACTTCCACCGCCGAAAGTTAATAATATGCGGCTACCAGCTGGAATTTGCTTCGGTAATTCGGCAATCATACCTTTACCTACTATTAACTTAACGGGATTTTGAAAAATAAAATTATTCATAATACAAATTGATTTAGTGTAATGTAATTACGTTGGTATTATAACAAAACTGAGCCATTCTAGTTTGCAATATGCCTCCAAAACTACCAACCAAATAAAGTTAATAACAAATTGTATAAGAGAGTGCCTTTTTCGATAAAAATTCATGGTAATTAATACATAAAAACACCTTTTTGTCACTAATTCGTCTTTTATTTAGTATAAATTTGTTTCATATCATTTTAAAATATACATTTGCCTCAATCAAAATAAAAAGAAAACAAATGAATTGTTCAATGCTAAATACAAATTGGTGGTGGCGTCTTTTACAACTCTCAGAGTCGTGAAGGAGCATCGCTCGTATATGTATATTATGAACAATTGAATCATTATAACAAAATACTAAGAGCCTTGTCGCCGATGCGACAAGGCTCTTTTTTTATGCAAAAAATTTAAACACACTATAATTATGAAGACTTATTTGGCAGACAGCAATGGATTTTACGGACAGTTTGGAGGAGCATTTATTCCAGAATCGTTAAAACCAGCAATCAAAGAATTACAAGAAAATTACTTAAAGGTTTTAGAAAGTGATGATTTCAAAGAAGAATATGATCAACTTCTAAGAGACTACGTAGGAAGACCTTCACCTCTTTACCTTTCAAAATATTTATCTGAAAAGTGTGGTTGTAAAATCTACTTAAAAAGAGAGGATTTAAATCATACCGGTGCACACAAAATCAACAATACAGTTGGTCAAATCTTATTTGCTAAGAAAATGGGGAAACGCAAAATCATAGCAGAAACAGGTGCTGGTCAACATGGAGTTGCTACCGCTACGGTATGTGCATTAATGGGGCTAGAGTGTCATGTTTATATGGGTAAAACAGATGTAGAAAGACAACGTCCAAACGTAGAAAAGATGAAGATGCTTGGGGCAACTGTACATCCTGTAACTTCTGGAGGAATGACTCTTTCTGATGCCGTAGATGAAGCTATTCGTGTGTGGTCTGAAAATTCTGAAGATACTTTCTATTTAATCGGATCAACTGTTGGTCCTCATCCTTATCCAGATATGGTGAGTAGACTTCAATCTATTATTAGTGAAGAAATTAAAAAACAACTTTTAGAAAAAGAAGGCCGTGATTACCCAGATCATCTCATTGCGTGTGTTGGCGGTGGAAGTAATGCAAGTGGCACAGTTTATCACTTTGTAGATGATTTACGTGCAAATATCATTTTTGCTGAAGCAGGTGGATTAGGTGCAGAGACTGGTAAAACTGCTGCAAGTTTAACGATTGGTCAAGAGAGTATTCTTCATGGTTTCAAGACACTAGTTATGTTGGATGAAAACAAGAATACCATTGAACCATACTCCATCTCTGCAGGCTTGGATTATCCAGGTGTTGGACCACTTCCAGCTCACCTTGTAGTTGAGAGAAGAGCAGAAGTATTAGCTATAACCGACAAAGAAGCACTTGATGCTGCATTTGAATTAACGCTCAGAGAAGGAATTATTCCAGCTTTAGAATCTGCTCATGCATTAGCTGCTCTAAATAGAAAATCATTCAAACCAACAGACATTGTAGTAGTGACACTTTCCGGCAGAGGTGATAAAGACATCGATACTTATCTTAGTATTCAATAAAATAAGTAAATACCAGCAATTTATAGGTGAACAAACCACTGCATTATAGACAAATAATAAATTAAAATACTTATATTTGATATCTTATAGGTCATATAATCATATGATAAGTACTGATGTCATTTTTTAAAGCATGAATACTCGAAGACCATCCGTATTATTAATCTACACTGGTGGAACAATTGGGATGATTGAAAATCCTGAGACTGGTGCACTCGAAAATTTTGATTTCGACCACCTCAAAAACTTTGTTCCAGAGCTGAAACGTTTTAACATGAACATTGATTCGTTTCAATTTAATCCCCCCATTGACTCCTCGGATATGGACCCGTCTTTTTGGGTTGATATGGCGAAGATAGTAGAACGAAATTATCATAAATATGATGGTTTTGTTATTCTACATGGAACTGATACAATGTCCTACACGGCGTCTGCTTTGAGCTTTATGCTTGAAAATGTAAACAAGCCAGTTATTCTTACTGGATCACAATTGCCAATTGGTAAATTGCGTACAGATGGAAAGGAAAATTTGCTAACAGCTATTGAGATTGCTGCGGCTTATAATTCGGAAGGTAAACCCATTGTTCCTGAAGTTTGTGTCTTCTTTGAAAACCACCTTATGCGAGGCAATCGAACCGTAAAACACAATGCAGAGAATTTTAATGCCTTTAATTCATTCAACTACCCGCCGTTAGCAACTGTGGGTATCCACATTAAATATGAGTATAGCTTTATAAAAAAGATAACCCCTGAACAAAAGTTCAAGACGCACTATCTTTTTGACCCTAATGTAGCCGTTATTACCCTTTTCCCTGGAATCCAAGAGAATATCGTCACACCAATATTGGCAAATAAAGAAGTGAAAGCTGTTGTGCTTAGAACTTATGGATCCGGTAACGCCCCACAAAAGCCTTGGTTAATTAAACTAATCAAAGAAGCTACAAAAAGAGGAGTCGTTATTATAAACATCACACAATGCGATGCGGGTACGGTTGAGATGCAACGATACGAAACTGGTCTACATCTTCTTGATGCTGGAGTGCTAAGTGGTTATGACAGTACTACTGAATGTGCTGTTACAAAACTAATGTTCTTGGTTGGACAAGGGTACGATTATGATACAATATGTAAATTAATGGACTCTAGTCTTGCTGGAGAAATAACAAAAATAGACAAATACTAAGCCTCAAATTAATCTAAATATTTACAAGCCTCTATTAGAAAGTTCTAGTAGAGGCTTTTTTTGTACTCATTATATAATTACTAGACTAAAGTATATTTAAAGTCTAGATTTAGTTTTTTCTTGTCCTATGATTTGGCATAAGTAACCATAGACTTTAAGTTTGAATAAAAAAAACAATATAAATAACTATGTTATAGTTATTTATAATTATAACAATTTTAAAATATGAGTAAAAATAAACTAATTACAATTACATTCGGATTACTTATGCTTTGTAGTTCTTGTTACAATGGTTTAAATACAACCGAGGACTCAACCATTGAACTAGGTGAACAGCCAATAACTATCCGTCCAACCATCAACACTACCACTACAAGAGTACAAAACAATCGGTTTGAGAGTAGCGACTGTATTGGATTATTTCTCAAAGCAAATTCGAATAATCAACTTTTATTAGATAACACCATATTTGAATATTCAAAAGGTAATATTTTCATATCACATGATGAAGCTTTCTATCCAAAAGACAAGGGAGAATCGACGGTATATGCATATTATCCATATTTAAAATCACGTAAAATAGACAAAGACAACAATATTAGTATCAGTATTCCTACAAATCAATCTACAATAGATAAGCTAAACAAATCAGACTTCCTTTTAGCCTATAAGAATGATGTAAGAAGTAGCAAGGTTTCTCTATCGCTAAAGTTTAATCATCTTCTTACTAAGATAGGTATATCACTAGAAATTGATGATTCGGCAACTCCACAAGATTTACTTAAATTAAATCCTATTGTGCGTCTAATAAACTTTCCAACAAAGGGGAAGTATAATTTAATAACTGAAGAGTTTACACAGCTAAATACCATGAATCAGATTCAACCTATCAATGATTGGCAACTAGCAGAGAAGTCTGTTACTGGATGTGAAGCCATTGTATTTCCATCTTTAATAACATCAGATCAACAAATTCAAATTGAGGCAGAAGGAATTGTTTACAAGTGTGACTTTACGGCAGATTATAGCTTACAACCGGGAACGATTAATCATATTAGAATAAAATATACGCCTAGCAAAGGTTTTGAAATTAGTGGAGTTGAGTCCGATATAAATCAATGGGAAGAAGGTGGAGATATCAATATTGATATGAAACCACTTCTAGATGCAATATCTATCAACTCAATTAATTTCAAAGAAACGAATCTTGTAATACTTGAAAATGCAGAGAAGGTTGAAAGAGCAATTTTAACTAAAGAACTATTGATGAGCGAAAACATAGATTGCATAGCTACCACTATTTATCCTATAAAAGGAAATAAGCCAGATTTCTCTAATGGGTATATCCTAGCTGTAGAGAATGAAAAGTATAACAATCTTCTATCTGCAAAAATAAATTGGAGTGATAGTGGATTGAAAATCTCAAAAAATGACACCCCAGTTATTAGATATATATTCATAGATAAAGAAGGTAAGATATGCTTTGAACAACCCGAAGAGTCTGAAATTATTAGGTTAAAAGATTACTTTATCGAGGATCGCAGAAATGAAGAGTTCAATAAATATCCATTAATAAAAATAGGTTCACAAATTATTATGAAAACCAATCTATCTACATCATACTATACCGATGGAACTAAATTAGCTAAGGGAACAGGAAATTATGTCGTTACTGCTGGATATTTAACATCAAAGATAAATCCTGAAGAAAAACTATATAATATGTCTGCACTTAAATCTGAGAAGGCACTTTGTCCTGAAGGTTGGAAGATTCCAACTGTAGAGCAATTTAAAGAACTTAGTAAATTTGTAAACGACAAACTAACCTATATATTAGAAAAAGGAGAAATAGAAGGTGAATACAATCGAACAGGTTTAACTTTGAAAATTATAGGTGCTTACAGTAATGATGCATACAATGAAACAAACTCATCGCACTGGCTTTTGAATAGCAAAGATAACCTATTATATAGTATTGTGTTTAATTCTACTAGAGCTCCTTATAGCAAAGTAGTTAATAATGAAGAGAAAAAAGTATTATCAATACGTTGTATAAAAAACTGATTTCCAAAAAAACTGATTACAAAAAAATTCCTCGCTAATAAATATAGCGAGGAATTTTTTATATGAACAGCTTATTAACTAAAGCTTATAAGTTTACGAATGTATTTTCATAATAATGTACGAAGGCTTTATTTACAAGTTTGACACCTCCTGGAGTTGGATAATTACCTGAGAAGTACCAATCTCCACTATGATTCGGACACGCTTTGTGTAATCCTTCAATCGGCAAATAAACGATTTCAATTTCAGCTTGAATATGGTCTGGTCTTAGCATCTCTGCCATTTTTGAAGATACTTCTTCATCAGAGAATTGGTCATAGATATCTTTTACTGGATTAACCATATCTGCAGCAGGTAGTGCTAATTGAGCTTTACATTTATTGTAAGTAGCTTCAACTAAGTCCTGTTGATTTTTATCACGCAACAACTCTATCGCTGCTCTAAAAGCAATAAAATCATCCATTTTAGTCATGTCAATTCCATAATAGTCTGGATAACGAACTTGAGGAGAAGAAGATACAACCACTATTTTCTTAGGCTGTAGTCTATCTAAAATGCTAAGAATACTTTGCTTTAATGTTGTTCCTCTTACAATACTATCATCAATAATGACCAAATTATCTTGTCCAGCAACTAAACTACCATAAGTTATGTCATATACGTGTGCTGCTAAATCATTACGACTATTATTCTCTGCAATAAAAGTACGTAACTTGATATCTTTTATAGCAACTTTTTCACTGCGGATGCGTTGCGATAAAATTCGTTCCATTTCTTCTACAGAAGGGTGTTTTCCCAACATTGCAATTTCTTCTGCCTTATGTTTGTTCAAGTAGATGTCAAGACCTTCTAACAACCCATAAAATGCAACTTCGGCAGTATTCGGAATAAAAGAGAAGACTGTATGGTCTAAGTCGTCTTCAATCGCTTTTAAAATTGAAGGAATAAGCATCTCACCCATCATCTTACGTTCCTTGTAAATATCCACATCACTACCTCGTGAAAGATAAATCCTCTCAAACGAGCAAGCACTTTTTTTCTCCTCTTTAAGAATACGCTTCAACGATATCTTACCATACTTATCAACCAATATTGATTGTCCGGGTAAAAGTTCTTGAACTTCATCAGCAAGAACATTTAGGGTTGTTTGAATAACTGGACGCTCCGACGTTATCACAAGGATCTCATCATCGTGATAATAAAAAGCTGGACGAATTCCCCAAGGGTCACGCTGAGCAAACACTTCTCCACTTCCAGTAACTCCACACATTACATATCCTCCGTCCCAATCTTTGCTAGAAGAGCGAAGTACGTTCGATAAATCAATATGGTCTTCAATGTAATTGGTTATTTCCATACCGGTATTACCTTCGGCCTCTGCTAGATTGAATACTCTTTCCACCTCTCTATCCAATCGATGACCTATTTGCTCTAATAAAATATAGCCATCTGCAAACTTTCTTGGGTGTTGTCCGATGGCTGTAATTCGAGAAAATATCTCATCTAAATTTGTCATGCAGAAGTTTCCGCAAAGAGCTAAATTTTTAGCTCGCCAATTGTTTCTACGCAGAAAAGGGTGCACGTATTCCAACCCTACTTTACCAGCTGAGTTATCTCTCAAATGACCCATAAAAATTTCGCCTGCAAAAGGTAAGTGTTTTTTAACCCACTCGATATCATTCAGTTTATCGGGATCAACATTCTTGAAGTTCTCTTGAATAATAGAAAACACTTCTGTTATGGCTCTTGAGCCTAATGCTCTGGCACGGAACATATACTCTTCCCCAGGATCGGTTTCGAGCTTGACACAAGCAATTCCTGCGCCATCTTGGCCTCGATTATGCTGTTTCTCCATTAATAGATATAACTTATTTAAAGCATACATCCATGTTCCATACTTTTCTTGAAAATACTCCAGGGGTTTTAATAGGCGAATTATGGCAACGCCACATTCATGTCTAAGTTCTTCCATTTTGGTAGGTAAGCGTATTAATGCGTATAATAAACATCTTCAATAAAGTTATCAAAGTAGACTTCGGGAATGATGTTATCCTTATATGTCGCATTATGTTGAACAATTAATAAATTTAATTGAATGCTAGATTTGCTTGTTGGGAAAGCAAAGGCTTCGCATTATATGCGAAATTAAGAAAAATATACTAGCATTAAAGATATCTGAAGTCTTTTTTTACAAAACAATACAACGAACCACCTAGGACTACATTTTTATAACAAAATGCACATTTATATTGATTTAGATGATTCATTCGAATGCTACATTCAAATAGCTAAGGGTGTGAAAAACATTTAAGCACATCTCTAAGGCTCCTAAGATTATTAAATCTAAAAAGTTTGAGCAAAAAAAATCCACCACCCAATCAAGAAACTTGATTAGGTGGTGGATTAATGTTTGTTGTATATTTCCTCTTTTTTACCTTAAATTTAAAAGTTATCCCTCATTGAAATTCAATTTAAATAACCCTTAAAATATTTCATTACTACCTTATCAAACTAAATTTAATAGTTATCCTAAATTTAATTTACAGCGAGTGTATTTAATAAGGGTAAATCAGCAACAGAGATGTTTTTGGCCAAAATCACACCATTTTCATCTAACAAATAGTTTTTGAATCCTTTATTCAGTTTATAATTTCTATAAACATCAGATTCGGCACCTCTCTCATCAAAATAGACATTAGATGCTACTATTTGATCTTTACGTATTGTCTCTTTAAAAATCGATTCAAAATCGTCATACGAGATAGAGACCATCTCAATATTATCATTTGGGCAAGATTTCAAAGCATTGCTCAATTGAACGTTTTGAATTCTTGAATTAGCATCATAGCTAGCCCAAAAACTAAGCACTACATATTTACCTTTCAAAGTGGAAAGGTTAAACTGTGAACTTTCCATGTTAGACACAGCAACATCTGGTTCGATTACTTTTATATCAATACCAGGAGCCACGTCTCCTACATTTAAACCGGAAAAAGCTTTATCTTTTTCCATAAAAGAAGTCAAGGAACTTGCGAGTAATACAACAAAAATCCATTTTACATGCTTCATGTAATTCGAATTTAGTTACTACTATTCAGGACTGCCTCGAGCAGGGGTTTCTTCCTGAAACATTATTTTTAAAGCTATAAAAATCAATTTTTTATTGATAATCAGAGCTTTTTTAGAACTGAAACCGAAACAAAGGTAAGCGTTTTTATTTCTAACATCCAAATAATTAAGAGTTCTAAACAAATCATAGGAAGGAAGATTTAAATAAAAAAAAGGCTCTGGAAGTCTAGTAAGATTAGTTTTTTGCCTAATTTTGCAAGATTAAAATTAACATTGATTATGACATCATTTGATACAAAACTGATACAAATTAGCATCTCCAGCCGAATAAATTCTGATTTTTTATGTGAAATCACTACTGTTCTAGTCAAATATGATGCCATAATCCTCGATTTGAAACAAGTTAAAGTAAACAATGAAGTTCTAATATCCATTATTTGCGAATTATCCATTAAAACTATCCTTCCGATTAAAGAGGCTTTTAAAGATTTAGACTCCAGACTTGAAATAACAGCTAACTTCTACCCTATCAAAGAGATAGAATATCAGGAATTAATAGATAAAGAAATAAATACTGAATATATACTAACCGTAGTAGGTAAAAGAATCAATACAAAACAACTAGCTGAGGTTTCTAGAATACTTAATTCAAACAACTTCAACACTATTTCTACTCAAAGACTTAGCCTAGCTCAATCACTTCGTGAAACGAAAGGAGAAAACGTTGCCTACGAGATCCGAGTTATGCCCACAACAACATTCGATGACCAACTTTTACGTACTCAGTTCAAAGAATTAGCTACTACGGGATTAGACTTTTCATTTCAAAAGGACAATATTTATAGAAAAAACAGGAGGTTAATTTGCTTTGATATGGATTCAACATTAATTCAAACTGAAGTTATTGATGAATTGGCAGTTAGAGCCGGTGTGGGAGATGAGGTTAAAGCAATTACGTCAAGTGCAATGCGGGGTGAAATTGACTTCAAAGAAAGCTTCGCTAAACGGGTTTCATTATTAAAAGGTCTCGATGAAAGTGTTATGGTTGATATTGCACAAAATCTACCTTTCACTAAAGGTTTAGACAGATTAATGCGTACTCTGAAAATTGCAGGCTACAAAACGGCTATTTTATCAGGTGGATTCACATATTTTGCAAACCACATAAAGAATAGATATAATATTGATTATATTTATGCAAACAATTTAGAGATTGTAAAAGGTAAACTCACAGGCCACTTTTTAGGAGAGGTAGTTGACGCTACTCGAAAAGTTGAATTACTTAAAGAGCTAGCTAAGAAAGAAGGTATTAGTACCGAACAAACCATTGTGATAGGAGATGGAGCAAATGATCTTCCTATGATTTTAGAGGCTGGATTAGGCGTTGCTTTTCATGCCAAGCCAAAAGTGCAAAGAGAAGCACCCAATCTCATAAACTCCGTGGGCTTAGACGGAATTTTATATTATCTAGGTTTTAATGATTTAGAAATTAAAAATGCCCAATAAAACAATAGCTACTATATAGTTATTAAGTGAAAAAACAAACGATCCGTTTTGATAATATTATAAGATAATGAAGTTTTCAGAATTTAATTTAAATGAGAGTGTTCTAGAAGCACTAGATGCAATGCGCTTTGAGGAATGTACTCCGATACAGGAAAAAGCAATCCCAATAATACTTGACAACAAAGATTTGATTGCAGTAGCTCAAACAGGTACAGGCAAAACTGCAGCTTTTTTACTACCCATCTTAAATAAGTTATCAGAAGGTAAACACGCTCAAGATGCGATAAACTGCATTATCATGTCGCCTACCCGAGAACTTGCTCAACAGATTGACCAACAAATGGAAGGATTCTCGTATTTTTTACCAGTATCTAGTGTTGCTATTTATGGGGGCAGTGATGGCATAACTTTTGAAACACAAAAGAAAGGATTGACTATGGGTGCCGATGTAGTAATTGCTACACCGGGTCGCTTAATATCTCACTTAAATTTAGGTTACGTAGATTTGTCGAAAGTTACCCACTTTATCCTTGATGAAGCCGACCGAATGTTAGACATGGGATTTAGCGAAGATATCATGCAAATTGCCAAGTTATTGCCTAAGGAAAGACAAACAATTTTATTCTCGGCGACGATGCCTGAAAAAATAAGAAAGCTGGCAAAAAACATTATGAATGATCCTGAAGAGATAAAGTTATCAGTATCAAAACCGGCCGAAAAGATTATTCAAGCCTCATACATTTGTTATGACAAACAGAAGTTGGGAATTATTCAAACTTTATTTGAAACAAATCCGCCAGAGAAATCAATTATTTTCGCCTCTTCAAAACTAAAAGTCAAAGAAGTTAGCCGTGAATTAGCTCGTATGGGACTAAAAGTTGGTGAAATCCACTCAGACCTTGAGCAACACACACGTGAAGATATGCTTTATCGTTTCAAATCTGGCGATATTAACATTCTAGTAGGTACAGACATCATTTCAAGGGGAATTGACATTGACGACATTAAGCTGGTAATTAATTATGATGTGCCTAAAGATGCCGAAGATTACGTACACCGTATTGGCAGAACAGCTCGTGCAAATCAAGATGGTGTTGCCATTACTCTAGTTAACCCTATGGACCAAGAAGGATTCCATAGAATCGAAGAATTCTTAGAAAAAGAAATTTACAAGATTCCTTTACCTAAAGAATTAGGTGAAGCACCCGAATTCAATCCTAAAGCGATGAGTAAGCGACAAAACCACCCACAGAAAAGAAGACCTAATTACCGAAAAGGAAACTCGCCACGAAAATAGTGAGCTGAATGAATAGTGACTAAAGAATAGGTGATTTACTTATTCTTTAGCTCATAATCA
>JASLDF010000219.1 GCA_030151635.1 Bacteroides sp. | reverse complement strand
CTTAGCCAAATGGTATAAGAAAGTAGAGGAATCTGGCTTCAAGACATTTGGAACAATAGTCAAGACCATTTATAATAACTACGAGGAAATATTAAACTTCTTTGTAAATAGGGCTACTAATGCCTCGGCAGAGAGCTTCAATGCCAAGATTAAATCTTTTAGAGCTAATCTTAGAGGTGTAAGTGATATCAACTTCTTCCTTTTTAGACTGGCTAAGATATATGCATAGTCATGACTCCCCACACTTTTGCTGGTGAGCCTTAAAATAGTAACGGGTGCTAGAATTTAATCTAGCACCCGTTATTATTTTATAGTCATTGTTATTTATACATTTTCATATAAATAGCGTTTGATACTTCTTTTAGGAGTTTTCTCAAACTCTGTGGGGTAGAGTATTATTTGACTTACTCGTTCATACGCAGCAACAGATTTATTTAAATTCTTTAGATTTTCATCCATAATTGTTTTTAAACTTTGTTCAGTGTCTAGTCCTAGGGAACCTAGTGCTTCTGAGTCTGCATATACAAGTGCTACAAGGCGTTTGTCTTTCTGAACAACAATACTCTCAACAACAAATGGAAGATTATTGAGACGAGTCTCTATCTCTTCAGGGAATATGTTTTGTCCACTAGACGATAGAATCATCGTTTTGCTTCTCCCTCTGATAAATATATTGTTGTTTTCGTCAATTGTTCCAAGGTCACCAGTACGTAACCAACCATCTTCAGTAAATACTTCTTTTGTAGCTTCTTCATTTTTGTAGTAGCCTGTCATCACATTTTCACCACGTATTTGAATTTCTCCAAGTGCAGCTTCAGGGTTTTCTTTATAGATACGTGCTTCCATAATATCGAGAATCTTACCTGAAGATCCAGCAACAAATTCGTCCCATGGTGCATAGCTAATTAGTGGACCACATTCAGTCATTCCATAACCTATGGTGAATGGGAATTTAATTTTGTAGAAAAACTCTTCTACCTCAGGATTCATAGCTGCACCACCGATAATTATTTCTTTAAATCTTCCCCCTAATGAATCAATTAGTTTCTTTCTAATTTGACTGTATATTTGTGTGTCAAGAACAGGAATACTCAATGCCCATTTCATTCCTTTTTTTCCTAAAAGGGGTTGGATGACATTGGTATATATCTTCTCAATGACTAGAGGCACAGTAATAATTAGGTTTGGTTTAACTTCTTCAAATGCTCTGATAATGATTTTTGGCGAAGGTACTTTACCCAATAAGGTAACATGTGTTCCTACTGCAGTAGCGGTGAGGAAATCAAAAGCACATCCGTAGGCATGAGCTAGTGGTAAAAAAGATAAGACACTGTCTCCTTTTTTAAGAAGCTCTGTGCGGATGCCAAATGTAACGTTACCAGCCAGGTTATTACCAGTCAACATAACTCCTTTGCTGAAACCAGTAGTTCCTGAAGTATAGTTGATAAGCATTACTTTATCATTTGATAAAGTAGTATAAGTTACATCGTTTACAGAGAATCCTTTTGGGTATTTATTGCTTAGTTCATTATTCACGTATTTCATGAATTTTTGAACAGTTTCACCATCTCTTTGGTGAAGGCATCTAAAATCTGTTAGTGAAAATACACCACGAACATTGGGAAGTTTTTCCTCTTCTAGGTTGTCCCAAATGGAGTCGCTTGTGAAAAGAAAAGTTGATTCAGAGTGATTTACAATATGATGTACGTCATTAGGATTAAAGTCTTGTAAAATAGGTACTATAATAGCACCATAGGTGATTGTAGCCATGTAAGCCACACACCATCTTGCATTGTTTTTACCAATTAATGATATTTTATCACCACGGCGTAGTTTACAATGCTCAAAAAGAAGATGCAATTTTGCTATCTCTTTAGCCACTTCGCCATAAGTGAAGCTAGTATCTTCTGCATAGTCTGTATAGCAAGGTAAATCCCAGTTATCTCTAAAACTATGTTCGTATAACTTTATAAAGTTTTCTTTTATCATTGCACGTAATGAGTTATTTTGAGCAAAAGTAGGAATTAATTTGTAAGTTTAAAGCCTTTTAAGAAATAACAACCATTTAGGATAACAAATTTTAAGCATAATAATGAGTAACTTTGTACCCGAATATATTATTAGGTATAAAAGAATGATTGATCAAACTATATTTCAAAATAAGAAAGCTGCATACTATACCTTAGGTTGCAAGCTTAACTTCTCAGAGACATCAACTTTTGGAAAGATACTAAAAGAACATGGTGTACGTACAGTGCGTAAAAATGAAACAGCTGATATTTGTATAATAAATACATGTTCAGTGACAGAAATGGCGGACAAGAAGTGTCGCCAAGCGATAAAGAAAATGATGCGTGAGAATCCAGGAGCTTTTATAGTGGTTACTGGATGTTATGCACAACTCAAACCCGAGGAAATTACAGAAATTGAAGGTGTAGATATTGTGTTGGGAGCTGATCAGAAGAAAGACTTTATTCAATTCTTAGGTAATCTAGATAAAAAAGAGACTGCCGAAGCGCATACTACTAAATTAAAAGATATTAAGAGCTTTGCTCCTTCTTGCTCTCGTGGAGATCGTACTCGATTCTTCTTGAAGGTACAGGATGGGTGCGATTACTTCTGTACTTACTGTACAATTCCTTTTGCTCGTGGCTTTAGTCGCAATGGCTCAATTGCATCTATGGTAGAACAATGTGAAAATGCTGCTAAAGAAGGTGGAAAGGAGATTGTTTTGACAGGTGTTAATATTGGAGATTTTGGTCGATCTACCAATGAAACTTTCTTTGATTTGGTCAAAGCACTGGATGAAGTTGAAGGGATTGAGCGTTATCGTATTTCATCAATTGAACCCAATTTACTAACAGACGAAATTATTGAGTTTGTAGCTACCTCTAAACGATTCATGCCACATTTTCATATCCCATTACAATCGGGTAGTGATGATGTCTTAAAGCTGATGCATCGTCGTTATGATACAACTCTTTTTGCTCACAAGGTTCATAAAATAAAAGAACTAATTCCTAATGCTTTCATAGGTGTAGATGTAATTGTTGGCACTCGT
Organism: Bacteroides sp.; assembly: GCA_030151635.1. Classification (GTDB taxonomy): domain Bacteria; phylum Bacteroidota; class Bacteroidia; order Bacteroidales; family Bacteroidaceae; genus Bacteroides_E. The sequence continues at coordinate 19,616 of JASLDF010000219.1, read as the reverse complement.
GGGGAAACTGAAGAGTTTTTCAATGACAGTTATAACTTTATTTCTGGATTAGACATTTCGCAACTTCATGTATTTACCTACTCTGAACGTCCAGGAACTATGGCTTTGAAGATTGACCATGAGGTTAGTTCCCAGGATAAGCATTTAAGAAGTCAGAAATTATTATCTTTATCAGATACTAAAACTAAAGGATTTTATCAGAAATACATCGGATGCTCATTCCCTGTATTGCTTGAGAAATCTCATGATGGGGAGGTCATGCATGGCTTTACAAATAACTATATACGTGTTGAAATTCCAAATGACGCAGCTTTAGATAATGAGATTGTGCAAATGGAATTGGGCGAGTACAACCTAGACAAAACAGCCTTATTAGGTAAAAAAATATGAAAGAAAAAATTATTTACGGACTGATATACTCTATATTTTGGCTCATTTCATTGTTGCCTTTTTGCATTCTATATGTTTTGGCAAACTTTATTGCGTTTATACTTTATCGAGTGGTAAAATATAGAAGAAGTGTCGTCCGAACTAATTTAACGAACTCTTTTCCTGATAAGACCGAGAAAGAGATTATTAAAATAGAAAAACAGTTCTATCATTATATATCCGATTATTTTGTTGAAGAGATAAAAATGTTAACCATGAGCCGTAAACAGATGTTTAAGCGCATGGAACTTAACAATCTAGATATTTTCTTAGATACAATTGATAAACACGGAGGTGTGATCATGATGATTCCTCACTATGCTAATTTTGAGTGGATTGTAGGTACAAAAATGCATATGCGAGAGGAAGATCAAGCAGTTCAAGTTTATAAACCGCTACGTAATAAGTATTTTGATAAACTGTTTCAGCACTTGCGTAGCCGCTTTGGCGGTGTGAATGTGGCTAAGCACTCTACGGCACGTGAATTAATTCGATATAAAAGAGCGGGTACAAAGATTGCTTTGGGCTTGATTGCCGATCAAAATCCAAGTAAGAACGATGCTCGTTTTTGGACAACTTTCCTAAATCAGGATACAGTATTTATGGATGGGGGCGAGCGTATTTCTAAAATGATGAATTATCCTGTAGTTTATTGCGACTTAGAACGTATAAAGCGTGGCTATGGTCGTGTAACCTTTGAGGTAGTTACTCTGGAACCTAAAAAGACTGAAGAAGGATATATTACTCAATATTTTGCAGAGGCTATAGAGCGTACAATTGCACGTAATCCTGCACTTTGGTTTTGGTCACATAAACGTTGGAAACATAAACGAGAGGAAGAAAATGCTTAAAGTTGCCGTCATTATCTTGAATTGGAATGGAGCTGAGCTTTTAGATCAGTTTCTTCCACATGCTTTATCATGTAGTAATTTGGATAATGTAGCTGTGTATGTTGCAGATAATGGTTCTACAGACTCTTCTTTAGAATTAGTTATGAACAAGTATCCAGAGGCTAAACTATTGAACTTGAAAGAAAATTATGGTTTTGCCGAGGGATACAACAGAGCCATTGCTCAAATTGAATCAGAATACGTTGTGTTATTAAATTCTGATGTGGAGGTCACTCCCAATTGGCTTGAACCCCAGATTGCTTATTTAGATGCAAACCCATCAGTTGCAGCTTGTCAACCAAAGATTCGTTGGTGGCACAACAAGTCTCACTTTGAATATGCTGGGGCTTGTGGTGGTTATATTGATAAATGGATGTATCCGTTTTGCCGTGGTAGGATAATGTCAAGCCTTGAGGAAGATAATGGACAATATGATTCAATTCAACCTGTATTTTGGGCTTCAGGAGCATCTTTGTTTATCCGAAGAAAAGCTTATTTAGAAGTCGGTGGGCTAGATTATCGCTTTTTTGCTCACATGGAAGAAATCGATTTATGCTGGAGATTGTGGAGTAGAGGATATCAAGTAGTGGTAGTGCCCCAAAGTTTAGTTTATCACCAAGGCGGTGCTACGCTAAACAAATCGAATCCGAAGAAAACCTATTTGAACTTCCGTAACAATTTATTAATGGCGTATAAAAATCTTAATACAAAAAGCTTGAAGCAAGTTGAACAAAAGCGCCTCGTATTAGATTATATAGCTATAATGTTCTATATTGTTAAGGGAGAGTTTTCCAATGCGAAGGCAGTACGTAAGGCTCGTAAGGACTATCAGCAAATGAAGGCTGATTTTAAGTCGGATAGAGATGAAAATTTAAAACTAACTATTCAGAATCCAGAAGGAGTTATGAACAGTTCTTTAATCTACAATTACTACTTCAAAGGAAAGAAGAAGTTCTCTTCATTAAATACAGACGATTTTAATTCGAATATATAATGGAAAAAACAAAATTTGTAAGACGCAGAATAGGGCTTGTAGCACACGATGCTATGAAAAAAGATATGATTGAGTGGGTACTTTGGAACTCGGAAAAGTTAATTGGTCATCAATTCTTTTGCACAGGGACAACAGGAACGCTTCTACTTCAAGCTTTGACAGAAAAGCACCCTGATAAACATTGGGATTTCACATTGCTAAAATCTGGACCGTTGGGTGGTGATCAACAGATGGGTTCTAGGATTGTAGAGGGAGGGTTAGATTACTTATTCTTCTTTACAGATGCTATGACTCTTCAGCCGCATGACACAGATATCAAGGCTTTAACCCGTCTTGCATCATTAGAGAATATTGTATTCTGTAGCAATAGGGCAACTGCTGATCATATTATTTCTAGTCCGTTGTTTATTGATGATGAGTATGTCAGAGCAGAGTCTGAATATACATCGTACATACACCGCTTTGACAACAAGAAGGTAGTTGATGAAGCTGTGGCACATACTAAAGAAAAAGAAGAGCAAGAGAGAAAATAACATCTCGCTCTTAAACTCTATATATTTAAAAAGAGCCCTTTCATTGAGTTGAAAGGGCTCTTTCTGTTTTATCTTGAACAGTTTAGGACGACTCCCGCTGAATCTATATCTGCTCCCATTGGAGGCATATTTTTATCGAGGGATAGATTAACTTCTTCAATTGTAGGAAATGTCTTAAATAACTTTTCTACGACTCGATAAGCCACATGTTCTAACAACTTTGAAGGAACTTTCATCTCATTCTTTATGCATTCAAATACATCGGCATAACTCACTGTATCGGTCACGGAATCTGTCATTCCGGGCTGCATAAGATTTACTTTAAGTTTAGCATTAATGCAGAACTCGTTTCCAACAATAGTTTCCTGCATACCCACGCCGTGAAAAGCGTGAATTTTTAAGTTGGTTAGTGTAATGTAACTTGCGTTTATCTTCATATCTGTATTAACTCCTATTTGTTTGTTTTATTACTTTAATGATTGTATCTATAAGTTCTGCATTTTGCTGTAGATCTTCGATATTGCATGGCATTCTGTATCTCCATTTGTGCTTTGAGTCAGCTGGAATATTGATTTGTTCTTCTAATGGGCTGAGTTGTTTATAATCATCCGTGAGGCTTAACCAATCTTGTAGGGCTTCAACACAAAGCATAGATCCACCATTCAGTTCCAAATATATTAATTTTAATGCTTGTTCTGTTGTAATCTCATCAGATGATGTATCACCTAAATCTGTATAGTTATCACTAATGAAGGTGCGTAACTCTTTGTTTTCGGACCACCAACCTCTTAAAGTGCTCATGTCGTGTGTGGCAAAGGTAGAAACTGAATTATATGGATAATGTCTAGGATTTCCCATTTCTAATCCTACCTCTTTAGGCATACGTGCAACTTCAAGGCTCAATATAGATAGATTGTTCATAACTTCAGGAACAGTAGCAGGAATCATACCTAAATCCTCGCCACAAACTAGCATATCACTCGCCTGTATCAAAGCAGGTAGTTTTTTGTAGGCTTCTTCTTTCCAGAACTCATTGTGTCTGTGATAGAAAAAATGATTGTACAATTCCATGAAAGCGTGTTGGTGTTGTTCGCTTAGTTGTTGAAATAGGGGTGTCTTCTTCGCATCAATTCTAGGATGGTACCGTTCTTGGTCTTTGTCATCGACAACAAACAATACATAGCTGTGCAATTCAGAAAGTTTAGAAAGTATGGCGTCTTTGAAACTTCCTTTTTTCGCCACAATCTTTTTCTGTGTATCAAACTCAGGTTTAAATTCAAAGCATCCATTTGGTTTGTAATTTAAACATTGCTTATATACCAAAGTAAGCTCTTCTTTATCGAATAACTTATTTAAGATTTCCTCAGTGATATACGGCTCGGTATAAAGTTTACAATCAAATGGAAATCCAAACTGTTCAATCTCTTCTGCTGATAATGGCATTGCAGGGTCAAATTGACCTAAAGTTCCGTAGGTAGCTGTATCTGGAATACTCCAAATGCGAAAGAACCCCAAGATGTGATCTATTCGATAGGCTTCGTAAAAATTAGCCATGTGTTTAAGGCGATTTTGCCACCAACTGTAATTGTCGAGGCTCATCTCGTGCCAGTTGTAGGTTGGAAAACCCCAATTCTGTCCTTGTTCAGCAAAGGCATCGGGTGGAGCACCTGCTTGACTATTCAAATTAAAGAGTTTTGGAAATTGCCATGCATCAACACTTTGTTTACTTATGCCAATAGGTAAATCTCCTTTTAGTGCTATACCTTTACTTTGAGCATATTTAGCCGATTCCTTGAGTTGGCTAAATAAAAGATACTGTGTAAAGAAAGTCAGTTGAAAAGCTTTGGTTGCTTTATTGTTATGTGTGTATAACTGTGTTGCGACCTCCTTAGAATAAATACTATGTCCTTCCCAAAATTCGATATTATCTGTCTGATAATGGTTCCGGAAATAGATATAGTTGGCGTACGGCAGTAACCATTCTTGATTATTATTATAGAATGTGCAAAACTCGGGTGTTGACAATAACTCTTCGCCTAGCACTTGGAACAATTCCTTGATATAAGTTAGTTTCTTCTTTTGTACGTAAGGGAAATCAACAAAGCGGTTCTCGTTAAGCTGTTCAATTTGTTTGAAGTACTCATCCTTATATTTAGTTTTTGCAATTCCAGCCTCTTCCAAGTTTAGGTAAACGGGGTTGAGTGCAAAAACCGAGGAGCATTTATAAGGATATGAATCTGCCCATGAAAGTTCTGAGGTAGTATCGTTTATGGGTAATACTTGAATGAGGTTGAGTTTTGCATTCGATGCCCAATCCGTCAAGGGAATTAAATCAAGAAACTCACCAATGCCCCAACTTCTTTTACTTTTTAAAGAGAAAATTGGAACGGCCAATCCTGCCCCTTTCCAGTTGGGGTGTTCATTAAAAGTTAGTACGCCTTCAGATATTTTCACTCCCTCTTTACCTTCTAAAGGCGAAGTGTGTAGATATCTGTTGTTATTGGTTTCCCAATATTTAATAAGTTTGGAATCTTTGTCAATAATGACATATTTATATTCCAGTGGATATTCAATATGGTTGTTGTCTAATTGAAGATAATAGTAGGGATAATTAGAAGAGTTAACTTCAACTGCTTGGTCGTGATTCCAGTTGCCTAGTATTTTCTGGTTTCCAACAACTGCAAGTCTCTCATCAGCTTTAAGCATTGGATAGAAGATTTCAAACACAAGGTTTGTATTTGTGTTTTGTCTTGAAGGGGGATTATTGGAATACCATGTACTATTAAAGACAGTATGGAAATAGACATTTTTAGTATCATCTAGATGCCAGGTATCATTGATTTCAATATGTTTAATATTTTCATTGAACAAGTGTGCATCAAATTGATGTAACTGTCTGTTAGCTTCTTTTCGAAGAATATTGTGTTCTTTAAATACAGCATATTCATACTGAAATGCCCTATGGGGAATATCGAAGTTGATTTTCCCCATCCAATTTATACCATCTTGCGTAGTTAATGGTATTTGGAAAGTGTGGTTTTCTTCACCAGGGATTGGAATTGACCCAATTATGCCTAATTCTTCTCCCCATTGGGTTCTATATTCTATTGAGAAATTAATTTCCATTTTTCATAGTTTGTTTTTAGTTTATCGCTGCAAAAGTCGTGTTTATGTGCTTTTTACAATTGAAATGTAAGTATATAAAAAAAAGAGAGATATCGAAAATAGATATCTCTCTTTAAATTGTATTTCAACGAATTATTATCCGCATCTTGAAGAACCACAAGTTGTACAGATTAAACAACCTTCTTGGTAAATCAATGTTTCGTTTTGGCAGTTTGGACATTTAGTTCCAGTTGCTTTCGTTCCGTTTTGAACATAACGTTTTAGAGCTCTTTCAACACCATTCTTCCAGTTATTGATGCTTTCGCTATCCAACTGAAGAGAATTAACTAGTTTTACAACCTGATCAATAGGCATTCCCCAGCGAAGAACACCCGAAATTAATTTCGCATAATTCCAGTATTCTTTGTTGAATTTTTCAGATAAGCCTTCAATTGTCGTTTTATATCCTCTTTTATTTTCAAATTGGAAATCATAACGCTTGTTGCCTAACTCATCTACATTTTTAATGATTTTACCTTCAGTAATGCTCTTAGGAAGTGCAATGCCTTCATCCTCATCGTGTAAACCTGTAAAAATTTCATAAGGTCTTCCTTCGAATAGTCCTACGAATGCAACCCATTTTTCTTTGTTGTTTTGGAAACGTACAACGTCTGCTTCAAGTTCTTTGGGTCTGTGAACTACCGCAGGGTTCGACTGGATTGGCATTTCTGTTGTATGACCATCTTCCGATTTAGTCTCTTTTTTAGGAGTAGCAGCAATAAGCACCCCGGATCTAGAACCATCTCTGTAGACAGTACAGCCTTTACAACCTGCTTTCCAAGCTTCAACATATAGTTTGTTAACCAAATCTTCAGTGGCATCGTTTGGTAGATTGATGGTAACACTGATAGAGTGGTCAACCCATTTTTGAATTTGACCTTGCATTTTGACTTTCATCAACCAATCAACATCGTTTGAAGTTGCTTTGTAGTAGGGAGACTTCTCAACCAATTGGTCGATTTCTTCTTGACTATAGCGTTTGCTTGGGTCGTATCCGTTTGCATTCATCCAATCCACAAATTTGTGGTGGAAAACAATGTATTCTTCAAAAGCGTCGCCAGTTTCATCTACAAAGTCAACATGAACATTCGTATCGTTAGGATTCACTTTACGTCTTCTTTTGTAAACCGGTAGGAACACAGGCTCAATACCCGATGTAGTTTGAGTCATTAAACTCGTAGTACCAGTAGGCGCGATTGTGAGGCAAGCGATGTTACGGCGACCATATTTAACCATGTTTTCGTAAAGTTGAGGCTCGGCTTTTTTTAAGCGATTAATGAACGGATTGTTCTTTTCACGCTCTGTATTATACACCTCAAAAGCTCCACGTTCTTTGGCCATTTGAACAGATGATCCATATGCAGCAAGCGCAATTGTTTTGTGTACTTCAACGGCAAATACAACAGCTTCTTCAGTACCATAACGAAGATTTAATGCAGCAAGCATGTCGCCTTCGGCAGTGATGCCTACGCCGGTTCTTCGTCCTTGTTTTGTTTTATTGTAAATTTTCTCCCAAAGGTGGTATTCTGTACGTTTTACTTCAATATCCTCAGGGTCTGCTTGAATCTTAAGCATGATGTTCTCAATCTTTTCAAGTTCAAGATCAATAATATCATCCATAATACGTTGTGCAACTGCTACATGTTTTCTGAATAACTCAAAATCAAACGATGCATTTTTGGCAAACGGGTTATTTACATAAGAGAAAAGATTAATAGCTAAAAGTCTACAAGAATCATAAGGACAAAGAGGAATCTCACCACATGGGTTTGTCGAAACTGTCTTGTAACCTAGATCTGCATAGCAATCAGGGATAGACTCCTTGATGATAGTATCCCAGAATAAAACACCAGGTTCAGCCGATTTCCATGCATTATGAACAATTTTGCCCCAAAGCTCTTTCGCTTGTATGTCTTTAGTGAATTCAGGCTGATCGCTATTTATAGGATATTTTTGAGTGTAGGTCTGATCTGAAGTCGCAGCTGTCATAAACGCATCATCCAATTTTACTGATACGTTTGCGCCTGTAACTTTACCTTGAGTCATTTTGGCATCTATAAACGATTCTGAATCTGGATGTTTAATAGATACACTTAACATTAAGGCTCCACGACGTCCGTCTTGTGCCACTTCTCTTGTTGAATTTGAGTATCTTTCCATGAATGGAACAATACCTGTTGATGTAAGTGCAGAGTTCTTTACAGGGCTTCCCTTGGGTCTAATGTGAGATAAATCATGGCCTACACCACCTCTTCTTTTCATTAGTTGAACTTGCTCTTCGTCCATTTTGATGATACCACCATACGAATCGGCTGGTCCGTCAACACCAATTACAAAACAATTTGAAAGTGATGCAACTTGGTAGTTGTTGCCAATTCCAGTCATTGGGCTTCCTTGCGGAACGATATATTTGAAATGATCTAGTAAAGAGAAAATTTCGTCTGCTGATAGCGGATTCTTGTATTTACTTTCAACTCTTGCTAGCTCATTTGCAATTCTCCAATGCATATCTGTTGGACATGATTCGTAGATATTACCATACGAATCTTTCATTGCGTATTTGTTTACCCACACGCGCGCAGCGAGTTCGTCACCTTTGAAGTAATCTAAAGATTTCTCAAAAGCTTCTTCGTAAGAAAAGGTCTTTTTTGCCACGATTATCTAGATTAGTTTATATTAAGTTAAGCATATTATATTATGCGATTTCTGTCTTGTTTTTTGGTTAGACAAAACTATAAAATCATTTCAAAGCAGACAAGTTAAAAGTGTTATTTAAGAAATAAGTTTTCTGTTTATTTTAATAATGTATTGATAATAACAGTGTTAGTATTTTGTGGTATGCTTGAAGTTGCTAAAAAGGTAAACTTGTGTGAATTGAGGGTGTTGCAAAGTTGCCCAGAATGCTCTAAACGGCATTTGGGTAAATTGGGAAAGAATTAAATGTTAAATGAGACTATTTATTGAACAAATCACTCTTGATTGCTTCGATGTCTTTTTTGTAGGCTTTATCTACATCTAGTAATTTTTCTACCGTTTTGCAAGCATGGATTACGGTCGAGTGATTTCGGTCTCCGATCAATTTTCCAATCTTAGGAGTCGAAAAATCAGTAAGCATTTTAGCTAAATACATTGCTGTATGTCTGGCTTGTACTACTTCTTTTTTTCTCGATTTAGAATGAATCAATTTAGCTTCAATATTGAAGTATTTAGAAGTGATATTAAGAATTTGATCGATAGATACAGTTTTGTTCTCGCTCATTTGAACTCTGTTTTTGTTCACGATGCGTTTCACTAAATCTAAATCAATCTCTTTGTTGTATATTGTAGAGTGTGCCATAATAGAAATAATGACTCCTTCTAAATCACGAACACTATCGTCAACATTCTCGGCAATATAATCAATGGTATCTTTCGGGAAGACTAGTCCATCACGTTTAATTTTATTGCAAAGAATATTCTTACGAAGCTCTACTGTTGGTTTTTCTAATTCGGCAACCATTCCCCATTTAAAACGAGTAAGCAAACGGTCTTCCATTCCTTGAAGTAGGGCAGGAGGAGTATCCGATGTCAAAATAAGTTGCTTGCTGTTTTGATGCAAGTGGTTGAAAATATGGAAGAACGTATTTTGGGTTTTTACAACTCCCGCAAACTCTTGTATATCGTCAATGATTAATACATCAATGGTTTGATAGAAGTTGATAAAATCGTTTGTTGTATTATTTCTAACCGAGTCGGTGTATTGCACTTGAAAAAGGTGTGCAGAAACATATAATACTCTTTTTTCTGGATACTTATCTTTGATTCTTAGTCCGATAGCATTTGCTAAGTGCGTTTTTCCAACGCCCGACGATCCGTGAATAAAGAGTGGATTAAAAACGGTCTTAGCCGGATCTTTTGCAACTGCTTCGGCAACACTTCTAGAAAGTTTATTGCTATTTCCTTCGATGAAGCTTTCAAACGTATAGTCTGAGTTTAAACGCGCATCAAGTTCCTGAATAACTTGAGGTTTGGGTTGTTGAATTACTCTTGGTCCATTCCCATATTGCGACTTGTGTGATGAAGATTGTCTTGGTATGGATGGCTGTGCTATTTTATTGCTGCCCTCTAAGTTTACTGTTGTGCTCGAGCTTTTGTCAACCATGACGTTGTACATTAACTTCGCACCAGCTCCAATCACTTGATATAGTGTTTGGCGTAACAAATCAACGAATTTCTCTTCTATAAACTCATAGAAAAATTGACTTGGAACCTGTATAATCAGGGTTTTGTCCTCAAATTTCAGGGGCGTAATTGGGGCAAACCATGTATTGTATGTAGACTCCGCAACATTGTTTCTTATGATAGAGAGACAATCATTCCAAAGTTTAACATGAACAGCATCACTCATAATAGCTTTAAGCGTTTATTTTTATAATTACTTCAATCTCTGCAAAATTGATAATCTTATTCGATATAAACAAACAATATTTTATTTGGATATTTGAAAATTAATACAATAAAAGTCATGAAATTGAGCTAGTTTACTTCGCAACCTAGCTATGAATCTTTAAACCCTTAAAGTATAGAATATTAATGTGTTTCTATCTGAATAAAATAACTTCAGGTTAAATAATCTAAATTTATTTGACCATAATTTACTCGAATTAATTCAAACGATCACTACTTTTTTTGTTTTTTGCCAAAGACTGAGAAATGGACGTAGCGTTTCGGATTCTTTTGTAAGTCATCCAGTAATTTTGCTGCATTATCGCCAGTTTCGGTTAAACTATTATAAAGTGCGGAGTCATTTAAAAGCAATCCAAGTGTGTTGTCTTTATTATTCAATCTTGCAGTAATTGCATTAAGATTGGAAACAATACTATCTACTTTGCTAAATGTATCTTTAAATTCTATCTGCGCTAGAGATTCACTAACAGTTACAAAATTATCACCAATGATATTCATTTTGTTTGTGAGCTCTGGAATCTCGTTTTTCATAATCTTGTGTAGCTCCTCTGTTGTTTTGCTCAAGTTATTGCTTGTTGTACTTAAAGCAGTTAAGGTTTCATGTAGAGCGGGGTTACTTAGGAGAAGGTTGATTGAAGTTAGTATGGAATCCACTTTAGGAATCATAACCTCAAAAGAAGGTAGCATACGAGCCATTTTATCCATCATGCCTATTTGAAGGTTTCCGGGTATTGTATCGCCGTTGTTGTATCTTTCTCTAGGGTTGTTTGCCAATAGAAGGTTCATCTTTACACCTCCCATTAATTCTGGAATAAGTTCCGCAGAACTTCCTTTAGGAATTCTTAAATCGGTATTCAACTCCACTTCAACAATAACATTGGAAGCTTTGTCGTAATCATAATAGATATCATGCACCAAACCAACGCGATAGCCATCTGCAAAAACAGGACTTGATTTAGCCAATCCATTAATGTCTTTGAATGCCACATATACTACGCTAGATGGTTTGAATAAATTCACTCCTTTCAGGTAATTTATACCATAAATAATTAAGAATAAAGCAACTAAGCTAACGATACCTATTTTAACCTCTTTAGTGAAGAATTTCATTTCAATGTTTTGTTAGTAAACTACTACCCATTTTGGGCAAAGTAGCAATTCGATTGATTTACAAAAATAGCATAATCTACTCAATCTTCATCATGTTTTTATTCTTTTGAATCTTATTAATCTTTTTGCCTCTCAATTTATTAAATAAAAAATGTGCTTTCTTAAATGACTGTTTTTGACATAAAATAGTTCTCTATATGAATATTTATAACGTGATGTTTACGACTTAATCGTTATGGTGCATTTACTCTTTTTAAGGCTTTTGTTTTTGCATATCTATTCTTGTTTAGTGTTTAAATATTTATTGATATCTCTTCCTACAATTAAAATAATTGTGTCATCAAATATTACGTTTTTTTTCTTTCAAAGAAACGTGTGTCTCCTTAGTAAGAGAACAGAGTTATCTCCCAAAGAAGTGTGGCTTGTCATAGGGTGTTAAGAAATGATAGTTTAAAGGTGCTGTAGAAGCGAAGTTTAATTTGTTTATTTTTAGGTATTATGTTGTGTGGATGATGCTATGACTCTATATTTATACAGTAAAAAAAAGTAGCACTCCGTTGTTACAGAAGTGCTACTATAATATGGTTGGGATTGATTTTTAGAAGTTAAAAGTATAGCGAACTCCACCTTTTATCCAAATTCCAGGTTGAGGTACACTACCTAAATCAAAATATTTTCGATCTAATAAATTGTTAGCTTCCAGGTAGATTAGGTAATTTTTTTCACTCCATTGTATTTTTAAATCAATAAGAGCAAATTTAGGGTATGCTTTGAGTACCCCCTCAGGTCTGCTTGTATCATCAAAATCAATGTAGTCGCCCATTCTATTTTGCCATCTAAATGACCAATTCGCAGATAACTGTTTCCAGAAAAGTTGATGATTTAATTGGGCTACAAACTTATGCTTCAAATAGGACAGGGCATAGTTTGATTTGTAGATTTCAATATCATCAAAACGTTCTTGATTGATGTAGCTATACCCTAGGCTTACGTATTTGAACCAAATCTTTCTGTTAAACAAGCTGTTTAAATCTACTTTAGTGTTTAGCTCAATTCCTTTGTTGTCTAATTTGAAATTGGCAGAATGGAATAAATCATCAGGTTTATACATTACCCAATCAATCATATGTTTTCCTTTGTGGTAGAAAGCACTCGCTTCAATACTAAAAACTCTATTCTTCCAAGTAGCTCCTAAGTTATATGCTTGTGTTTCTTCGGGCACTAGATTGGTGTTTCCTTCTTGAGTTGGGCTCTTATAATAAAGGTCTGTGAAAGTTGGCATACGTAGTGCTTTATTCCATGATGCATATAGTTTCCAATTTCTTCCAGGTCTATACGAAACATCTACTCCTGGGTAGTATCTGAATTTATGATCCAGACTTGTATTCATATTGGCTAATATACCTAGGGAAATTGTAAAGTGGTCCAGAATGACATTGTGCTCCATATAATAACTCACATTGGTTCGGTTGTCTTTTCTGTCGTAGAATTTGTCTTTACCCTTTACTTTCACTTTATTTTCTTCGGAAAGTGGCTTCCCCAAATTAGTACTTAGAATACCTTCATTTCTTAATTCAGCACCAAAAGCAGTTTTACCTAAGAAAGTATGTAGGCTTGCATTTAGATTAGCTCCGTAAACATCTGTTAGGTGAAAGTTTTCTCCTTTCGGTTTATGTTTAATAAGCTGAAAGTTATCGTAGGTGCGAATCCAATAGACTGTGGGCATGAACTTTAATTTACCTTTAGTTTCTGCTTGGACTGAAGTAATGTATCGTCTGTTTTTTTCAAACTGATTGTTGAATTTTGCAGAGTAGAAAGTATTCGCTCCATATTTTTGGTCGCTAAACCCGAACTGCCAGTTTACATCAACTGTGTTAGAGTTGTAAAAACCTTGATAAAATGACTTACCCATGACGAAATCACTGTTTTGTCTGGCGCCATCACTCCTTTTGAAGTTTCCGGAAATATGATGATGAAAATTCTGATGATTGATACTTGCTCTAACATTAGTGCCTACAAGTCCGTATGCTCCACCCATAACTTCGGTAGTTACGTTGTTGCTGTCGCTTTTCTTTGTAACTATGTTAATAGCTCCATTAAATGCAGATGTTCCATATACTCGTGCTGCTGGTCCTGTAAGAATCTCAACACGTTCTATGTCATTCATGGATACCGGGAAATCGGTTGTTAAGTGCCCTGTTTGTGGGTTAGATAGATTTACTCCATTGAGTAAAATGGTGATTTGGTCGAAAGTACCACCACGAATGGAAATGTCTGTTTGAATGCCAAATTCTCCCCGTTGACGAACGTCAACACCGGTAGCAAATTTTAGCAAGTCATTTATACTATGTACCGCTGCAGCCTGAATTTCAGCCTGAGAAAGTACAGTTACCATACGTGCAGACTCAGTCTGAGTCAAAGGCACACGTGATCCTGTAACTTCAACTTCTTCAAGCTCGTAATTTGTAACCTCAGGAGTTTGTTGTTGGGCAAACGTATTGGTTGTGTTTGCAAAGATTAGCGTTGTTAGGGCTAATACACCAATGTTAACTTCTTTTTTAAGGCTACAGAAAGCGGAATAGCTCTTGTTGTTGAAGCGTTTCCAACGTGTTGAAAAACGTTGGATCTTTCTGTTCTCTTTCATTTTATAATTGATTAATATTAAATAAAATCAAGGCAAAGATAGATAATTTCTTATTTTAAATTTAATTTTGTTAGCAAATAGGAAATCAAAATGATTAAGTTTCTAAAAGATTGGACATTGCCTATAGCAATGATTCTTGGTATTGTGGGGTACCCTTTGTTTTTAGCTATTGAGTTTATTACACCGTACCTTATTTTCTTTATGCTTTTGCTCACCTTCTCAAAGGTGCCGATGGACCAGATTCGTGTCCGCTCTTATCACTGGATTATGTTTGCTGTACAGATTTTTGGTGCCATAGGTTGTTATTTGGCCTTGTTACCTTTTAATATAACATTGGCACAAGTAGGAATGGTCTGTTTTATTTGTCCTACAGCTACAGCAGCTGCAGTAATAACATCTAAACTTGATGGTGAAATGAATAGTGTAACAGCCTATACTTTTTTAAGTAATACTGCTTCTGCACTCCTTATACCTATTTTGTTTACCGTGACCGATCCCGATGCTACAATGGGAGTTCTTGAGGGAACTTTGATTATATTTAAAAAGGTGTTTCCCCTTTTGTTTGGTCCTTTTGTATTGGCCTATTTGTTTTCTCGTTATGCCAAGAATATTAACCGCATCCTTGTCGAGAAGACTGGTTTCGCCTTTTACCTCTGGGCAGTTTCGCTATCGATAGCGATTGCTAAAACGATTGAAGCTTTAAAAAATAATGATATTAACTTAATGCTGTTGCTGGGTATTTCTCTTGTTGCATTGTTTGCATGTTTTGCTCAATTCTTTATAGGTAAGAGAATTGGCAAATGGAAAGGAGATGTAAAGGCCTGCGGTCAAGCTTTAGGACAAAAAAATACGATTTTGGCCATTTGGATTGCCTACACTTATATGAATCCTTTGGTAACGATTGGACCAGGTGCCTATATTTTTTTCCAGAACGGATTTAATTCCTACCAATTATATGTGCATGAAAAAAGGAAAAATAAACATAAAGCCTAATTAATGGATAGTTTACGACTCATAAATAAATATTATGCGAATCAGCCTGAATTAAAACGTATTGTGTTAATTCATAGTCAGTGTGTAGCTGCTAAAGCTTTGGAATTGGCTAAAAAACACCCAGAATTAAATATGGATTTAAACTTTATTCGTGATGCAGCATTGATACATGATATTGGTGTCTTTAAAACCAAGGCAGAAGATATTCTGTGTTTCGGTTCGGAACCTTATTTGGCTCATGGTTATTTAGGTGCAGATATTATCCGTAATGAGGGTTATCCAAAACATGCTCTAGTTTGCGAAAGACACACGGGAACGGGTATTTCCTTGGAAGAAATTCTGTCGAAAAACCTACCGTTACCTCCTCGTGATATGCGACCAGTATCTTTAGAAGAGCAATTAATTTGTTTTGCAGATAAATTTTACTCAAAAACACATTTAAATACAGAAAAAAGTGTGGATGAGGCTCGTAATAGTTTAGCTAGATTTGGGGAAAATGTTGTTATTCAGTTCGATAAATGGTGTGAATTGTTTTTGTAGCCTATAAAAAATAATTAAAAGGACATTTTGTTAAAGTTAATTTACTAGGATTGTGTACTTTTGCCATTTAAAGTGTAATTTTGAAGGTTAATGAAGCCATCTAAAAAGATAAATTTAATAGTATTTGTGTTGATGTTTTTCTTTCTGCTTTTGCCAGTTTATCTGGGGGCTCAAGGAAAGACGGATACATCTAATATATCTACCTATAAGCCAATTACTAATAGTATTGCAACCGATACGATTGCAACTGATTCTATTGTAAATGACACAACGAAAGTTCAAGCTAATGACTCTGTTCCTGGTGAAAAGGGGGGGCAAATGGATGGACTTAGTGCTCCTGTAGAATTTAACTCTACCGACTCTTTGGTTTTCTTGAAGGGAGGAATTGTAAATTTGTATGGAACAGGTAAGGTTACTTACGAAACCATAGATTTGGAGGCGGATATTATTACCATGAATGTTGATAGTAGTATTGTGCACGCACGTGGTAATGTTGATTCGCTAGGTGTGGTCAATAAAACAGTCTTTAAAGAGGGTGAAACGGCATACGATACAAAGGGCATTAGCTATAACTTTAAATCTAAAAAAGGTTTTATTCGCAATATTGTTACTCAACAAGGCGAAGCTTATGTAACAAGTAATGAGGCTAAGAAAGGAGATGATGATGAATTCTTTATGAAGAACGGTCGTTACACAACTTGTGATCTTCATGATCATCCTCACTTCTACATGCAATTAACTCGTGCTAAAGTTAGGCCTAAGAAGAATGTGGTTACTGGTCCTGCCTACTTGGTAGTAGAGGATGTACCGTTGCCTATTGCAGTACCTTTCTTTTTCTTCCCATTCTCGAGCAGTTA
Source organism: Bacteroides sp. (assembly GCA_030151635.1). Lineage (GTDB taxonomy): Bacteria > Bacteroidota > Bacteroidia > Bacteroidales > Bacteroidaceae > Bacteroides_E. Next base: position 3,015 of record JASLDF010000219.1, on the reverse strand, counting down.
TTCTTCTGGATTTATTTTGCCAACATATATGGATGACCAAGCCCGAGGTTTTGGTTTGGTTAATGGAGGATATTATTTTGCAATTAGTGATTTAATGGACCTTCGTTTGACAGCAGATATCTTTACAAAGGGAAGTTGGGGATTAGGAACGGAAACCAACTATAATAAACGATATAAGTTCTCTGGATCGTTCTTGGCAAATTATCAGATTACTAAAACAGGTGATAAAGGTCTTGATGACTACATGGTTGCTAAGGATTTTAAAATTAACTGGATGCACCGTCAAGATCCGAAAGCTAATCCTTATAGTACGTTCTCGGCAAGTGTAAACTTTTCAACAAGTAGTTACGAACGCTCGAATATCAATAACTTGTATAATTCGCAGTTGTTAACGCAGAACACAAAGACTTCGAGTGTGAGTTATACACGTAGTTTCCCTGATCAAAATTTAACATTATCTAGTACATTTAACGTGGCTCAAACTTCTAGAGACTCTTCTGTAGCTATAACGTTACCAGATTTGAATATCAGTTTAAGCCGTATTTTTCCATTCAAAAGAAAACAAGCTGTTGGTGATGAACGTTGGTATGAAAAGTTATCTATGAGCTATACCGGTCGTTTTTCAAACTCATTGAAGACAAAAGATGATCAAATCTTCAACTCAAGTTTCAAGTCGGATTGGGAGAATGCCATGAATCATAACATTCCTGTTAGTGCAACCTTTACTTTGTTCAAGTATTTCAATCTAACTCCTTCGTTCAATTATACTGAGCGTTGGTATACTAGAAAAGTGATGCAAGAGTATGACACTGATAGAGGTAGGTTAAATCCAACCGATACAATTTATGGGTTTAATCGTGTCTATAACTATAACTTTAGCTTGGGTTTGAGTACAAAACTATATGGTATGTATCGCCCATTATTTGCTAAAAAGAAAGAAATTCAAATTCGGCACGTTTTGACACCTCAATTATCTTTTAGTGCGGCTCCAGATTTTGGAAAGTCGCGTTATGGATATTATGAGTCGTATCAAGATAATCGAGGAGAAACTCAATACTACTCTCCTTATCAAAATCAAATGTTTGGTGTACCAGGCCGAGGTAGGCAAGGAAATATTAGCTTAGATGTTTCGAATAACTTTGAAATGAAGTTTAAAGATAAGAATGACTCTATTCGAAAAGTGAGTTTGATTGATGAGTTAGGGGCTAGTATGTCTTATAATACTGCAGCAGAGGTTAGACCTTGGAGTGATTTGAATATGCGACTGCGTATGAAATTAACCAAGAATTATACATTGAGTATGAATACTTCTTTTGCAACTTATGCGTATGAATTTAATGACGATGGCCGTGTGGTTGTAGGCGATAAAACAGAATGGTCTTATGGTCGTTTTGGTCGCTTTAGGGGATGGGGTACTTCTTTCTCTTATACATTCGATAATAAATCGTGGTCAAAGTGGTTTCCTAAGAAAGATTCTGCAGGTGATAAACCAGATAATAAAGATGGAGACGCTGAAGGAGAGGATTCTAAAGCAAAAACCAAAAAGAAGAAAACAGCTTCTCGTTCTGGTGTAGAATATCAACCGTTCAGTATGCCTTGGTCTATTAATGTTAACTACTCTTTTAATATCAGAGAGGATCAGAGTAAGAAAATTAATCCTAAGAATATGCGTTATCCTTATAAGTTTACGCATAACGTAAATGCAAGTGGTAATGTGAAGTTTTCAACCAATTGGGCCTTTAACTTTAATACAGGATATGATTTTGATGTGAAGAAGATTACTCAGACTTCTTGTACAATTTCTAGAGATTTACACTGTTTCAATATGTCTGCTAGTTTCTCTCCATTTGGGATGTGGAAGTATTATAACTTCACTATTCGTGCAAACGCAAGTATGTTGCAAGATATGAAATGGGATAAACGAAGTCAAACACAAACAAATATACAATGGTATTGATGCCATAAAAAAAGGACTGCTATTGCAGTCCTTTTTTTATACTTTTTCTTTTGAAATTACCACGCAATCGGCGTGATGTTATGTTCTTTAAGATATTGATTTGCCTTACTAAAGTGATTGTTACCAAAGAACCCACGATAGGAAGATAGTGGTGAAGGGTGTGGTGAGGTTAGAACTAGGTGTTTTTTGCGATTAATAAATGCTCCTTTCTTCTGTGCATAACTGCCCCATAAAATAAAAACCACGTGTTCTTTTTGCTCATTTAAAGCCATTATTGCGGCGTCCGTAAATTCCTCCCAACCTCTGTTTTGGTGTGATCCTGGTGTATGTGCTCTAACTGTTAGTGTGGCATTTAGGAGAAGGACTCCTTGTTGTGCCCAATCGGTAAGATCACCGTTGGCTCTAGGTTTAATCTTTAAATCACTTTCTATTTCTTTATAGATATTCACTAAAGAGGGTGGTGTTGGGACTCCCGGGCTTACCGAGAATGATAGGCCATTCGCTTGGTTTGGTCCATGATAGGGGTCTTGTCCCAAAATAACTACTTTAGTATTGTCGAAAGTGCAATTGTCAAATGCATTAAAAATAAGTTTTGCAGGTGGATAAATAGGTCCATTTTCCTTGTACTCCTTTTTAACGAAGTCGGTTAGCATTTGGAAATAGGGTTTATTAAACTCATTTGCTAATGCCTTTTTCCAACCTTTTTCAATTTCTACATTCATAGTTACCAATTAGATTAAGTAAATTTTATTTTGTTTGCACTCTTCTCTCATTTCATCGGGCCAAATGCTTGCTTGGATTTCACCGATATGAGCCTTGCGGAGATAGAACATACATAGACGAGATTGACCAATTCCTCCTCCTATACAAAGTGGTAAATTACCAGCAAGTAATCTTTTGTGGAAGTAAAGTTCTTTTTTGTATTCGCTATTTGACTCTTTTAATTGTTTTAAAAGAGTTTCTCTGTCTACACGTATTCCCATTGAAGAGAATTCTACGGCGCGATTTAATACACGATCCCAAAGAAGTAAATCACCATTTAAGCCAGGAAGATTATT
>JASLDF010000210.1 GCA_030151635.1 Bacteroides sp. | reverse complement strand
AAATCATCATTGTGTTGCAGTAGCTTAACCTCTAGTTCTTGCCCTTTAAAAGTGTATTTCTTACCTGCACTTCTATGAGAGCCAAATAATACTAGTTCATCCAACGGAAAATTTCTTTCTTCAAGAACGCTTAGAAATTCTTGTCCTACAGCGCCACTTGCTCCTACAATTGCTACTTTCATTCCTTACTGTTTTATTATTTCTTTAAATGTATAATTCTGATATAAGATACTATTTATCTTACAAAACTACGATAAAAATAAGTAGTATGGGGTATTTTTAACATTTTATGACTTAGTCTTATATGGTTTTATATGGCTATAATTACATCTTTTCTTTTCTTTGTATTAGACTAATAAAATATCGCTTTATGAACTGGCTTAATATCAGTGAAAATCTTCCTATAACCGATCCTACTTGGATTTTTTTCTTGGTGCTTACCATTATTCTTTTCGCCCCTCTTGTGTTAGGCAAATTGAGAATACCTCATATCATTGGAATGATTTTGGCTGGTGTCTTGATTGGAGAATTTGGGCTTAATATCTTGGATCGAGATAGTAGCTTTGAACTATTCGGTAAAGTAGGTTTGTACTACATAATGTTCTTAGCAGGACTAGAAATGGATATGGAAGACTTTAAACTTAATAAAGTCAAAGCCTTAGTTTTTGGATTGTTTACATTTGCGGTTCCTATGGTCATGGGGATTGCAAGCAGCGTTTATTTACTAGATTTTCATATCACAACAGCTATATTATTGGCTAGTATGTACGCCTCTCACACGTTAATAGCCTATCCAACTGTAAGTAAATACGGATTGAGTCGTATGCGAAGTGTTAGTATTACGATTGGGGGTACAGCAGTTACGGTTACTTTAGCTCTTATTATTCTGGCAGTTATTGCAGGAATGTATAAAGGAGAGCTGACAGAGTACTTTTGGTATCTGATGGCGGTTAAAGTTTGTGCAGTTGTTTTACTAATTGTGTTAGCCACTCCGAGAATAGCACGCTGGTTTTTTCGCAAATATGATGATAACATCATGCAGTTTGTGTTTGTTTTGTCTCTTGTATTCCTCGGAGGTGGTCTTTTAGAGCTTGCAGGACTTGAAGGTATTTTAGGTGCATTTATGGTTGGGTTGGTTTTGAACCGTTTAATCCCAAGATTATCCCCTTTGATGAATCGTTTGGAGTTTGTAGGTAATGCACTTTTTATTCCTTATTTCCTGATTGGTGTAGGGATGATTATTGATGTTAGAACCTTGCTAAAAGGGGGTGAAGCTTTGAAGGTGGCACTAATCATGACATTGGTTGCTACTGCTTCTAAATGGATTGCTGCATGGCTCACTCAGAAAACCTATAAAATGAAGAGTGATGAACGCTCATTGATGTTTGGTTTAAGTAATGCACAAGCTGCTGCTACATTGGCTGCCGTTTTAGTGGGTAATAAAATTGAACTATCACCAGGTGTACCTTTGTTGAATGATGATGTGTTAAATGGTACAGTTGTCATGATTTTATTCACTTGTATCATTAGCTCTGTGATTACAGAACGAGCTTCCCGAAGGATGTCTGCTCGTAAATTAAAAGAGGTGGCAGAGGGCGATGATGGTGACATTAAGGTGAAAGAAGAAGAAAATATCTTAATCCCTTTGGCTAATCCTGATAACATTGAAGATTTAATGAACATGGCCATCTTGATGAAAGATGACAAGAAAAGCGAAGGACTGGTTGGTCTACACGTTATAAATGATGATGCAACGTCGGAATCTAGAAGAATAATGGGACAACAATGTTTGGATAAAGCTGCGTCTGTAGCCGCTGCTGCCGATATGTCTGTTTTTAATGTAATGCGGTTTGATATTAATATTGCTTCGGGAATTATTCATACGATAAAAGAGCAAAACATATCCGAAGTCGTTATAGGATTGCATAAGAAGGCAAATATTGTCGATTCTTATCTAGGACAAAAAGCGTTGAATTTGCTTAATGGAACGAATAAACAAATTTTGATTGTGAAGGCTGTAATGCCTGTTAATACATTGAGAAAAATTATTGTAGCCGTTCCTGCAAAAGCTGAGCAGGAATCGGGGTTCTCTAAATGGCTTAGTCGTTTATGTCGTATGAGTGCTCAATTGGGATGCAGGGTTCAGTTCTATTCTACAGATAGAACGTTAGGATATATTAAAGGCTATGTAGATAAAAATTTTAAAGCACTGCGAGTGCTTTACGATGAAATGGAGAGTTGGAATGATTTGCTGTTATTGACTAGTCAGGTGAATTTTGATCACTTGTTGGTTATTGTTACTGCACGTAAAGGTAGTGTGTCTTATCATCCTGAATTCAAAGAGTTACCAAACTTACTTTCTAAATACTTTTTAGATAATAGTTTGGCGATTCTTTATCCCGATCAGTATGGTGAAGCGGAAGAGATGATTACTTTTGCACAGCCCATACGTAGAGGTAATGCTGCTACTTGTCAGCAGTTAATGAAATGGTTTACAGAGAAATTTAAAAAGAATTAATGGATCAATGGAAAGAGAGAACTTCACTGCTTTTTGGTGAAGATAAAATGAATCATTTAAAAGATTCACATGTGTTAGTTGTTGGTGTAGGAGGTGTTGGTGCATACGCAGCAGAAATGATTGTCCGAGCAGGAATTGGGGAAATAACAATTGTTGATGGTGATGATGTCCAACCTAGTAATATAAATAGGCAATTACCTGCGCTTCATTCTTCTATTGGTTTGTCAAAGGTAGAGTTATTGCGTACTCGCTTTCTTGATATTAATCCTGAATTGAAAATTCATGCAGAGGCTTTATATATTAAAGATGAAGCCGTTGGCGAATTATTGGATAGAGCAGAATATGATTTTGTGGTCGATGCTATTGATACGTTAGCACCGAAGTGCTATTTAATAGCGGAATCTGTGGCACGTAACTTTAAAATAGTGTCAAGTATGGGGGCTGGTGCAAAGACGGATATAACCAAGGTTGCTTTTGCACCTATTTGGAAAACAATAAACTGTCATCTAAGTAGATCGGTACGTAAGCGATTGAGAAAAATGGGTGTAAACTATAAACTACCTGTAGTGTATAGTTCTGAAATAGCCAATGAAGAGGCCATTATCTTAATTGATAATGAACGTAATAAAAAGTCAACCTGTGGTACGGTCAGCTATATGCCAGCTGTGTTTGGTTGTTATTTAGCCGAGTATGTATTAAGGAATATATAATTTGTAGAAATGATAAAACTGACTAATATTCAGAAGAGCTTTGGTTCTTTGAAAGTGTTGAAGGGAATTGATTTATCTATCAATAAGGGTGAAATTGTTAGTATTGTCGGACCTAGTGGTTCGGGCAAGACGACACTATTGCAAATCATTGGCACATTAGATAGAGCGGATGAGGGTACTATTATATTGAATGGTATGGATGTAAGTTCGATGAATGATAGCGATCTGGCGCATTTTAGGAACAAAGAAATTGGATTTATATTTCAGTTTCATCAGCTTTTACCTGAATTTACAGCCGTTGAGAACGTAATGATTCCTGCTTTAATTGGTAAGAAAACAAAGAAAGAAGCACGTGTAAAGGCTTTGGAGATTCTGGATTTATTGGGATTGTCATCTCGGGCAGATCATAAGCCGAATGAATTGTCGGGTGGGGAAAAACAGCGTGTAGCCGTAGCTAGAGCTTTAATAAATGATCCTAGCGTTATTTTGGCTGATGAGCCTTCGGGTAGTTTAGATACTAAAAATAAGGAGGAGCTTCATCAACTGTTTTTTGATTTACGTGATCGTTTAGGACAGACGTTTGTTATTGTAACCCACGATGAAAATTTGGCGCAAATAACTGATAGAACAATTCATCTTGTTGATGGATTATTGACAAAAGAAGTAAATGTTGAGTCTGTTTAAGTCATCAGTAGTAAATGATTCTAGTAATTTAAGCTGTTTAAAACTTTTTAAATTGCCTTGTTTTCGTTTGACTTGAAAAATACCACTAACCTGTTCATAACTTAGATATGGATGCTTTAGAAGTTCTTTAAATGTAGCCGAGTTAATATTTGTTTTGTGAATGAGGGTAGTGTCGATTGTAAACCAATCTTTAAATTCTTCGGGAGTAAGGTCGATGTCTTGGAATTGTTCTATTGAATGGAATCCTCCTAAACGATTTCGGTACTTAACTATCTTTTGAGCTGTATAAACTCCTATTTTAGGAATCTTGACAAGCTCTGTCGTATCAACTGCATTTAGGCTGATATGTGTCCCTTCAGGATATTTGAATGCTTTGGTATAGGTAGGCTTTGAAGGTTTAGTTTGCTTTTGTTTACCTTTGTTTTTATTGAAACTAGCTTTCGTATTGGGAAGAAGGATATGCGGCTCTAACTGTTCATAAGTTGAATCGTTGATTGAGTACAGACGTTTTAAATCACTCTTAATCGTGTACTTGCCCCCTTTTGATCTGTAGTTTACAATGTTTTTTGCAATTGGCTGAGATACTCCTTTTTCAATAAGCTCGTCTAGGGTATCACTATTGGGGTTAAAACTGAGTAGAGGCTTGATTGTATTTTTTTGTTTTCGCTTTTGTTCGCCAAGATGATTTTGATATTCTTGGAGGGTTTTTTCGAATTGTGCTGTAGTGTCTGTTCGCTTTGATTTGAAATCAATATTAAGTAAGATAATGGTTATGGTGACGATAAGTAGCAAAATAATTATTGCAGCACGCTCTCGTCTTCTAAAATAAAAGAACTTGTGAAACATTTTAAAATTTAGGTTAAGTCTAATTTGAACGATTAATTATGCTAAAATTAAAACATTATATTTTATTGATAGGTATATTTCTGATAATTTGTTACTTATCTTTCTTTAAGCCTCCCTCTATTGGTGAGGTTTCAATACCCCATTTGGATAAATTGGTCCATTTTACCATGTATTTTGGATTTGCATCGGTGTTGTGGTTCGACTTTCTTCGTCGAAAGAAGAATGACTCTCGTGTTAATTTAGGATGGTTTATTGGTTGTTTATTGCCTATCTTGGTGAGTGGTATAATTGAGTTATTGCAAGAATATTGTACAACCTACCGTGGAGGAGAGTGGTTAGACTTCCTCGCAAACAGCTTAGGTGCGCTATCTGCGAGTTGTCTGTTTTATTTTATACTTCGTAAGAAGAATTGGTATCAAACTATAGTTCGTCGATTATCGAAGCTAATTTAATGCTGTTAGAGCCTTTAATTAGGATTGTTTTGTCTGCAAGTGGGGCACTTTTTAATATAATTCGAAGTTCTTCTACGTTTTTGTAGTGTTCAAAGTAGCTGTCTAAACTAGAAAACTCATCTCCTACCAAAATAACTTTTTGTATAGTTGATTCACTTGTAAGATAGTTTACAATCTTTTGATGTTCTTCCAAGCTATCTTTACCAAGTTCTTTCATATCACCTAAGATGACTACTTTGTTTTGTGCTTCTATTTTGGCGAAATTGGTAAGAGCTGCCATCATGCTGGTAGGGTTAGCATTGTAGGCATCAATAATTAATTGGTTTTTTTCTGTTTTTTTAGCTTGAGAACGGTTGTTATTAGGCTCGTACTGTGTAAGAGCTGTGTCGATATCTTCAGCAGGTACTTCAAAATATAATCCAATTGTTACTGCAGCCAACGCATTTGATAAGTTGTAATTACCTATCAGTTGTGTTTTGATGTGATGTACTTCTTTGTTCTGCTTTTTATTCCACTCAAATTCTAATGTAAATGCTTTTGAATTTGGATGGGCAATGACCTCGGCTATATTAGTAGTGCCATAGGTTTGAATATGTGCAATGCCTTCAACTTTTTTAGATAGAATATCGTTGTCCGCATCCACGAATACAACACCATCCTTTTGTTCCCTTAGGTAGTCGTATAACTCACTTTTGGTTTTTATAACACCCTCAAAGGATCCAAAACCTTCCAAGTGTGCTTTACCCACGTTTGTAATGATACCGTAGTTCGGCTCTACAATATTGGTTAGAAATTTGATTTCCCCCAAGTGGTTGGCCCCCATTTCAACTACAGCAAGCTCATGTTCTGGGCGTATGCTGAGTAGAGTCAATGGCACTCCAATATGGTTGTTCAAATTCCCTTTAGTAAACTGAATCTTGTATTTTTTAGTAAGAACAGCAGCTATTAATTCTTTTGTTGTGGTTTTACCATTTGTTCCGGTAATTCCAATAATAGGTGTTCCGAGTTTCTTTCTGTGGAAATTTGCTAGTTGTTGTAGACTTTCAAGGGTGTTTTCTACCACAATATATCGATTGTCCTTCTTATAGGCTTCGTTGTCAATAACGGCATAAGATGCACCGTTTGATAGTGCTGAGTCGGCATATTTATTACCATCAAAATTATCCCCTTTCAAGGCGAAGAATAATGAGTTTATTGGGCAGTTTCTACTATCTGTGGAAACTTGATTATTACACTCAAGGTAAATTTGATACAAGGAGTCAATATTCATATCTAGCTAAATTTATTAATACACAAATGTACATTTACTTTGTGCAAACAGCAATATCTACATTCTTAAATATCTTATTTTATTTATTGAGTAAAGAGAACTTCTATTGGGTGGATTTCTTGAAAACTGAAGGTTAAGATTGGTAATTTTAGTTACATTTGTAGGAACCAAATATTTGCAATAATGGCTAACATCGCTTCTAAATACATAAATGTGAATGGTAAGTTACTTGATTTAAATAGCCCTCAGGTTATGGGAATCTTAAATTTAACTCCCGATTCATTCTACTCGAAGAGTCGTGTGCAAACGGAAGAGTCAATCCGAAACCGTGTACGCCAAATCAAAACAGAGGGTGGAACGATGATTGATGTGGGTGCCTATTCGTCTAGACCGAATGCGGATAATGTATCGGTAGATGAAGAGATGAATCGTTTGCGCTCTGGCTTGACTATCATTTTTAGAGAGTTGCCAGATGCTATTGTTTCTGTTGATACCTTTAGAGCTGATGTTGCTAAAATGTGTGTCGAAGAATATGGGGTGGCTATTGTAAATGATATTTCTGCCGGTGAAATGGATAAGGATATGTTTAAGACTATGGCTCATTTGAATGTTCCGTATATTATGATGCACATGAAAGGAACACCACAGAATATGCAGAAAGAGATTCATTACGACAACTTCATTAAAGAGGTGTTTCAGTACTTTGCAATGAAAATTGGAGAATTGAATGAGCTTGGTGTTAAGGATTTAATTGTGGATCCGGGCTTTGGTTTTGCGAAGACTGTTGAAAACAACTATGAGCTTTTATCTGTTCTAGATGAATTTAAGATTTTTGAATTGCCAGTATTGGTAGGTGTATCTCGAAAATCAATGATTTATAAGTATCTTGGGACTACTCCAGAAGAGTCGTTGAATGGCACTTCTATTTTAAATACTATGGCTCTTGATCGTGGAGCAAATATATTGCGTGTTCATGATGTGAAAGAGGCTGTTGAAACAGTAAAACTAGTATCGGCAGTTAAAAACAACAGACCTTACTAATTAATTCTTGTTATTATGGGATTTCTCGAATTTGGAATAAAAGACATACTCGATATATTGTTGGTTGCTGCTTTGCTTTACTATACGTATAAGCTGATGAAATCGTCGGGCTCGATCAACTTGTTTATTGGTATTATTGTGCTTGTGGTTACTTGGTATGTCGTGTCAAAGCTAGGCATGAGGTTGCTGGGTACAATTATTGGGCAATTAGCCAGTGTTGCAGCAGTGGCTCTGGTAATTCTTTTTCAAGCTGAAATTAGGCAATTCCTATTGACTCTAGGCTCGCATAGGCATGTTCGTAAATTGGTTAAGTTTTTTACGGGTCATCATGATAAAATCTTAGATCATGATCATGTTTTATCAATTGTAATGGCTTGTATGAACATGAGTAAACAGAAGGTAGGGGCGCTTATTGTAATGGAGAAAACTTATCCTTTGGATGATGTTGTTGATACTGGTGAAGAGATCGATGCTATTATAAATCAACGATTGATAGAAAATATCTTCTTTAAAAATAGTCCTCTACACGATGGTGCAATGGTTGTAAATAGTAAAATTATTCGTGCAGCAGGTTGTATTCTACCGGTATCTCATGACCGTAATATTCCTAAGGACCTTGGTTTAAGACATCGTGCAGCTATGGGTATTTCTCAAGAAACGGATGCAATGGCTTTGGTTGTTTCTGAAGAAACAGGCTCTATATCTGTAGCCTATAAAGGTCAGTTTTACTTAAAACTTAGTGCGGAAGAGCTAGAGGGGATGTTAACTAGTGATGATTGATAACCATTAGCCTTAATCTAACATAAGACTCATATAGGGTTGTAGTGGTTTAAATAATTCTGATGCTAGCTTTTCTATGCTCCATTTTTCAACACCTGAAGGTTGTTCTTTAACTGCCTCAAAACTAACTTTTCCCTGTTCAACATTATAAATGCCCTGATTTGCTTTGATAATATCATCTTCGAGGTAAAACTGTGTGCACATCTCTGGTTTTGCTTTTGCAAATACTTCTAGGACATCTTGAGCCTTCACGATTCTCAACATGCCATATTGTTCTGTACTTTGAGCTGTCGCAGCATGAGTATGCATGAAATGTGAAGTGTTAAAATGGTTAGAGATTAGGCTGAGTATTGCATCTTTGGCTTCTCTAGTAATATTCTGAAGCTCGTTAATGTGTATTGATCCATCTTCAGAATTGAAATAGGCTATAGCTATTGCTACGACTTGTCCAAATTCAGATAGGAGAAACACTTTGCCATTTGCTAGTCTTAAATCTTCAAGAATAACTTCATAATCATCTTTTGTATGAAGGATAGAGCATGGATAACTCGTCAAACATTTTTCCAAAAACTCATACGCTTTAGGAGAATAAGTATCTTCTACAATAAGTGAATATTGTTCTGTCGATATTTTTTTCTTGAAATCGAATGAAGTAGTTGTATTGAAAAATACGGTTTCAAATCCACTATGTCTATAATATCCATAAAGCCAGTCATTTGCTGGAATAAGTGTGCAGATAGGAATTCCAGTGTCATTTAAAGAGTTTAATCCTTTTTTAAGGAGTTTACTCATTAGCCCTTTGTTACGGTATTCTGGATTTGTACATGCACCAGAAACATAAGCCGATGGGAGTTGACGGTTGAATAAATGAAAAGGGTAGGGTAATAGCTGCATAACTGTTGCCATCGCCCCATCCTCAGAAAGACCAATTGTATTGTAGTCTGTG
>JASLDF010000201.1 GCA_030151635.1 Bacteroides sp. | reverse complement strand
AACAGAGTCGCTTAATACTGGAAAATCGAGTTCATAGTTGGTTGAACTTGATTTTATTGGGGTGAAATTGGTGATGCAACAATCCGCACACTCTTTATTAGTAAAAGGTGTTTCTGTATTCGATTTTTTGGGATTGCAGGAGTCAAAGTCAGTATCGTCAAGAAGACATATAGCAGCAATATCATTTTTATGATGATGATGCGGAATTAACGGTATTACATTCAGTAAGAATGTAATACACATTAATAAATAGGCTATTGTCTTTTTTAATCTCATTAATTATAAAACCTTAATAAAATCAAAAATACAATTTATTTCTCAAGCTCAGTTAAACTTTCCATCTTTTTTGCTTGTAGGAAGTCGTAAATGCCACCAAGTTGCAATTTAACTTTTTGGTTTCCAAATTCGCATACTTTACTTACAAGGCCATCAAGGAAGTCTCTATCGTGCGAAACTAGGATTAAAGTTCCGTCAAACTCTAAGAGAGCTTGTTTCAAGATGTCTTTAGTTTTCAAGTCTAAGTGGTTAGTGGGCTCATCGAGAATCAATAAGTTTACGGGTTCTAGCAAAAGTTTAAGCAATGCTAAACGAGTACGTTCACCACCTGATAAAACTTTGACTTTCTTAGTTGATTCTTCACCTCCAAACATGAAAGCTCCGAGTAAATCTTTGATTTTATTTCTTATTTCGCCAACCGCTACATCGTCAATGGTTTGGAAAACTGTCAATTCTCCATCTAGTAGTGATGCTTGGTTTTGTGCGAAGTACCCAATTTTAACATTATGTCCTAAGGTTAATGTGCCATCATGTTCTATTTCCTTCATGATACACTTTACCATTGTAGACTTACCTTCTCCATTTTTTCCAACAAATGCAAGTTTATCCCCACGTTCAATGGTTAAATTAGCATTTTTGAATACTAAGTGTTCATCATAACTTTTCGCAACATCCTCCATCAAAACAGGATAAGAGCCAGAACGAGGGGAAGGTGGGAAACGAAGACGAATAGAAGATGTGTCAATTTCATCTACCTCTACAAGTTCTAATTTGTCAAGCATTTTAACTCTACTTTGTACTTGAAGAGTTTTAGAATAGGTTCCTTTAAAGCGTTCTATAAAGTCAGTTGTCTCTGCTATAAACTTTTGTTGCTCTTCGTAAGCTTTTAATTGTTGCTCTCTTCGTTCTTTGCGTAATTCTAGATAAGCAGAGTAGTTCACTTTGTAGTCGTAGATTTTGCCCATTGTTACCTCTAGTGTCCTAGTTGTGATGTTGTCGACAAACTTACGGTCATGGCTAATTACAACTACAGCCTTAGAGCTATTAATAAGGAACTCTTCTAACCATTGAATCGATTCAATATCTAGGTGATTGGTAGGTTCATCAAGTAGAAGAACATCTGGATTTTTTAGCAAAAGTTTGGCTAGCTCAATACGCATTCTCCAACCACCACTAAATTCGTTGGTAGGTTGATGAAAATCTGATCTTTTAAAACCTAATCCAAGTAGGGTTTTTTCGATATCTTCATCGTAATTGATTTCTTCAATCGTATAGAATTTTTCACTAAGTGTAGAAACTCGTTCAATGATTTGCATATACTCATCACTTTCGTAATCTGTTCGAGTAGCGAGTTGATCATTTAAAGAAGCTATTTCTGCCTCCATCTCATGAATATTAGCGAAAGCTTGTGCAGTTTCCTCATAGACAGTCCTTCCATCTTCAATCATAAGGTGTTGAGGAAGATAGGCTATTGTACAGTCTTTAGGTGCCGAAACACGACCACGAGTTGCTTCTCGTTGTCCCGATAGGATTTTAAGCAAGGTCGATTTACCCGCTCCATTTTTACCCATCAATGCAATTCGGTCATTTGGATTGATTACAAACGATATGTCTTTAAAGAGTGCGGTACCACCAAACTCTACGGCTAGTCCATCTACAGAAATCATATTATATATTTAAATGAGGTGCAAATATAAAGTTTATTTACGATTCGTTAAATGTATTGCCCAAATGATAAACTTATAATGTGTTAAATGAGTTGAGATTAGTAACTATTATCGTATCTGCTTTGCAATTTGAGTGAAACATTCTAATTTCGTTACACTAAAAATAATAAAGAATGACTCGAATAGGAATACTATCTGATACACATGGTTATTGGGATGATAAATACATTAGCTACTTTGCCGATTGTGATGAGATATGGCATGTAGGTGATATCGGTTCAATAGCTATTACTGATAAACTAGCTGAATTTGCTAAAGTTAGGGCTGTTTATGGGAATATTGATGGACAGGATATCCGTTCAGTTTATCCTGAAGTGAACCGTTTTCAGGTCGATGGTGCAGATGTGCTTATGAAGCATATTGGCGGATATCCAGGTAGATACGATTCATCTATTCGAAATACGTTATTTATAAAACCACCAACTCTTTTTATTAGTGGTCATTCTCATATTCTAAAAGTGCAATTTGACAAAACGTTGAATATGTTGCATATTAATCCAGGGGCAGCAGGAATTTCAGGGTTTCACAAAGTACGCACAATGGTTCGGTTCACTATTGATAAGGGGGAATTTAAAGATTTGGAAGTTGTCGAGTTGGCAGGTTAAGCACTTAAGATTAGTCCAAGTGAAACTAAAACACCTAATATAAGTATATTGGCGGAGGTTTTTCCTAAAATTCCATTTAAAGCTTTGCCTGTTTTAATTTCTTTCATTTCTTGATATACCTTAAAGTGTTTTACGATATATAGTAGCGGAAGCAATGCGGCAAAGAAGTACCCATCTTGTATATAATACAAAGGAAGAATTGCTGCAATTAATCCAACAAATAGGTAGAGTCGTTCTCCAAATTGTTTGCCAAAGCGTACAATGATTGTGCGTTTACCACTAATTTGATCTTGTACATAATCTCTGTAATTATTAACGATTAATAGTGTATCGATGACTAGCCCACATACCAACGAAGCTATGACTACATCTGCATTGAACGATAAAGTTTGAACATAGTAAGTTCCACCAACTGGTACAAATCCGAAAAATATCAAGACGAGTAAATCGCCATATCCATGGTAGGATAGTGGATAGGGACCTGTTGTATAGGCAAAAGCAAAAACAACGCAAAGAACACCTACAACAATTAATTGCCAACCACCGTATAAAAGCAGAAGAGATCCTATTGCACAAGCTAGAATAGTGGTAACGATGATTCCTCCTTTCATGGCATTGGCTGTTATCCAACCTTGAGCACATGCACGCTCAGGTCCTAATCTATCTTCGCGATCGGTTCCTTTGATAAAGTCAAAGTAATCATTTATAAAGTTGGCTAAAACCTGCATTAGACATGCAAATAATCCACAAATTAATGCGGGTACAAATTGAAATTGTCCGTGTAGATAGGCCAATGATGTGCCAATAATTACTGGAACCAATGCTCCAGATAATGTTTTGGGTCTTGAAGCTAATACCCAAGCATATGGTGAGTTTGTTTTAATTGTATTCATTGTAATATTTATTTACCTATAAAGCTTGTTCTTTTGGATGTATGAACAGACTGCTGGGTGCATAAAATAGCAATAGTTTTTACCTTCTTTGATGCTATTGCGAATAAACGTAGAACTTACTTCTATTTCAGGGCTGTCTAAGTATTGGACTGTTTGGGGCAATGTGCTACTGTTTATTGGATAACCACTTCTAGGATAAATTAAAAGGTGGTAGTTATTTATTATCTCATCAGCAGATTTCCACTTGTCGAATAAGCTCCAATTATCAGCTCCTATAATTACATAAAAGTCTGTGTCTGGGAATTTATCATTTAATGCATGGAGTGTATTTATTGTATAGGAAGGGCGAGGGAGGTGAAACTCAAAGTTGGAAGCTTTAAATTTTGGATAACCTTGAATAGCAAGTTGTACCATTTCAAAGCGTTGGTTTTCATCCAATAAATTAATCTCTTTTTTTAGAGGATTTTCTGGCGATAATACAAACCATAACTCATCAACAATGCCTTCTTCACAAATGAAATTTGCGAGAGCAAGGTGTCCAATGTGTATTGGGTTAAATGATCCGCCATATAAAGCAACTTTCTTCTTCATTTTATTTTACTGAAAACCTCAATAGTGTAATCACTACTGAGGTTTATATATTCCTTTAAATTGTATTATTTACAGAAGTCAAAAATGACTTTGAAAGCTTCTTCTTGTGCCTTCTCTAAATCATCATTTACGATAACGACATCATATTTAGAAGAATATTGTAATTCCTCTTCGGCTTTGTTTATTCTTTGCTGGATAACTTCAGAAGAGTCGGTTGCTCTACTAATTAAGCGTTTTTCTAACTCTTCAATTGATGGTGGTTGAATAAATACAGCAAGTGCCTGTTTGCCATATTGTCTTTTAATATTCATACCGCCTTTCACATCAATGTCAAGTACGACATTTAAACCTTTAGCAAGATTGTTATCTACTTCCGATTTTAATGTGCCGTAAAAACGGTCGGTATATACTTCTTCATATTCTAAGAATTCTTCGTTTTCAATTCTTGTTCTGAATTCTTCAGGAGATAAGAAATAATATTCAATACCATGCTTCTCTTCACCTCTAGGCTGTCTGCTGGTTGCAGATATAGAGAATGATAAATTCAAATCTTTTGTTAAAAGGTGATTGATGATTGTTGATTTCCCAGAGCCCGAAGGTGCCGAGAATATGATCAATTTTCCTGCCATTCTTATAATACGTTCAATACTTGTTCTTTAATTTGCTCTAGCTCGTCTTTCATCATAACCACAATTTTTTGCATTGTTGCGTGGTTCGATTTACTACCTAGTGTGTTGATTTCACGACCAATCTCTTGTGCAATGAAACCTAGTTTTTTCCCTTGGCCTTCAGGACCACTAACAGTAGAAGTGAAATAGGTAAGGTGATTTTTTAGACGTTGCTTTTCTTCGTTTACGTCTAGCTTCTCAATGTAGAAAATAAGTTCTTGCTCTAAACGATTTTTGTCGTAATCAACTTCTAGTGATTTTTCTAAAGCATCTGTTATTTTTTCTCTTACTTTTTCAACTCGTTCTTTCTCGAATGGTTCTATTTCTACTAACAATTCATCAATTTTATTGATGTTTTGTTCGAATTTAGCCTCTAAAGCAGCACCTTCTTGTGCTCTGAAAGTTGTTAAATGCTCAATAGCTTCAAGTATACCTTGGTGTACTATAGCCCATTCATCTTCAGTAACTTCTTGAATTTCTTGTTTAGACAGAACTTCTGGCATACGAAGCAGTGTTGTAAACCAATCTGCAGGAAGAGGTATGTTTAAATTTTGAGAAATTGAATTAATTTGCTTATAATAGCCTTCAACAAGTGCTTGGTTAATTGTAACAGCGGTCTCAGATAAATCTTCTTTATCAATCCATAAGTTAAAATCAACTTTTCCTCGTGACAATTGTTCTCCTATAATCTTTCTTATTTCAATCTCTTTTTCTCTGTATGCAGGGGCAATGCGAGTTGAAAGATCGAGAGATTTACTATTTAAAGATTTTATTTCTATAGTAATTTTTTTGTCGGGCAATGAGGCAATTACTTTGCCATAGCCAGTCATTGATTGTATCATAGTGATGTTGTTTTAGGCAAAAATAGCTGTTTTTTCGTAATTATGAGCTATCTTTGTCTATTATTAAATTGATTGTTATGTCGTGTATTTTACACATTGAAACCTCTACTACTGTCTGTTCAGTTGCAGTAAGTCAAGAGACTGATATATTATTCGATAAAACTGAATATAATGGTCCATCTCACGCCACTTTATTAGGCGTTTTTGTAGATGAAGCTCTCGCTTTTGTAGATAGTCATGGAATTCCTTTAGATGCTGTTGCTGTAAGCTGCGGTCCTGGCTCATATACGGGCCTTCGAATTGGTGTTTCTATGGCTAAAGGTATTTGTTATGGACGAAACATTCCACTAATAGCTTTGCCTACTTTGAAAGTATTGAGTGTACCAGTTCTACTTTACCAAGAACTTCCCGAAGATGCCCTCATTTGTCCAATGATTGATGCTAGACGTATGGAGGTTTATTCGGCTATCTATGATAGAGCCTTGAATGAAGTTAAACCTATTTCTGCCGATATCATTGACGAGGACTCTTACATCGAGTTTTTAGATAAACAACCGGTCTATTTCTTTGGTAATGGAGCCAATAAGTGCAAAGAGAAAATTACACACCCTAATGCGCACTTTATTGATGACATTCATCCATTAGCAAGAATGATGGGACCTTTAGGTGAGCGTGCATTTATTGATGCAGATTTCGCTGATGTAGCTTATTTTGAACCTTTCTATTTGAAAGAGTTTGTAGCTACAATACCTAAAAAGAAATTATTATAATAATTAAAAAGAATTGAAAGGATTGTATGGAATATAATACGCAACAGAAGAGAATGCCATTGCCAGAGTATGGTCGTAGCATTCAAAATATGGTAAACTATGCCTTAACCTTAGAAAGTAAAGAAGAACGTCAACGTTGTGCTAGCACAATTATTGATGTAATGGGAAATATGTTCCCTCATTTGCGTGATGTTCCCGACTTCAAACATAAACTATGGGACCATTTATCAATAATGGCTAATTTTAGTTTGGATATTGATTATCCTTATGAAGTTGTTAAAAAAGACAGCTTAAATACTTTCCCGGATCGTATACCTTATCCTCAAAACAGAATTCGTTTCAGATATTATGGCAAAACCATTGAGAAATTAGTGGATAAAGCAATAGAATTTGAAGAAGGAGATGAGAAAAACCAATTGGTCGCTCTTATTGCGAATCACATGAGAAAAGATTTCTTAGCTTGGAATCGTGATTCTGTAGATGACGATATTATTAATTCAGACTTAAGAGAATTGTCAAGAGGAAGATTAAGTCTGACCGAAGATGTATTGGCTTTGATGAACATGAATACTCGTCAAGTACAACAACATCCTGTTAGACATAAAAATACTAGAAACAACCCGAGAAGAAATCATAAGCATTAAACTTTCTCGATTATGATTAATGTTTCTATATTTATAGTTGAATTAAATAAATATAGAACTTAAAATACAAAATAAATATGGCTTCATTTGTTATTGAAGGTGGTCACAAACTTAAAGGAGAAATACACCCACAAGGTGCTAAAAACGAAGTGTTACAAATTATCTGTGCTACTTTGTTGACTCCCGAAAAAGTAACAATTCATAATATTCCAGATATCTTAGATGTAAATAATCTAATTCAACTTGTTCGTGAAATGGGTGTTGCCGTTTCCAAAGAAGGTGTAAATACATATAGCTTTGAGGCTAAAAATGTGAATTTAGATTATCTAGTTAGTGATGACTTCTTGAAAAAATGTTCAAGTTTACGAGGTTCGGTAATGCTTATCGGCCCGTTGGTTGCTCGTTTTGGTAAAGCTGTTATTTCTAAGCCAGGAGGCGATAAAATTGGAAGACGTAGGTTAGATACTCATATCATTGGTATTCAAAAATTGGGCGGTCGATTTGAATTAAACGAATCGGATGGCTTATATGAATTGACTGCTGATGGTTTGGTGGGTACAAACATGCTTCTTGATGAGGCTTCTGTTACTGGTACTGCCAATATTGTAATGGCTGCTGTTTTGGCAAAAGGGGTTACAACTATCTATAATGCTGCTTGCGAACCTTACTTACAACAACTTTGTAAAATGTTGAATCGTATGGGTGCTAAAATAACAGGTATTGCTTCAAACCTATTGACGATTGAAGGTGTAGAATCTCTGGGTGGTACTGATCATACTGTTCTTCCTGATATGATTGAAATTGGTTCATTTATTGGTATGGCTGCTATGACTGGTAGCGAAATAACGATAAAAAATGTTTCTTACGATAATCTAGGTGTTATTCCGGATAGTTTTAAACGTTTAGGAATAAAAATTGAGCAACAAGGTGATGATATTTTTGTGCCTGCTCAAGAGAATTATGAGATTGATACCTTTATTGATGGTTCAATTATGACTATTTCTGACGCTCCTTGGCCAGGATTAACTCCCGACCTTTTGAGTGTGTTGTTAGTTGTGGCTACTCAGGCAAAGGGAAGTGTATTGATTCACCAAAAGATGTTTGAAAGTCGCTTGTTCTTTGTTGATAAATTGATTGATATGGGTGCACAAATCATATTGTGTGATCCACACCGTGCAGTTGTCAATGGACACAATAAGAACTTCCAACTTAAAGGAGGTAACATGACTTCTCCTGATATTCGTGCAGGTATTGCTTTGTTAATTGCAGCAATGAGTGCTAAAGGTATCAGCCGAATTCACAATATTGAACAAATTGACCGTGGTTATCAAGATATTGAAGCGCGTTTAAATGCAATTGGAGCAAGAATTACACGTATATGATAAAAAGTGAAGATGTTCTAAAGATTGGAAGTTTTACCAAAACTCATGGAATTAAAGGTGAAGTGACATTGGTTCTCCAAAACGATTTGTTCGATTCTGTTGATCCAGAATACATTATATGTAAGATGGATGGGATATTTGTCCCTTTTTTCATTGAATCGTATCGATTCAAATCGAATGAGGCTATGTTCATAAAGCTAGAAGACATTGACGAAGATACGGCTGCCGAAAAGTTTGTGAAACTAGATGCATATCTGGAGCAAAAACAGATAGGTGATGTTTCTACCGAAGAGGTGGGAAATTACTCGTGGGATGCTTTTAAAGATTTCGTATTAGTAGATCAACATGATGTTCTTGTAGGAAGAATTTTAGATGTTGATGAATCAACTATGAATACGCTTTTTGCTGTTGAATATAATGGAGAGGAAATTCTTATTCCAGTTCAAGAAGAATTAATTGAATGGATTGATGACGAAAAAAGTCAAATTAAAATGGTGATTCCAGAGGGTTTACTCTCGCTTTAGTCACCTTGAAATGATTCTAAATAAAATAGGAAAGTTAGTGCATAAATGATTATCTTTGTGCACTAACTTTTTTTGTATATGCATGTTTCTACATTTGTAGGAATCGGTGATTTGAAGCTCTCTAGCAGTATGTAAGTGAAAGCTAGAGTGCAAAATGCTATATTATGAATGATATTAAACGCAAACAAATAGCTATTCTAGGCTCTACTGGTTCAATAGGAACTCAAGCTCTAGCAGTTATAGAAGAGCACCCAGATAAATTTCAGGTTTATGCTTTAACAGCAAATAATCGTGTTGATGATTTGATTCAGCAAGCTAGAAAATTCCAACCCGATGTGGTTGTAATTGCTAATGAGACTCATTACACGTATTTAAAGGATGCTTTGAAAGAATATCCTATTAAAGTTTATGCAGGATCGGATGCTATTGCTCAAGTAGTAACTGCAGAGCCGATTGATCTTGTTTTAACTGCAATGGTTGGTTATTCAGGCTTGCAACCGACAATAGAAGCCATTAAAGCTAGAAAAGTAATTGCTCTAGCAAACAAAGAGACTTTGGTTGTTGCGGGTGAGCTGATTACTCGCTTGGCACAAGAATACCAAACTCCTATTCTTCCTGTTGACTCTGAACATTCGGCAATATTCCAGTGCTTAGTTGGAGAATTCAACAATGAAATCGATAAAATTCTTCTAACCGCGTCTGGTGGTCCCTTCCGTACAACTCCATTTGATAAATTACAACATGTTACCAAAAACGAGGCATTAAAGCATCCGAACTGGGATATGGGGAATAAAGTAACAATCGATTCATCATCACTTATGAACAAGGGATTTGAAATGATTGAAGCTAAATGGTTGTTTGGTGTTGAACCAGACGACATTCAAGTTGTTGTACATCCGCAGTCTATTATTCACTCGATGGTACAGTTTAGAGATGGATCAATTAAAGCACAGTTGGGTATGCCCGATATGCGTACACCAATCCAGTATGCTTTTACTTACCCAGATCGTCTAACTTCGACTGTTGAAAAACTAGATTTCGCTAAGTTCTCTACTTTCACATTTGAAGAGCCTGATATGAATCGTTTTAAAAATTTAGGACTTGCATTTGATGCTATTCGTAAAGGGGGAAATATGCCTTGTATCTTAAATGCAGCAAATGAAATAGTCGTTGATGCATTTTTGAAAGATAAAATTGGCTTCTTGCCGATGAGTGATGTGATTGAAGCTTGCATGAATAAGGTCGATTTTGTAGCTAACCCTAGTTATGAAGACTATGTTCAAACAGATAAGATTACTCGAATTTTGGCAACAGAATTTATCAAGTAAATAAAACTAGAAACAAATAAATTGAATATATAATGGAGACATTTTTAATAAAGGCCTTACAGCTAATGATGAGTTTATCTCTCTTAGTGATAGTCCATGAAGGAGGGCACTTCTTGTTTTCTCGCCTCTTTAAAGTGCGTGTGGAAACATTCTGTGTATTCTTCCATCCTTGGTTTAAACTTTTTAAATACAAACCCAAAAACAGCGATACTGAGTATGTGGTTGGTTGGTTGCCGCTGGGTGGGTATTGTAAAATATCTGGTATGATCGATGAGTCGATGGATACCGAACAAATGAAGCAAGAACCTCAACCATGGGAGTTTCGTTCTAAACCAGCTTGGCAACGTTTATTCATCATGATCGGTGGGGTGTTGTTTAACTTTGTGTTAGCACTATTCATTTATGCTATGATTCTGTTTACATGGGGTGAAACTTATGTGCAGACGACAGAGATAACGCATGGCATGGAGTTCTCAAAAGCAGCTTTAGATGCAGGATTTGAAGATGGAGATATTTTATTATCTGCAGATGGTGTTCCTTTCGGTAAATATGGTCCTGAAGTTGTTTCGGCTATTGTTGAAGCAAGACAAGTTGCTGTATTACGTAATGGAAAAGAAGCTTCTGTTTATATTCCAAAAGACTTAATGCAACATCTCTTAGCAGAGGGGGCACCTCTTGCGAGAATTAGATACTCTTCAAAAGTTGGTTCATTCCAAGAAGGTTCAATCGCTAAAGCTGAAGGTGTACAAGTTGGAGATAGCATTATGGCTATTAACGGTACAACTGTAGATTCATGGAGTGCTGTGATAAATACGCTCAAAGATGTGCATGCGAATCAAATCAATGAGATTAGCCTTTCTGTTGCAAGAGATGGAGAATTATTAAATTTTCCAATGCAATTAGATTCTTTAGGTCATGTAGGTTTTTATCCAGTTAATGATATTCCCGTTCAAAAACAGGATTATACTTTTGCAGCTTCAATTCCCGCAGGAGCTAGCTTAGGAGTTAATACATTAAAGAACTATGCAAATAGTATGAAACATGTATTTTCGAAAGAAGGGGTTAAGCAATTGGGTGGTTTTGTTGCTATTGGTAACTTCTTTCCTTCACAGTGGGATTGGTATGCATTTTGGAATATGACTGCATTGTTATCAATTATCTTAGCATTTATGAATCTTCTACCTATTCCAGCATTGGATGGTGGACACGTATTCTTCTTGCTATATGAAATGATTACTCGCCGTAAACCTAGTGATAAGTTTTTGGAACGTGCACAAATAGTAGGTATGGTTATTCTATTTACGCTATTAATTTGGGCTAACCTAAACGACATTCTTCGTTTCTTTATTAAGTAAATTATTGGGGTATCCCACAAATATATTTCAAGGGTTCTATTCAGTTATGAATAGAACCCTTGTTGTTTTATAATATCAATGTATACTAGCTGCATATAGCTGATTACTCAAGATTGCATGTTCATAGTTTAAGGGAGTATAATAATAGGTATACTGCGTTTATTTATAAACAACCTCTTTATTTGTTCGCATAAAAAAGCTCCAAACAGTATATCTGTTTGGAGCTTTTTGTTTTATTATTCTCTAAAATATAGAACTTATAAGTCAGCCAAGAAACTCATAAAGAATTCGAGTGCATTTTTATTCTTATCATTTAGTTCTATTTCAATTTTACCTTTCAGTAGTTCAGAGTGACTAACTTTTACATTATCCACTTCTTGAATCATTCTAATTTTATTTTTGTCGTAAGACATGGTTAAGATTTGTCTAATAGCTTTGTTCTTTGCGATCTCTTTATAATCAAATACGCCAAACCCATAGTCTTGTTTCCCTTTATAATACCTTGCTTTTTTGATGTTAGGTTTTACCTTTATTGGGTTTTCTGCAAAATCTTGGTTGGTAGTTACATAAAATAAATCATTTTTTTGACCTACGTACACGTTTGCAAAGGAGCTAATTTTAAATACGATTAGTTTATCGTTTAGCTTCTCATATTTCGATTTAAATCTATCTTGGATAAGGTTGAATAAATTGCTGTTTTCAACTACTGCTAGAGCTTTAAAATCAACATCCGGAACGAAACCATTGAAAGCTAAATCTTCTAATGAAAAAGCAACTTCACCATCGATTTGGTTTAGATATTCAATTGAATTCTGTATTAATCTTGCATTACTTGGCTTAATAACATCTTTGTTCAGCTGTGATAGAGTTTTAGCTAATTTTACACCATCAAGTGCAAAATTAAGCGACATAAAGTTCTTGTCACTAATGTAATTTACTAATTTTTTATTACTCTTCTTGGCAAATATAAATAGCTTTGCAATTTCATTTAAATCTTTTTTACTATCGGAAAACAGCTCTGATTCCATTTCTAGTTTTCCTTTTAAAAAGCTGAAATTAATATTAGCATATACCTTATCGAAGGCAATTTGGTTTATGTCTACTCCTAATATTGTTTTTGAAGCTTTCGTAAATTCTGAATTATTAAATAGGGCCATACTTGCGATGATGCTAATATCAGCCTTTTTGTTATTTAATCGTTTAGCAAAGTCACTTTGAGCTAACGTAAATGTTGGAGATATAATTTCCAACATTAGAGGTTCCTCTGGTTTAATGTTTACAACAAATATAGCTTGATGTTGATTATAGAGTAGTGTCTCCTTTTTATTGGTAAATACTTTATACCCAGCTAATGCTTTGTTGCTATATTCTTGATAACCATTAGTTTTTACTACTTGTTGAACCAGTTGGTCGAATTTAGCATGGTTTTTAATACCTACATAGAAGCTTATCCCTTTCGAATCTAGACCGTTGTATTGTTCAACTTGGTTATGCATGATCGCATAAGTCTTAGATTGAAAATCTACATATTCATTGTTCGATTCAATTAATAAGTTACTTATAGTAGAAAACCCATTAAGTTCATTGTTTATAAGTGCTCCATAAGTTTCATTGATTTGAGATTTATTAATCAAATCGCCCATACTAAACTCAAATACCCAGTCGCTAGAGTTTGTGATTGGGATATGTTGGGTTAAATCATATTTATTAGTTCCAGCATATGTAAAATTTACACATGCTAAAAGAATGAATACAAGTGTTAGTTTTATTTTTTTCATTATTCAGTAGTTGAAGTTAGTTTAGTTATATTTTAAATTAAACACATAAGCCATTACTTTACAGCAATGGCTTATATGATGTGTATATTTTCATGTTAGAATTATTCTCCCATGATTTCGAGTGCATTTTTTACAATTAGCTCTAAACTATTTAGAGAGCTGTTGTTTAAATTAAGTTCCATTTGGCTTTTGTATTTGCTTGAAGCAGTTACCTTGAAGTAATCAAGGAGATTTACAGCATTTGTTCCTCGACCACCAATCATCATTAAACCTTGTTGAACCATAGGCATTTCTGCAATTTTTTTCAGGTCAATAACGAAGAAACCATAATCTTGCTCTCCTTTATAATATCTAGCTTTGCTAATATTAGGAGTTATTTCTTTGTTATCCTCATTTGAAGAGATACGCAGGCAATTATCTTTATATTCAAAGAAAACTTTCATGCCCATATTTGAAATAGAAAACTTGTTGTCACCAAGGCTTTGAATAGCTAGTCCCGATTGACCAATAAGGTCTTTAACTTCGCTGTAAAGTGTAGTATCTTTAGTTTCAATAAACACAGAATAATCGGCATTTACTCCAAATAGACTAACCTCGGCGCTATTGACTGTGTAAGCAATATCACCTTCAATTTTACTGAAAAGTCCAATAATGCGTTCAATCATCATTTTGTCTGAATAGGATAAGCTATCATCAGAAAGATTATTTAAAATGCTTTCGTAATACTTAGCCAATAGACTTCCTTTTAGATTTTGAATACCTGCTACAAGTGCATTGTCTGAAATGTATTTGTTGAATTTGTCTGATGTCTTAGTTACAGAAACAAACTCCTCGTATTCTTTTTTACAGGTTTCAGTAGCTGGAATAATTACCGATTGAGAGACTATTTTACCTTTTTCAAATGAGATGTTAACTCCTGCGTACAAATCGTTAAGTATTGACTCTGGTATGATGTCATAAAGCATCTGTAGGTTTACATCTTTTAGGCTGTGTTGGTACAGTTGGATTAATCCTTTGGCACTACCAAAAGCTATAACGTCATTTTTGATTAAGTCTAAATGTTCTACATAAGGCATTTGAGCCAGTGTTGTTTTAGGATTAATCAGTGTGGTAAGCTCGTCAGTATTATTTATGCCTAATGCAATAATAAAATGTTCTTTATTATAAATAAGAGATACATCACTATCGCTTATTAGTTTGTAATTTTGAGCAAATTCTTTAGGAGAAGCTAATTCTTCAGTTTCCACAATATTTAGTATAGCTTCATTAAATTTATTATAGTCTTTGATATTACCATTGATTACTACTTTTTCTTCAGTAGCATTTGCTACGATGTATATGCGACTATTGTAATCTACAGCTCCATTCTTGAAGTCTAGAAAGTTACGAGCTGCTACTTCTTGGTTGTTTCTTTTTGCCGATTCGAAAATTTCATCGATTCTAGTTTTAGAAAGTAGATTTAGAATGTTCGATTTTTCAATTAGCTGACCAGCCGCCACTTCAATCACAAAGGATTGTTCCGTTGCTGCTACATGGTTTAAATTGGTTTTAGATTTAGATTTTTGCTCGTTACAAGCAGTAAACGCAATTGCTAGTAAAACTAACAGCGTTACATTCATAGAGTTGATAATTTTTCTCATATCGTGTGAAATTATTATTAAGATAAACTCTTAATCTTTAGGTTTTTGTTTTAAATATTGCTTGTAAAAATACAATTTAAAAACCATTATCGTCCGTTTTTATTACAGAAATATATCTATGCTTGATTAATAATATTAATCGTAGATACAGCAAAAACAGCCGCTGTCTCAGTTCTTAGTCTACTTTCACCTAAGCTGATTGGTATAAATCCATTTTGTAGTGCTAATTCTACTTCTTCTGGACTGAAATCTCCTTCAGGGCCAATTAATATAAGTGCATTTTGACCTGGTATATAGGTATTTTTCAATGAGCGTTTATCATCCTTATAACAGTGTGCAATGAATTTTTGGCCATCGAAAGGTTGACAAACAAATTTATTGAATTCTGTCATTTCATTCAGTTTGGGTAGATAGGCATGTTTTGATTGCTTCATGGCTGAAACTAATATCTTTTCTATACGGTCTTCTTTAATTATTTTCCGCTCTGAAAATCGGCATTTTAAAAATGTGATTTCGTCCATACCAATTTCTGTATTTTTTTCTGCTACCCATTCGTTTCTATCCATGTTCTTGGTTGGTCCCATGGCCAGGTGAACATAGTAATTAGGTCTTTCTACTTTCTCGGTTTTAACGATTTCAAAGAGGCATTTTTTATTTGTAGCTAATGTGATTTTGGCATCATAAAACTGGCCAACTCCATCTACAAGTTGAATTTCATCACCCTCTTTAAGACGCAGTACGCGTGAACAGTGAGCAGCCTCTTCTGCAGGAAGCTCACTTTTAAGAATTTCAGGACAGTAAAAAATAGGCATAGTTAATCTAATTCAGCAATTTTATCTCTTAAGATTGAGGCCAACTCATAGTCCTCTTTCTCAACAGCTTCTTTAAGTTTTTTTTGTAATGTTTCTTTTTGGATGTTGTGTTGCTCTAATTCCTCTTCCAATTCTTTAGTGAGAGTTGATAGATCGTCATTTCTAACAACTTGTTCTACACATTCTCGATTTAGCAAATCTTCTAAGATGAAGATAGGAGAATTTGTTCTTAGTGCAAGTGCTATTGCATCCGATGTTCGCGAGTCTATTCTAGTAAACTCGTCTTCATGTTTAATGTAGATGTAGGAGTAATAAACTCCCACATCCATTTTGTATATTAATATTTTAAGAATATCAAGATTGGCAAAATCAAAACAAGAAACCATTAAGTCATGGGTAAGTGGGCGAGTTGGTAAGATTTTATTGATTGCACAATAAATAGCATGTGCCTCTTTTTCACCTATTACCAGTGGTATCTGCTTAGGTGGTGTATTTTTATCTTCTAATATAACACCAAAGATACCTGGCTTAGTTTGACTTTCGAATACTTGTTTTACATTAAGCTCAATTTCTTTATCCATAATATTCATTTAATTTAGACCGACTAGACTTTTTTTGCATCAGCTTCTGGAGTATGTTTATATTTAAACATAAATGCAAATAAAATAGCCACTACTAACGCATAACCTGCAAATATGAACCAAGCATTCGGCCATTTGTAGGTATCAACAATGTATCCAGCTGCATAAGAACCAATAATAGCACCAAAACCATTGGTCATGATCATAAATAGCCCTTGTGCGCTTGAACGCATGTTGTGATTTGTTTCTTGATCAACATATAGAGAGCCTGAAATATTGAAGAAGTCGAATGCTACACCATATACTAGCATACTTAAGATTAGCATCCAGACACCATTACCAGGATCACCTAGACCTAATAGGCCAAAGCGAAGTACCCAAGCCCCCATACTAATTAGCATTACTTGCTTAATTCCAAATTTTCTTAAGGCGAATGGAATAAGTAAAATACAAAGAGTTTCCGATACTTGTGAAAGTGATATCAGCGTGTTAGCATGTTTAACTCCAAATGTGTCCTGGAATTCTAACATTTTACCGAAGTGATCTGTTAGGTATCCGTTTGCAAATGCATTTGTAATCTGAAGAGATGCTCCAAGTAACATACAAAAAATGAAGAATACAGCCATTTTTCGTTGTTTGAAAAGTGCGAAAGCTTTTAGTCCGAAAGGATCTTTCATCGCTTTTTGTTCTTCTTTTGTTGCTACAGGGCAATTTGGAAGTGTAAAAGTATATGCGGCAAGGATCAAACCAAGAATCGCAGCAAAAACGAGTTGTTTGCTTGATTTATCGTATTCTAAGAACCCCACAATATTCATAGCACATATAAACCCTACAGTTCCCCAAACTCGAATTGGTGGGAAAGCCTTAACTGTATCTAAATTAGCTTTGTTTAAAGCGTTGTATGCAACAGAATTTGATAAGGCTATGGTTGGCATATAAAAACACACACTAGCTAGCATCAAAGGATATAGTGTGGAGTATTCTGTTTGAAAAGAGGCTAAATATAGTAGCACTGCGGAAATAATGTGACAGATTGATAGTAGTTTTTGTGCAGGAATCCATTTGTCTGCAATAATACCTGTAATAGCAGGCATAAATAAGGATGCAATTCCCATAGTTGCGTAAAAACTACCAATTTCTTTTCCTGTGAAGTTTAGTTCTCCACCTAGGTATCCTCCAAAAGAAATTAACCATGCTCCCCAAACGGCGTATTGGATGAAGTTCATGATCGTTAGGCGATACTTTATATCCATAATATGATTTTAGTTAATGATTTTTTTTTGTTCTTACAAAATTAGCCAAATATTTAAAATAGCCTTGTTTTATGACTCTTTTAATAGGGATGGAGGCTATTTTAACAGATACTTGGTTCATTTCTTTTCAATCCGATAAACGAAATGATTTATGGTGTTATCAACGAATCTTTATAAGTTTTAGTGGAAATAAAAGTATTGTGTTCCAAAAGAGTTTTTTGTCTTTGAATGAAGGGTGAGTTCTCTTACTATGAAGACTGAGGTCTCTTTGAAAGGAGACACGCTTTTCTAAGGGAGATGAAAAAAGGGGATATAGAAGTGTCTAGCGTGTGTTTGAATCTGAGAGATAGGGGCAAAAAAAAATTGATTGTCATCGCGACAACCAATCTTTATTAACCTTAAATCTAATACCATGAAAAACACAGTACAAATGTATGCTTCATCGGAAATAAATCCAAATATTATTCAGGATTAGACCTTATCTTTAACGCGGCTTAACGTTATTAAAAGTTTTTAATAATTACTCAACGAATAATACCAATCCTTTTAAGTATTCTCCTTCCGGATGATATATACTTACAGGATGGTCGGCAGGTTGAGTCAGTTGGTGCAAAATTCTAACTTTACGTTTAGACATTGCAGCAGCGGAGAATACCATGGTTCTAAAGTCTTCTTTACTAACTACTTGAGAACAAGAGAAGGTAAACAAAATGCCACCAGGTTTAATTTTCTCAAATGCTTTTGCATTAATCTTACGATATCCTTGAAGTGCATTTCTTAAAGCTTGACGATGTTTAGCAAATGCAGGAGGGTCCAAGACAATTAAGTCATATTCTCCACCCATTCGGTCTAGATATCTGAAAGCGTCATCTGCAAAAGACTCATGTCTTTTATCTCCAGGGAAATTAAGCTCAATATTTTCGTTTGTAAGATCAATGGCTTTAGCAGAACTATCTACCGAGTGCACTAGCTTAGCATTTCCTCTCATTGCATAAAAAGAGAACCCACCAGTATAACAGAACATGTTTAAGACAGATTTGTCTTTCGCATATTTTTCTAATAATGCACGGTTGTCTCTTTGGTCAACGAAGAATCCTGTTTTTTGCCCTTTTAGCCAGTCTACTTGGAATTTTAGACCATTTTCTAGTGCGAAATTGTTTTTATCGCCACCAATAATGAATCCATCAACAGGATCAAGGTTTGCTTTGAACGGAAGGGTAGTTTCCGATTTGTAGTAGATGTTTTTGACAACACCTTGCATCACTTTAATAATTGTTTCTGCAATAATCATGCGAGAAAAGTGCATACCTACCGAGTGTGCTTGAACTACTGCAGTTTCATTATACACATCAACAATAAGTCCTGGTAGGAAATCTCCTTCTCCATGAATTAAGCGATATGTGTTATTCTCTGGGTTGTTGGCTAAACCAATAGCTTTGCGCATTTCGTAGGCAGTTGAAATTCTTTTTTCCCAATAAGAATTGTCAATAATTTCGTTCTCGTCGAAACTTAAAACTCGTACGGCAATACTACCAATTTGATAATGTCCTCTTGCAATGAACTCTTTATTAGTCGTATAGACGTCCACTAAATCACCTTCTTCTGGGTCTGTCTCAAATTTTGCAATTGCTCCAGAGAAAATCCAAGGGTGAAAACGATACAATGATTGTTCCTTTTTCGCTTTTAAATAAACTTTATGATTCGCCATATTATATATTCGTGTAATAATAACTTTTCTATTTTGTTTCTTCTTCTGGAGTTACGGCTATTTCGTAGTTGCCAGTTTTTTTAAGATCTTCTAAAAAATTGTAGATCTTAACACAGCTCCAAGCATCAATTGCTGCATATTTTTGTTGCGGGTCGGTTAATTCTGTAGCTTCCCAGTTTGACAAACGTTGAGCTTTAGAAATCTTCTCTTTAAACAGAATTGCGTAAATTTTTTGTAAACTACGATCTTTAATACCAAAAGGTCTTACGTAGTCTTGTAAATCAATGCAACCTTCTTGTTTAAATGCAGCTCGTTTCTTAAGCATCATAAAATCGTCTTTTAAAGACAATCCTATTTTAAGTATGTTGGGATTTTCTAACAAGTCAATTAACTCTTGTATAAGCCCTAATTTGTTTATTCTAAATAAATAACAGATTTCTTGAGATGATATTTGTAGTAGTGCTACTTTGTATGATCGTCCTTTAACAAAGGCAGGTCTAGTTTCACTGTCAATACCAAGTACAGATTGGCTATTCAAATATTGAAGTGCTTTAATTGCAGCAGCTTTGGTTTGAATAACTTGTATTGCGCCGTTATATTTTACTTGTGGAAGTTGTTTTAGTTGTTCCTTAGAAATACTGTTTTGTATAATCATCACATTCGTGTTATGATCAATATAACGATGAATTGTAACCTGATTCGTCATCGAAGAGGTCGTCGTTATCTTGACTATTTGTAGTGTCGTATTTTACATTATGAAGGGCTCTTAGTGTATTTACTAAGCGTTGTCCCCAAAAAGATTCAAAGTTCTGTTTGCATCGAACTAAAGCATCGTTCATGGTTTCATCTAGACCCAATTGAAAAACAAAGATAAAGTCTTTAAGATCTTGATAGATATCTGCAATGTCTTCCGAAATACATTTCTTTAAGGGTGTATCGCTATATTGCATATCAGGAAGGAATACTTCTAGATAGTCGTCTTTATCTGCCAAAAGGTGAGCTACATTCATTCTTAGAATTTCGTAAGTCTCTTCTGATACATAGTTCTCTAAGAAGCCATCGCCAATAAATTCACACTTAGGTAATAATTGTGCTTTTAGGTATAATAAAGGTAGAATTTTTAAAGACTTATCCACAAATTCATCTTTTTCTAGACTCTCAGCATGCTCGAAAAAACCGCATGTTTCTGCCGCAACAGTAACAAATTCGATTGTGTTGGCATTAAAAATTACTTTATTCTCTGTTTTCATTACTCCTTATAAACTTGTTTTGTTTGCAAATGTACGAAAAAGTAATGATGCAAAGCTCAGCTTACTTCATAAAGTTAATGCGGCTTTTGTTGTTTTTAAGAGTTTTATCATTGTTGCTTTATGCCAATTTGAAGCCATCGATTGATTTGAATATTTTGTTTAAGTCTAAATAAAGAATCTCATTAATAATTTCTTACTTTTGTTGTACATTAATATTCAAATACCTCATTACAATGTCTTCTAAAAAAGAGAAAAAAGAATCAAAACCAACAACAAAACCTTTTTTCAGTCGCATAGCTGATTTTTTTCGAAATGAAAAGATCGCGACTTTTATAGGGTTGGTACTTACTATATTTACACTGTATCTGTTTATTTTATATATATCTTATTTCTTTACAGGTGCGGAAGATCAGTCTATGTTAGAGTCTGCTACAGATATTGCATCAAATGATTCGGCAGAAATTCATAATGCAGGTGGTCTACGAGGAGCTCAAATGGCTAATTATTTAGTGAATAGAACTTTTGGTGCAGCCTCTATTGCAGTGGTAATATTCTTAGGTGTATTAGGTCTACGTTTAATGCGTGTATCGCTCAATATTAATCTATGGAAATGGTTTATCGGCTCTTTTCTACTTTTAACCTGGGGATCTTTATTCCTGGCATATGTTTTTATGCCGTTCTATGAAAATAGCTTTATCTATTTGGGGGGGCTTTATGGTTATGGTGTGAGCCTTTGGTTAGAGCATCAAGTTGGTAAAGTAGGGGTAATAATGATTATTGTACTTTATGGGTTGAGTATTTCGATTTACTTTAGTGCTCGTTGTATTGATTGGATTCGTTCGGCTTTTCGTTTAGAATTTCTTCCTAAAATGAGCTTTAAAAGAAATAAGAAAGAAAAGATAATTGATGAGGCAGAGGAGTCAATTAATGAAGTTGTTGAAGAAGATGATGCTGATGAGGTATCCATACTACCAGAAATGGAACAGACTGTTGTTGATTTAAGTGAAGATGCTCCCAAAGAGGATGAACTGGTCGTAGATTTTGGATATACTGATAGTGATGAACCGAATAGTAATTTCGAAAATGATAATGACATTGAAGAGGAGCCTGAAGAGGATATAAATGATAGTTTTTCGATTGCAGAAGGTAGAAAACTAAATGATGATAGTGATTCTAAAAATGATGGAGAACCAGATTTTTCTATTGAAGCTAAAAAGGATGAACTGTATCAAGGCGATTTAGAACAGCCCTACAATCCTAAATTAAGTTTGTCGAACTATCGTTTCCCAACTTTGGATTTGATGACGGATTATGGAAGTGCTGAACCAACCATTAATGAAGAAGAACAAAACATGAATAAGCAAAAGATTATTTCTACGCTTAAGAGTTTTGGTATTGAAATAAAAACAATTAAAGCTACGGTTGGTCCAACAGCTACGTTGTATGAAATAACTCCAGTACAAGGGGTTCGTATTTCCAAGATAAGGGGGCTTGAAGATGATATCGCTTTAAGTTTAGCAGCTTTGGGTATTCGTATTATTGCTCCTATTCCGGGAAAAGGGACTATTGGTATTGAGGTGCCGAACGCGAATCCTAAAATTGTATCGGGTCGTTCAATAATAGGAAGTACTAAATTCCAAACTGCAAAGTATGATTTACCCATCGCATTTGGTAAAACCATAACAAACGATGTTTTTGTAGTGGACCTTTGTAAGATGCCACATGTCCTTGTTGCTGGTGCTACCGGGCAAGGTAAATCTGTAGGTTTGAATGCAATCATTACTTCATTGCTTTATAAGAAACATCCTTCAGAGTTGAAGTTTGTCTTAATTGATCCTAAGAAAGTGGAGTTTAGTATCTATTCAGCAATCCGTGATCATTATTTGGCTCAAATTCCTGATGCCGAGGAGGCTATTATAACGGATGTAACTAAGGTAGTTCATACTTTAAATTCTGTTTGTACATTAATGGATAGGCGATACGATTTGTTGAAAGATGCAAAAGTTAGAAACATTAAGGAATATAACGAGAAGTTTATCAACAGACGATTGAATCCTAACAAGGGGCATGATTATATGCCATATATCGTAGTGGTTATTGATGAGTTTGGTGATTTGATAATGACTGCGGGTAAAGAAATTGAGCTACCAATTGCACGTATTGCTCAGCTGGCTCGTGCGGTAGGTATACATATGATTATTGCGACCCAACGACCAACAACTAATATCATTACGGGAACAATTAAAGCCAACTTCCCCGCTCGTGTGGCTTTCAGAGTTTCCTCGATGATGGACTCTAGAACAATTCTAGATAGACCGGGTGCAAATCAATTGATTGGTAAGGGTGATATGTTATTCTTGCAGGGTGCTGACCCTATTCGTGTTCAGTGTGCCTTTATTGACACTCCAGAAGTGGAGCAAATAACACAATATATTGCAAAACAACCTAGTTTTAATGGTCCGTTTGAGTTACCAGAGTATGTACCAGAAGATAGTGGTGCTAATCTTGATGATGTAGATACAACACGTTTAGATGCTTTGTTTGAAGATGCAGCTGCAATGGTTGTGTTGAATCAACAAGGATCTACTTCTATGATTCAGCGTAAGTTCTCAATAGGCTATAATAGGGCTGGGCGTATTATGGATCAAATGGAGAAAATGGGTATTGTTGGTCCTGCTGATGGTAGTAAACCACGCCAAGTTTTAGTGATGGATGAAGCAGCTTTGGGAAAATTATTGAACAATTTTTAATTTATATTCGTTATAAATAAACACATATGAAAAGAACACTTTTATTACTTGTAGGAACGCTTTTGTTTTTCCCACTTTTTGCTCAAAAGAACAGCAAACAGGCACGTGTTATTTTAGACCGTGTTGCTGACAAAGCTAGAAATGGGGAGGGATATGGTGTGAAATTTTCAGCTTTGACCTACATGGGTGATCAGCTTCAAGGCATGAGTGAAGGGTCTTTAATTTTTAAGGATGATAAATTTACTTGTGAAACGGAGCAAATGAAAACCTGGTTTGATGGGAAAACGCAATGGAGTTTAATTTATGATTCGGAAGAGGTGAATATTACTGAGCCTACCCCCGAAGAGTTAATTGAAATTAATCCGTATGCTTTGCTGAAGTTATACAAGAAAGGGTATTCTTATTATTTGTTGAGTGAAAAACAAATTGATGGTGTTTCATTTGCTGAGATTGTTCTTGAGGCTTCTTCTAATAAAAATGACTTACAAAAGTTAACTTTATGGATAAATGCCAAAACGAATGAACCTCATACGATTGATATTGTTCGTAGTAATGGCGACACCATTCATATTAATATTGAATTGGTTCGAGTAAACAAAAATCTGTCTCCAAATATATTTGTCTTTAATGAAAAGGCATATCCGAATGTAGATGTGATTGATTTACGTTGATAATTAAATAAATTTATAACGATATATAAACAATAAAAACTATGGCTGATATCGAAAGAGTAAGATGCTTAATTATAGGTTCTGGTCCTGCTGGATACACTTCAGCAATTTACACTGGTCGTGCTAATTTAAATCCTGTACTATATGAAGGAATGACACCAGGTGGACAATTAACAACAACTACAGAAGTGGAAAACTTCCCTGGTTACCCAGAGGGTATTACTGGCCCAGAGTTGATGGAAGATTTGAAAAAACAAGCTTTACGTTTTGGTGCTGATATTCGTTACGGAATGGTAACTAAAACAGATTTAAGTAAAGCTCCATATAAAGTAACTATTGATGATGAGAAAGTAATCGAAGCAGATACAATCATTATTTCAACTGGTGCTACTGCAAAATACTTGGGT
>JASLDF010000154.1 GCA_030151635.1 Bacteroides sp. | reverse complement strand
TTTTGGAAGTATTTTATTTCCATACGGAGAAGGCACAATCAGTATACACGGATTTATGTATAATGTTGTTTTACGATCATTTTTAAATGAGTTAAATGCATCATTGGTGTATGCTATGTTATTTGTAACACTTAATTGGTTTATTGGATACCAATTATATAAACGAAAAATATATATAAAAATATAATACAATATGATACTTATTGCTGATAGTGGTTCGACTAAAACAGACTGGACCATCGTCGAGAACGAAAAAGTAGTTAAACAAATCTCGACTCAAGGAATCAATCCATTTTTTCAAACTCAAGAAGAAATTGCAACTGAGTTAGAAAAAAATCTACTACCAGAACTTCCTAACACTAACTTTGAAGGAATTTATTTCTATGGAGCTGGATGTATATTTGACAAAATAAACTTAGTGAAAGAAGGCATAGCCAAGCATCTAAGTGCGAAAGAAATTGTTGTAAACTCGGATATGTTGGGTGCTGCACATGCATTATGTGGTCACAAACCTGGTATTGCTTGTATCCTAGGAACAGGCTCTAATTCATGTGAATATGATGGTTCCAAAATTATTTCGAATGTATCTCCACTGGGTTTTATTCTTGGTGATGAAGGTAGTGGTGCTGTATTGGGTAAATTATTTATTGGTAGCTTGTTGAAAAATCAGCTCACTCCAGGTCTTAAGGAAGAATTCTTAAAAGAGTACAACTTAGAGGCTTCGGATATTATTCATCGGGTATATAAACAAGCATTCCCTAACCGTTTCTTAGCAACCCTTGCTCCATTTATCAATAAACACAGAAAAGATGCAACGGTACATAAATTGGTATTGGCTAGTTTTACCGATTTCTTTGTTCGCAACGTGAAACAATATACCTATCAAGATAAAAAAGTAAACTTCATTGGCTCAATCGCCTATTACTTTAAAGATATTATCGTTGAGGCAGCACAAAACACCAGCGTACAAATCGGTAATATTGTAAAAAGCCCAATGGAAGGATTAATTCAATACCACTTAAATAAAAACTAATATGGCATTTGACAGAATATCAGAGAAGTCATCTTTATACAATGACTTAGAGAAAAAATCAGTTAGAGAGCTTTTAGTAGACATAAATACAGAAGATCAAAAAGTAGCAATAGCAGTAGAAAAATGTATTCCACAAATTGAAAAACTAGTGACTCAAATCGTACCTAGAATGAATCGTGGTGGACGTATTTTCTATATGGGAGCAGGAACTAGTGGTAGATTAGGCGTTCTAGATGCATCTGAAATTCCACCAACATTCGGTATGCCTCCAACTTATGTGATCGGATTAATTGCTGGAGGAGACATCGCGCTTAGGAATCCCGTAGAAAATGCCGAAGACGATGACTTAAAAGGTTGGAGAGAACTAGAAGAACATGGAGTAACAACGGATGATACAATTATTGGTATTGCGGCATCGGGAACAACTCCCTACGTTATTGGTGCATTACGAGAAGCTAGAAAACATGGAATCCTTACAGCTAGTATCAGTAGTAATCCTGAATCTCCCATTTCACAAGAGGCTGATGTGGCTATTGAAATGGTTGTTGGTCCGGAATACGTTACTGGTAGTTCTAGAATGAAATCGGGAACAGGACAAAAAATGATTCTGAACATGATTAGTACATCCGTGATGATCCAAATTGGTCGTGTAAAAGGAAATAAAATGGTCAATATGCAATTAAGCAATAAAAAGCTAGTTGATCGTGGTACACGTATGATTATGGAAGAATTAAAACTTCCTTACGAACAATCGAACCAAATGTTACTAAAACATGGATCGGTAAAAAAAGCAATTGACGCATTTAAAGCCGAAAAATAATGAAATTACCTAGAATTTTTTTAACAACAATTCTTTTAGGAAGTATGAAACTGGTGGCTCAAGAGCTGCCAGTTGTCATTCCTGAAGATATCAATCTCAACACGGTACAACTTACCCACATTGACCGAGTTTTGAACCAAGCCATAGAAAACAACGAAATTCCAGGTGCAGTTATTGCAATTGTACGAGAAAACAAAATTGGCTACTTGAAGGCATTTGGTAACAAGCAAACCTATCCAAATACACAACCCATGTCGATCAACACCATCTTCGATTTGGCTTCATGTACAAAACCATTGGCAACAGCTATTAGTACATTTATATTAGTAGAACGTGGAGAACTTTCATTGCAAGATCCTGTGAGTCGTTATCTACCAAATTTTAGAGCTTGGATAGACAAATCTGGCACAACAGAATTAACTATTAAAGATTTACTCTCGCATACCTCTGGGCTACCAGCCTACGCACCGGTTAGTAAGTTAAAAGACTCTTCAAATACAACAACTAACCAAGAAGCGCTACGCATGTTTATAGAGCAATGTCCACTGGAGTATGCTCCTAGACAATCCATGCGATACAGTTGTTTAAACTACATAACTCTACAATATATCATAGAGCAAATTAGTGGACAAACCTTGAGTAAATTTACCGAAGAAAACATATATAAGCCTCTTAAACTAGCAGATACAGGATTCAAACCTGACACTAGATTATTAGATAGAATTGCACCAACCGAATTCATTAATAATTCAAAATTACTAAAAGGAGAAGTTCACGATCCCATGGCACGTGAATTGAATTACGGTAACTCTGGAAATGCTGGTTTGTTTTCTACAGCCAAAGATGTAGCAGTGCTAGCCAACCTCTTTCTAAATAATGGGGAGTCGCAAGGAACTCGAATTTTAAGTCCGGCTTCAATAGCACGAATGACAAGCTTACCATACGAATTCGACACTTTTGGTCGAGGATACGGTTGGGATATTTCATCTCCCTATTCCAACAATCAAGGAGATTTACTTCCTCAAAACACCTTTGGTCATACAGGATATACAGGAACATCAATAGTCATAGACCCTGTTCATAACTTAGCATTAATAGTTCTCACAAATGCAGTACATCCACACGACAATGGTAAAGTTGTACGATTACGTAAGCTTGTAGCAAACATCGTTGCTGCATCTATTGACACTGCTACAAATGTTGGACACAAAAAACACTATGAGATGAGGATAAATCAGTTTGCACAAGAGAAGGCAATTCACCATAAAAGCATTGTAATGCTAGGCGACAGCCAGACTGAAAATGGAGGCGATTGGGCCAAAAGACTAGGGAATAAACATGTAATTAATCGAGGCAT
Source organism: Bacteroides sp. (assembly GCA_030151635.1). Lineage (GTDB taxonomy): Bacteria > Bacteroidota > Bacteroidia > Bacteroidales > Bacteroidaceae > Bacteroides_E. The sequence continues at coordinate 2,426 of JASLDF010000154.1, read as the reverse complement.
TATTGGAGATAATACACAAGGCGTATTAAATCGTTTAGAACCCATCATTAATGGCAAACCTCATACAATTCTTCTAACCATTGGAGTCAATGATATATCTCAAGGGCTAAACAATGAATCATTAATTGAGAATGTTGATAAAATAATTTCACGCATTCAGGAAGGATCTCCTTCAACAAGAATATTATTGCAGAGTATCTTACCAATTAATCAAGAAAAGAGCTGGTATCGCCTTTTAAGAGGCAAAGAGAACTCCATTGAAGCATACAATCTGTCTCTTTCTGAATTGGCTATTAAAAAGAAAATACAATTTATCGATTCCTTCGCCATTTTTACAGAAGAAGGCAGTAATCAACTAAATAAAGAGTTAACCAATGACGGTCTACATGTCAATGAGTATGGATATAAAATTTGGAGTAATTTTATAAAATCCTATATCAACAAGTAATCAAACAAAAAAGAGCTATTCAAAATTGAATAGCTCTTTTTTTATCTGAATTTATTTAGCAATAAATCTTAGTATTTTGTAATATCAACAAGTGTCAAATCAAAGTATAGATTAGAAGTAGCAGGTATAGATCCACTGCCATTCTTACCATAACCATATTTGTATGGAATATAAACTTCAACACGATCACCAGGTTTCATGAATTGCAACATCTGAGTAAACCCAGGAACAAAGTCACTAACTTTACCCTTTAAGAGTGCGGTATCAAATTCAGGTCTTGGATTAGGTTCAATAGCAATACCTTTATCATTTCTACCAAAGTTACCATCAAACACACCAAGCTTTCTAAATGCACTTGTTATAAATCCTGGTTTTGGAGCTGTTTCAATAACAGACTCGTCGATTAAAAGCATTCCCCTATAGTAACATGATATTTCACTAGTTTGTATAGGATTTTTATCCTTATTCGCTTGATTTATGCGCTCAGCATATGCTTTATCCCAAGTTGAATCTTCGTCGGTATAGAAATTACCATATTTCTTATAGTAAATCTCCATATCACGGTCTACAACCTGAAGGTTATTACCAGTATAATTACCTCTACTGCCTCGAATTGCAAATAAATCGGGGTCAGTTCCCGCATCAAAAACAGCCGATATAGAGTCTATAACAGCTATATTTCGAGGTTGCCAATTATAGTAAACACCTTGCTCATCTTTGGTTTCTCCACAAGAAGAAAACACAAAAACGAGTAGAGTAAAAAACGCTAAATAAATTGATTTAATTTTCATACTTATAGTAAATTTTTCAATAGAGAAGTGATGCTAACTCTATCCGAAATAATAGAATTTAGATCAGCAATTGCCACACGTTCTTGTTCCATTGTATCGCGGTTACGCAATGTTACACAATTATCTGTAAGTGTTTCATGATCAACAGTAATACAGAAAGGAGTACCAATTGCATCTTGACGACGGTAACGTTTACCAATTGAATCTTTCTCATCGTATTGGCAGTTGAAATGGAATTTCAAGCCATCGATAATTTCTCTTGCTTTTTCTGGCAAACCATCTTTCTTAACCAAAGGAAGAACGGCTAGTTTTACTGGAGCAAGTGCTGCTGGTAGTTTAAGTACCACACGAGAACCATTTTCAAGTTCTTCTTCTTTGAAAGAACCTGCAAGAATACTCAAGAACATTCTATCCACACCAATTGATGTTTCAACAACGTAAGGTACGTAAGATTCATTTATTTCTGGATCAAAATACTTAATACTTTTACCAGAGAATTTTTCGTGTTGGCTTAAATCGAAATCTGTACGAGAGTGAATACCTTCAACTTCTTTGAAACCAAATGGCATTAAGTATTCAATATCTGTAGCTGCATTTGCATAGTGAGCCAATTTATCGTGATCGTGGAAACGATAATTTTCATTACCTAGACCTAGATTTTGGTGCCATTTTAAACGAGCCGCTTTCCAGTTTTCAAACCAGTCTAATTCTGAACCTGGACGAACGAAGAATTGCATTTCCATTTGTTCAAATTCACGCATACGGAATACAAACTGACGCGCAACGATTTCATTTCTGAAAGCTTTACCAATTTGAGCAATCCCGAAAGGAACTTTCATACGACCACTCTTTTGTACGTTCATGTAATTCACAAAAATACCTTGAGCAGTTTCTGGACGAAGGTAAACTTTCATTGCACTTTCTGAAGTAGAACCCATTTCTGTTGAGAACATCAAGTTGAATTGACGAACTTCAGTCCAGTTTCTTGTACCAGAGATAGGACATGCAATTTCCTCATCAACAATAATTTGTCTTAATTCAACTAAATCATTATCGTTAAGAGCTTTAGCAAATCTTTCATGAAGAGCATCTCTTTTAGCTTGATTTTCCAACACTCGAGGGTTAGTTTCTCTAAACTGAGCCTCATCAAAAGATTCTCCAAATCTTTTTTGAGCTTTAGCTACTTC
>JASLDF010000066.1 GCA_030151635.1 Bacteroides sp. | reverse complement strand
ATATGTTCTGGTTTGAATTTATCAGCATAAGTGCTAATCAGTAAGTCTACTTTTGAATTTTCCATGTTAATGTTATTAATGAATTAAAATATATTGACAAAGTTAAATAAAACGCAACGTATTCATATTATAAACAGCCATCTATTTTAACAAAGAGCACCTTTATAAAATATTACAGCTAGTTTTAAAGAACTATAGAACTAACTTAACAGAGAGCCTTTACCTTATTGTTAAATCAATATTCAAGCATTAATGCCTCTTGATCTAAGAGAATAATATCTTTATTTTCAACTTTAATAAAACCACACCCTTCTAATTCCGTTAGAGAACGAATTAAAGACTGTCTGCTTACGCCAAATTTATCAGCTAATTCTTGTCGGGTAGTGGTCAAGGTTACTTTGTTTGTACTGCCGTGAATCTCAGATTGAGTAATTAAATACTGTGCAATTTTACCACGTAAACTCTTCAACGTCAAGAAATGAATTTTATCACTAAGGAAGCGATTTACATCCGATATCAATTGGATAAAGTTAAATAGAAGCTGTTTATTCATCTGCATCCATTCCAAGAACTTTTCTTTTCTCAATTTAAATAGCACAACCTCTCCTTCAGGAAGTACATTTACGGGAAAGACATTATCACGAGCAAATAGCATTGCGGGAGCCAATACACGTCCTACTCCTAACTTCTCTATATCAATAAACTTTCCCGAGTCGGAAACCATTCTAGCCACTAGTGACCCTTTCAAAACAATGAGAAGATAATTACACGGATAGCCTATCAGAGCTACAATATCGTTCTTTTGATACGTATCTATTCTACATCCACTCTCCTTAAGCAACTGCACTAGATCGGTTCTAGACACTTCATTAAACAAAGGGCACTGAGTTAACTGGTCTAATATTTCGTCTTCCATACTATTCATCTTCTACATTTCTTTAATCACAAATGTAACGAAACAAAAAGATAAAGTCTAGATTATTTTCACCATTGTCGCATAGGTGACAATTAATAGCTTATTAATACCGTTCTTTTGCTGTACAAATTAGAAATACAACAACTAACAAAAGATAAGTATTATGGAAAAAATGTTTTGCTACCAATGTCAAGAGACCTCTAAAAATGTAGGTTGTACCTTAAAAGGTGTTTGCGGAAAGGATTTCATCACATCAAATGCGATGGACTTGTTAATCTTCACACTAGAAGGAATGTCAGTAGTAACAACTGCACTTCGAGCAAACCAAGTATCATTCAATTCTAAAATTTACAATGACTTCGTTCGTGATGCACTATTCTGCACCATTACCAATGCAAACTTCGACGAAAAAAGTATCAAAGAACGCATTACAGTAGCTCTTGTTCTTCGTGACGAGCTTAAAGATATTGCAAAACAAAACAATATTTCTCTGCCAAACCTAGATGCGCTAAACTGGCACAATCCTGAAGAGAAATATGATGTAACAGCAGCGGCTGTTGGTATTCTAAGTGAAAAAAATGAAGATGTACGTTCACTATCTGAATTAACAATTTATGGACTAAAAGGGATGGCTGCCTATGCAGAACATGCAGCCCGTTTAGGTTATACCGACGAAGAAATTGATGCTTTCATGCAAAAAGCATTAAACGACATCGTTCGAAAGGAATTATCAGTTGAGCAACTTATCGCTTTGGTACTTGAAACTGGTGCTTTTGGCGTAAAGACTATGGCATTGCTTGATAAAGCCAATACAGAAAGTTACGGTAACCCTGAGATTACAGAAGTAAACATTGGTGTACGCAACAACCCTGCTATCCTTATTTCAGGACACGACTTGAAGGATATGGAAGAACTATTGAAGCAGACTGAAGGTACAGGAGTAGATGTTTATACACACAGTGAAATGCTTCCAGCCAACTACTATCCAAAGTTTAAAAAATACGAAAACTTTGTAGGAAACTACGGTAACGCTTGGTGGAAACAACGTGAAGAGTTCGAAAAATTCAATGGCCCTATCCTATTTACTACAAACTGTATTGTTCCTCCTACATCTGGAGCTACGTATCAGGACCGCGTATTTACAACCAACTCGACTGGCTACCCTGGTTTTGTTCACATCAAAGCAGATGAAAACGGCAAGAAAGATTTCTCGGCAGTTATTGAGTTAGCAAAACAATGTAAATCGCCAGAACAAATTGAAGAAGGCACCATTGTAGGTGGATTTGCACATCACCAAGTATTGCAATTGGCCGATAAAGTAGTTGAAGCTGTGAAAACTGGTGCCATCAAGAAATTTGTAGTTATGGCAGGTTGCGATGGACGTGTAAAAGGTAGAAGCTATTATACCGATTTCGCCGAGGCTTTACCTAAAGACACCGTTATTATGACTGCTGGTTGTGCAAAATACAGATACAACAAACTTGCTTTAGGCGATATCAATGGAATTCCTAGAGTATTAGATGCAGGACAATGTAACGACAGTTATTCACTAGCTGTTATCGCTATGAAACTTCAAGAAGTATTTGGACTTAACAACATCAACGAACTACCAATCGTTTACAACATCGCTTGGTACGAACAAAAAGCCGTTATTGTTCTATTGGCACTACTAAGCCTAGGTGTTAAGAACATTCATTTAGGACCTACACTACCAGCTTTTCTTTCTCCAAACGTAGTTAACGTTTTGGTAGAAAACTTTGGTATCGGTGGCATTTCAGATGTAGATTCAGATATGAAAGAGTGGATTGCATAAATCATACAGTATAAAATAGAAGGTTAGTAATTCAAGCTAACGCAAAGGCACTGTCTAAGTCTTAGACAGTGCCTTTTTTAGTTTCAAGCAAACTGCTATTAACACTAATCCTGTCAACTAATTTAAATTGAAATAGATTTAAAAGTCTTTAATGATTTCAATACTTTAATTGATTTTTATCCATCTCGCCTTACTTTTGAACTCTTAATTGAATAAACTATTCAGTTTAAAATGAAAAATAAAAATTCAAATGTTAGTACTTAAAACTATTTTCATATTTATTCTAGCAGCTATATTCGAAATTGGTGGGGGCTATTTAATTTGGCAATCTATCCGTGAAGACAAACCTATTTGGTATGGTGTGCTAGGTGGAATCATCCTTATTCTTTATGGTATTGTAGCTACCTTCCAAATGTCGAATTTTGCCAAAGTATATGCCACATACGGAGGAGTATTTATCGTTATGTCATTAGTTTGGGCATTCGTGTTTGATAAGTACATCCCCACCCGATACGATATCGCTGGAGCAATTATTGTCTTGGTTGGTGTTTGCCTAATTTATTATTCACCACGTGGGTAGATTACAATCCATTTATAGATAACTAGAAAGAGCTAGATAGGAATTTCCTACTCTAGCTCTTTTTTTGCACTTTTGTACTACAAACTAATTTATCAATCCTAATATTAAATCCAATTATGAAAAAGAATTTATTATTCTTCCTAACATTAGTACTCCTATTTATTACCGGATGTAACCAATCAACTCCACTCTCACTAAAAGTAATGACCTTCAACATACGCTACGACAACCCTGCAGATGGCGACAATAATTGGAAGTTCCGTAAAGATGCTGCCTTTGCAATGATTCAAGAACAAGACTGCGATCTCATTGGTACACAAGAAGTACTTGCCAATCAATTGGCCGATTTCAACGCAGCTCTTCCAGCCTACGATTATGTTGGTATTGGCCGTGAAGACGGTGTTGACCAAGGAGAATACAGTGCCATCTTCTTTAAGAAGGACCGTTTCAATGTGATGAATAAAGGTAATTTTATGTTGAGTGAAACGCCCGATATCTTTGGATCAAAAGGCTGGGATGGTGCTTGCGAAAGAATTGCAAGCTGGGCCAGACTACAAGATAAGTCGACCGGCAAAGAGATTTTTTTCATCAATACGCATCTAGACCACGTAGGTATTCAAGCCCGCCGTGAAGGGGTTAACTTAATCCAAGATAAAGCTTTTGAGTTGGCTCAAGGTGCGTCTATTATTCTTACGGGCGATTTCAATGCTGAACCTGAGTCGGATGTTATACAAAATGTAGTGAATACCAATAAATCTCACTACCTAATTGACACTCGCACTACGGCAAAAGAAGTGAAGGGAACACCCTGGACTTTCCACGATTTTGACCGTCTGCCAATTAATAAAAGAGAATACATAGACTATATTTTTGTTAGTCCTACTGCTAAAACTACAATTTACGAAGTATTACCAATGGATTATAACAACAAATTAGTATCCGACCATTCTCCCGTAATTGCTGAAGTAATTTTCTAGAAAATAACCACTAGATATCAAGTCTAATGGAAAGCGAATTAGGCATGTTCGGTCACTGCCTTTTCGTTTTCCAACATTCTAAAGTGCTTTACGCACTGCAAAAAAAAGAGCAGGAGTAAATATCATCTTTCTCCTGCTCTTTTTATTAGTTATACAACTAATTATTTCACGTAGCGATCAAATACCCGAATTGCCGTATGCACAGGGTCATCTTGAGCCCAATGAGGATACGGATTTGTCATCCTCGTCCAACGTTCATCCATTGCAAAGTAGTCTATTTCCGGTTGCTTTTCTCCAGTTTCCATCTCTAGAATCAACTGTGTAAAGAAGTCTCTCCAGCGTGGATAATACACATCTTTCAAAACACCCGACCACTCTTTATATGCATAGTTGTGTAACATATAAGCACTTTCACGATTACCCCAAACAGTAATAATGGTACGTGCATTCCACTCATTTCTATCTTTATCTGCCAAAGTTTGCCCTACTCTACGTGCTTGGTTAACCCAATTGCCTAACATGAAGTTCGGTTGCGTTGCCAATAAGTTATCTTGCACTAACAACAGTTCCAAGAAAGCTCTAGCCTTAAGTTTTACTTCTTCCACATCTTTAGCTTCATAGGCACGAACCAAATCACGATGCACATAATAAGCTTTATTTGCAACCGTTTGGCGTACTAAGTCAACCAAATCATATTCATAATTAGGCTGATTACGCATTAGCTTAGCTACCGATAAAAATTTGTCGGCTGCTAACTTGACCGAATCTGTATTGTAATAAGGACGAGTCGTTGAACAACAAGAAACATTACCAATTTTCAAATTAGGTAAAGCTGCAAAAATAGATTCTGTTGTGCCTTCTTGTGTTGAGTATTCTGGACAATTGTAGATGGTGTTTTTCAAGATTTTCCAACCATCAAACAGCTGTTCATTGTAACGACCATAACGTGCAATCGTGTAATTCTTCAACCATTTATCTACACGGAATTTTTCCGAACGCCATGGTAATTCATACAACAATTCAAACATCACAGCATTGTTTTCAATCGCTTCCATAGTTGTACCTACCCCACGCAATGTCTTACCACTAGTATGTTCTTTCGCATCATAATAGGTGGTAATAAGGTGCTCCATTTTTCCATGCATACCTGTTCTGCCACCGAAATTCAGCAACATATTGAAAATCCAATCGTGCTTACCGTACCCTTCTTCACGATACCAAGGCGACCATTGAGCACCCCACATCGGTCTTGATTCGCTATATAAATCTAATATTAGCAGATCTCCTTTATCCAAAGGATCTATCATTGCAGGACGAGGGTTTGCCTGCCAAGCTTGAATAACCCAAGTTGCTTTCGGACTAGTACGTTTCATAGCCTGCATAATCGACTTTCCTGCCAACACTAGATCTACCCCCTCAACACTTCCGCCTTCGTGGAAAGGATCAATTGAATAGAAATTAGATTTCCCGTAAAGTTTAGTCAACTCTTCATAGTACATATCGGCAATGTGTGCAAAATCTTTATCCGTTGGTTGCAAGAAAGCAGGTCTTGAAAAACCGCACCATTTGCCTGGATTAGTAACAGAAACACCTTGTTTATCCCCACTAATGTGTGGTAGCATTCCGGCATAACCAGGCAAAACAGGATCAATTCCAAACTCCCCCATACGCTCTATTATCTGTTGCTGTAATTTTGTCTGTTGCACATACCAACGATCTGAATTAGGTCCACCCCAACCCTCTAAATTATTCATTTGCCACCAAGCCATATAACCAGGACCACTAATAAACTGATCTATCTCAGGTCTAGTATAACCCAAGCGATTTAACAAATTAAACCACACTTGTTCTGTACCTGTAATTGCCAATGATAAATTAATACCATGCAAAGCCATCCAGTCTATTTCTGTTTGCCAACGCTCCCAATCCCAATAAGGCATTGAATACGAAAACGTACAATAATTTAAGTAGTAACGAAGGTTTTGTTCAGTTTCCCTTCGCTCCGGATGAGTCACTTCAGGCAATTTAGCAGGTAATTCCACCTTCATGTTATTCCATGACAAGTGAACATTAGCATAGTATTTTAAATACCAATTGAAGCCCGTTGCCAAACTAATATAATTGTTTCCAACAATCTGTATTTTATCCCCTTGTTGCTGCAATTCAAAAAAGTCTTTCTTTGATTTAGTTGATTTAAGTACAAGTTCAAACTGATTCAAAGAACCGGGTGCTACACGGTCAATTAGCTTCTCAACAGGATTAGCAAATACGGTTGCTCCAATCCAAAGCAAAAAAAGCACGAGTGAGTTTTTAAATGTCATGAGTATAGTATTTAGTCTATTTATAGTTATCAAAAGAAAAGATAGTAGTTTAATACCTCATCACCAACCTTTCTTCAAAATGCTTCCGAAAGAAAATGCAAAGATGTACACTCGCCTCATTTCAGACTGAATAACTAGAGTTCGTTAGGTATTAAACCACAAAAGTCCAATCCCAACATTTAATAAAATGAGAGAATGGACACTGTGTATTTAAGAAAATTAAATGCTAATGAGTAAATTTAGCTGTAGTAAATTAACTACCAATGCGAACATAGTCGCCCGCCAAAGAACCACCACCACCACAGAAGTACATCAAATCATAGCGATCCTTCATTTCCGAAGTAAAAATATTCAATGTATCGGTGTCAGTAAAACGAATGACCATAGTCGATGTCATTTTCGCATGTTGTTGGTTTAATTTAATTTGAATTTGGTTATTTAAAACCTTGCCTTCAGCCTTAAAATTGCAACCTTTCCCTGCTCCTTGACTAATAATTTCAACAATAACATTCTCATCGTCAACAGGTGTAATTTCCATCGTTTGCACATAAGCATCAGGATTGCTTAAATCTCCAATCGAATAAACACCATTAAAGTCACGGGCAACAAGTGGTTTTTCTTTTTTCAACTGATAATATTGTGCTAAACTTTCAGATTCTTTGCCCAAAGAGTCGGTCATCATGATAACAGACTCTGATAATTGTACATAATAGAGGTTACCACTAGGAAGAGTTACCGTCAATAGACCGCTATCCACTTTCCAAATCCCCCACTCTGTACTAGAGGTACTATCTTTCGTATAGTAAAGTGAACTAATCGCTACATCCTGATTATCAAAAAAAGTAGCATGAGTCGATATTCCTGCACAATCTGCACATGGTAGTTCGCCTACATACAAACCTTCAAAACCTTCGGCAAAATCGCCTCGATTATTGTTGGAGTTACATCCTGTGAACAACAGAGCAAAGCCACAAAAAGCTGCTGCTGTAATATTTTTAAGTTTCATTATATTCTTTATTTTAAGTACAACAAAGATATAAATTAATTCTATTCTAAATATAAGAAATCATTATCTAAAATACGCAAGAAACCACTTAAAGTGGTTTAAAGTGAAACTATTAGTCCGTTTATAGCAGTTGCAACAAAAATGTTTAAGAACTATTTTTAAACTTTTTTAAATTAACATTGTTATCAATACTCGAATTTATGACTATATTTAGAAATACAATTTTATTATTTAGTCCATAAACCACTAAATAAGACACAAACAATTATTAAAAACGAATATTATGAAAAAGATTTTATATATACACGGCTTGTCTTCATCAGGTGCTTCTTCAACAGTATTGGCACTAAAAAAACTATTGGGTGATGTTGCTAAAATCATCGCTCCAGACATGCCGATGGATGTAAAAGAAGCTTCTCAACTTATTAAAGAAGTGTGTGATACTGAAAAGCCTGATCTTATTATCGGCTCTTCATTAGGTGCTATGTTAGCACAATTAACTCGTGGACAAAAAAAGATATTGGTCAATCCTTCATTTGAACCTTCTCTAGTTTTACGCCAAAATATGGGCGAACAAATTTATTTCAACAAACGTAAAGATGGTGCAACTATGTTTAACATCACTGAAGAAATTTGTGTAGGCTACGAAGAAGCTCAAAAGACACAATTTGACAATATATCTGAATTCGATGTTGAAAACACTTACGGACTGTTTGCAGATAATGATGCCGTTGTTAACTGTAAAGATACCTATACTAAACATTATAAAAACATAATCGACTTTGAAGGCGAACACCGTTTAACATATAGTAATGTAAAAAACACGATTACTCCACTAGTAGCAAAGTTGCTAAATATAGTAGTGAAAAAAGAAGATTAATCAATTCAATTTGATATTACAATATAAAGTCCCTTGGTGCAAACTAAGGGACTTTTTTATGTTCTTATTCTTATTGAATAAATTTCTTTAAAATGCAACGAATCTCTCTTTCTAAGAAGACACATACTCCATAGGCAGAGAAGAAAGAGCATTAAAAGACACTAATGACAGCCCTAGAGTAACGCTAACAATGAGTAGTTGAAAGCTATAAATTTCAATAATATAAGGTGAATTGACTAGAGTGTTTGATTCTCTTTACGAAGTAAATAACCAATTAACTTTCCTTTCAGCGCATCATAGCCCCAATTAAAAACAAAGGTATAGGGCAAGAAATAAATGAGCATTGCTAATTCCAACATAAAAGCTTGATAGAAAGACAAGCCCATTGTAAACGAAATTGCAGGTACAGTTAGAGCAATTAACCCAACTTCAAAAAGAATACTATGAAACACACGTACTCTTGCTGTTTTCTTAATGCTACGCTTGCGTGTAACAATATCAAAAAGAAGATTAAATAGGTAATTCCAAAGCGTGGCAATAACAGAAACCATAATAGCAATAAAACCAGATTCTGCCATATTCTTACCAGAAAAAAACGCTATTAATGGTGCACTTGTTATGACTCCTACCACTTCATAACTAACAGCATGAAAGGTACGTTCGTATGGACTTCGTTTAATAAGGTGATCAATTAGTTTCATGAATCTCTTTTACGATTGCATTTATTTTAATGGCAAGAACGAAATTATATACTTCAAAACCAAATATAACCCTGTTCTTTGATATTTTAAAGAACAAAAAAAGGGAGTAAAACAACGCTGTTTCACTCCCTTTACAATTTTATATTTAACCGATCATAGGCTAATAATCTATATTAGTTACAGATTGATTTCCCAAATACCACATGTATATTCTAGGTTTACCAATGCAGAAGCATAATTTTTCAATACTTGAAGGTATTGCTCTTGCACTTCGTTAAAAGTACGTTGTGCAATCAACACATCTAAAATAGCAGTTTCACCACGTTGATATTTATAGGTTGTACCTTCCAAGACCTTTTTAGATTCAGATAATAATCCTCTTTCATATTGTCCCACCTGCTTTTGAGCCGC
>JASLDF010000035.1 GCA_030151635.1 Bacteroides sp. | reverse complement strand
TGGAGTTCTGGATGAAGAGCTTTTGAATGAGCGTGGACAGGCGTTTGCTAAAGAGTATTACAATGATGACACCACAAAGATGGCGGTGCATTACGATTGGTACTTGCAAGACTACGATACATGGGTTGAACAACTTTTCGGACCCATGTACAATGCTAAGACTTCAATGTATGAAGTCGAGTTTGACGAAGAAAATTACAAAGCCGTAGCGGAGATGATAGACCGCAGGTATGTACAGTTTTTAGATTTCACAGCAGTACGATAGGTATATTCTATTCGTCCTCTATTCCATCATTTTCTACTGATGTTCCCTCTTGCTGATGTGAGGGGGTGTTAATCAATGTGCCCAAGATTACTCTTATCTTTAAGGTAGTCTTTCTTGAATTTGATAAAGGCTTCGTCTTTCTGTTCGGTTTCATTGAAGCTGTTAATAAAGTCATCTATTCCTTGATATACTGTACTAAAGCCATTTTTAAAGATGGGGTAAAGGAAGCTCTCAGGGTCGCTAAACTTTTCAATACCGAATGTTTTTATAAAATCAATTTTATGCTTACCTATGTGGTCTTTCAGTATTTGTTGTAACTCTAGCTTATTCTCATTGCCTAACATACCAATATTTGGTAACCCAGCATACATATAATTGAAATTTGCATAAGAATCCAAATGATTAAGATAGGATGAAAGATATTCTTTTAAACAAGAAGTTAGTTTAGCTCTAAATTCGGACTCATAGTTATTGATGTCAGTATTATTGGCAACAAATAAATCAGGTATTGATGATTGGTAATGTTTTTCTTCTCCTAGATTAGATATTAGGATCACTTTTACGTCATTTGTCTCGTCGTACTCCTTACCTACCGTAAGAAATACATTGTTAAAAGCCTCTTTGTATAGGTCTACATATTTATTATTCTTCTTTTTATACTCTCTTAAAAACAGCTCAACTCCAATTAAACTTATTCTATTTTTTATTCTTTTTTCTATAGAGGTGTTTTTTACATTGAATTCCAAATAGGCTTTGAAAAGCTCTTCAGCATGTGCTTGGCTGTCAAACTCTATTTTAGAGTTTAATTGGTACAGAAGAACTGGGTTTACATCCTTTTCCCATTTGATTAAGTGTTCCAAATAGATTTTGTAACTTCTAGTTCCCTCATAGAACTCTTTATTTGATATGAAATCATCAGACAGGGGCTTTGCTTTTTCAAAATACATAGGAAACACGTTGGGATTTTTAATTCTGAATGTCGTGAAAATATTATTTCCTTGTATCTGTTTCTCATCTTTCTTATCATCAAAAGGATTGTCAAACAATAAAGTTAGTATTTTGAAGGCAATATTTACATTCCTATTGTATTTAGTGGATAGTATATCAATAAAATCTTTAGGGCTTTTTAAATAAATAGAAGCCGGTTTTTCTACGGGTTTTGAAGAGTTCTTGTTGTCTTGATACTCTTCCATGGCTCTTTTGTAGAAAAATTCGCCCCAATAATCTGTTTTGAAGTTCACGTAGTTATTTATTTCCAGATTCTGTATAGGGTTAATTATTTCTTGTTGTATCGGTTCTATGGCCTTCAATAATCTAGTTGCATACTCTGGTTTAACTTTTCCATCTTGAACTATTTCATACAAATCATTATACAACTCATTGTTTAATATTTGCAGGTAGTAAACCAGTAGCATGTCATATAGACACACTTCTAGGTCTTGACTTTTCAATCTACTAAGTGCTAAATTCACGGTGTTTGCAATCAACACTAAATCCCGAAACGAAAGTTGCTTTTCAATGTCCTCAAGGAAGTATTGCACATATTCCTTACTTTCCACATCTTCCTTACCTAAATTGAGAGTAGAGATGAGTATCTCTTTTTGAGCTGGAATTAAATCTCGGTGTCTTTTCAAGGGAAGGTAGTGCGGAACCGTGAATATTTTCTGTAAATAGAAGAGGGCATCTTCCTCGTTTTTACCCACCCTTGTTTTGATTCGTTCCAAGACATAGTCTTCATCGAAGGCAACGATAAAAATGACATTGGGAAAATCGGCAATGTTTCGAATCAATTGAATGGTACGCATAATCTCGTCCGTCTCCAATCGGTCCAGATCATCCACCAAAACAAGGTAGCGACAATCTTGTTTTTTTAATAACGATTTGAAATTGCGATATTGAGTTTCTATGCTATTGGTGTTGAATATATTCAGAAAACGAGAAACCCAACCCGCATCGGCACCCCTCACTTTCCGTGCATATCTTTTAAATGCCACTCGTAGCGGTTTACCCTCAATTTCTTGATAAAAAGAATCGAAGAAATCTTGTGTCAGTTGGTCGCTACTGGTGCTGTACCAAGGTTTAAATTCGACCACTCGATAATCTTTCTTAATTTTATCCTTTCTTTTTGTAGTTAGTCCCTGATCTATGTTTTTATCTTCAATAATATTTTTGATGGCATTCAAGTAAGACGATTTTCCTTCGCTCCACTTTCCTCGTAGCCCCACAATCAATGCTCGTTCATCTAGGTTTCTATCCTCCAAGTTGGTCAATAAAGAGAGTGCATTGTTGTAAAAATCGAATTTGTCATCTTCTTGGGCATTAATCTCTAAATCGTCTTTGTTGACTTTTTTATTATCTTCTTTAGCATTCTCACTTTCATCATCCTTTATAGTACTGTTGTTGGCACTTTCACTACCTTTATCAATACTAAGGTTCGCTTTTTTACTATCTTCTTTAGTACCCTTATTAGGGCTTATATTATCTTCTTTATTACTATCATTTACCCCATCCTTTATAGTACTGTTGTTGGCACTTTCACTACCTTTATCAATACTAGGGTTCGATTTTTTACCATCTTCTTTAGTACCATTATTAGGGCTTTCACCATCCTTTTTCGTCCTT
>JASLDF010000003.1 GCA_030151635.1 Bacteroides sp. | reverse complement strand
ACTAATATACTATTCATTAAATAGACGCGTGCTTTGCAACACACTACTTCTTCAAATGTTAATAGAAAGGTGATGAATAAAATTGATTTAAAATTTCTTTTATCAACATTTGGTGGTTTAAAATTTTAGCGTACCTTTGCAACGCAATCGAGAGAAAAACGATGCACTCATAGCTCAGTTGGTAGAGCAATTGACTCTTAATCAATGGGTCCAGGGTTCGAATCCCTGTGGGTGTACAAGGAAAAAGCAACTACAAATGTAGTTGCTTTTTTTGTTGGTATATATAGCTTCAATTCGGTGTAAATGAGTTTTACTACTACCTAGTAGATGACCATTATAACCATAGTTAAAGTTGATTTATTCGTAGATAAAAGAAGACAACTCCCGCCTCTATACCAACTTTAACACACCACTATCTACCCCAAGAAAGTAGCCACAACCTTTTCAGCAATTGCACGCATAGGTGGCACTAATTCTTCAGCGAGGAGATTAGATAAACCTATCCATTTAAAATCCTCGTGAACAAAAGGCTGAATCTCATCTTCTAATTTAGCGAGAAAAGCCGTTACCTGAACTTCTTGAACACCCATTTGACTAGTACTCTCGCTAAACAAATTAAACACTTGGCAGCTAGAATTAAAGCCCTGATACATTTGACGCTCTAAACACTCTTCCGAATTCTCTCCTACCTCCTGTTGTCCACCCGGAAATTCCCAACTCCCAGAGAACTGTGCCATAGCATTTCGTTTCACAATCAAAATCGTTCCATTCTCAGGATTTATAAATAAACCTACTACTACTTTTATCATTTTAATCTTTATATATAGAGCAAACTAATGAAATTATTTCTAGACTGACAAGCAAAGTAGCTACGCGATGAAAATGCATATCTATATAAAAAAGTGAGAGACTCTTGGACCGCTAACAAGGTCTTAACTAGTAGAAAATAAACAATGTTCTTCCCTTCATTAAACTTCTCCCTGAGAAGACTGAGTCTTCTTACTAAGAGAACTGAGTCTTCTTAGGGAGAGAACACGCTCTTCTTTGAAAGAAGAAACACGGCTTCTACAAGCCATTTTAAGAAGAGCTATTATAAAGCCCAAAAAGCACGGATAACTTCACCATTCGTTATCCGTGCTTTTAGTGTTATCAAGAAAAATTACTTCTAATTCAGACTAATTTCAACTACGTGATCAATCTCGCTAGGAACCATACCTAAATGAATAAGTACACCTTCCTTCTCAATTCTATATTTCAAGCTTTTTCCAGATTGAAAATCGACAACACGCTGAACTTTTTTGCCTACAAGTGGTAAAAAAAGCACATTATCTTCCAAATTTAAGATGTGTACGTACAGTTTATTTCCCTTCAATGTGGTTACTCCCCAATCTCTAGGTGTTACAAAACCTCCTCGAGTTCCATAGATTGTTTCTCCATACTTATTCAACCATTTACCCATATCATGTAAACGCTCAACAGACTGTATTGGGAATTCACCATCGGGTTGAGGACCAACATTTAGTAATAAATTGGCATCTCTTCCAGCAGCTTTCACCAAATAGTGAATCAATACTCTTGGAGACTTATAATCTAAATCTGTTATTTTATATCCCCACATACCATTCATTGTTTCACAGGTTTCCAATGGCAAATGAGCAACCTCTTGTCCTGATAAACCCGCCAAATTTTCCCCAGGTAAATCACGCTCAAAGATTTGCATATCTTCGCCTTCAAAGGGTACTTGATGATGATTATTTGCCACCATACAGCTAGGTTGTAAATTATGAATCAACTCATATTGAGCAGGCAATTCCCAGTCAAAACCAGGATTCTCATCTTGATCCCACCACCCGTCAAACCAAATGGCACGAATAGGACCGTAATTCGTCAACAATTCAGTCAACTGATTATTCATAAAACCATAATAGCTTTTCCAATCACCTTTTGCATTGGGACGTCCCGTTCCTCTACCCGTTCTGCCCCATGGAGCATCTACACGAGTCCAATCAATGTGCGAATAATAAAGATGAAGTTTTATATCTTGCTTAAGGCACTCATCTGCAAGTTCTTTAATAATATCTCGTTTAAATGGAGATGCCTTCATGATCGTAAAATCCGTATATTTTGAATCGAACATTGAAAAACCATCATGATGCCTAGTTGTGATACAAATGTACTTTGCACCCGATGCCTTGATGTTTTTCACCCATTCTTGAGCAGAAAATTTAGCCGGGTAAAATCCACCTGCCAACTTAGCATACTCTTTGTAGTCCAAGTTTTTATTTGTCATGGTCCACTCTCCGGTTGCCAACATAGCGTAAACACCCCAATGAATAAACACACCAAACTTGTCGTTTTGAAACTCCTCTTGCGATTTCATAATTTCTGCTGATGGTTGATACTTTTGCTGTGCTTGGGTTGGAAGCAAAGGAAGCAACATCAGTAGAAATAGAATTGATTTTTGTAACATAAATTCTATAAATTAAATAGTGGAAGATAGACCTTTTGGTCATATCTCCCACTAATATAATTATTTACAGTCTATTCCCGACTATAATATCTAGCTTATTAATAAATGGTCTTTTTATTGATAGATGAAGCTATAAAAGATAGTTTCATTGCGATAAGACACCTCTTTATCCTTTTTATCTAGCTTCATTTGCTTGGGAAGTCCATTTGTACCCAACTCATAATCCATCGTGTAATCGCCATTTTCTAGTTCCGAATTTGCTGATACAATGTAGTAATCCCAAGTTCCCATCATGCCACTCATCATAAACTCTTTATTGCAAGACAGTGGGAAAAGATTCTTCATTAAAAAGACATCGGGCATAGATACATTGTCATAAAACTCAATGCGATAAACATCCACACCAACCGTTTCACCTAGCATTTTCTGTTCAACTTTCAGCTCCCCTTCTAAAAAATTAGAATAATCGAACTCAATGCGATATAGTTCTTCATAAACATCAGTGTCGTCAACAGAACGCTTTTCAATCATACTTTTCAAATACGTCTTTCCATTGATTTTAATGTAAGTAGAGTACATTTTATTAAATCTCCCCTCTTGCCCTTCAGTCCAATAAAACGTTTCTGTAATGGCTTTTCCTTTTATTTGTAAAGTTGACAAACGACTCGTCTGACTTACAGTTTCGTCAATGTATCTATACCCGTCAAAATATATACTTTTACCTGCATTGGAAACTATTTTTTGATATTCTACCGTTAACAATTGATTGGCAGTATACGCCTTGAATATTCGTGATGAAACTTGCCCTTTATCAAAGTTGTACTTATCTGCTACAGAAGCAGCTTCAGCCGTTTCTATTTTTCGTTCCTCAATGGTAACAGACTTTACCAGTTTATTTACACTGGGAACATGAACAGTTGAGGATGAAGACGAGCAGGCAGACATCGCCAATAATAGCAGTACCGAATAAATTATTTGTTTCATTTGTATTGTATTTGTTTAAAGTACTAAGTTAAAAATGTTAATTCATTTAACAACTCTAACAAACAATTATTTATATTCAAACTGATAATATTGAAATTGTTTACTACAAATATTTGGCGAGGTAAACCACCATTTTAATGAGATAGGTCTTGATTTTGCATCAAGCTCATATTTGCCAATCCAAGTTATATTATTCATTTCCTCGACTATCTTCTCCACATAATAATCAAAAGTGCCCAATTGACCAGACATCAGAAGTGGGCTAAATTGTGCCAAAGGATGAATCTGATTTAGATTAACATCGGGTAATTCAAATTTACTATAAAATCGAACCGTCATCCGATAAATCTCAATCACTTTTCCTTGAAGTTTCTTCGTAACTTTTAGTTCTCCAGCAATAAAATCGGTATAATCAAAAATTAAGCGATACAACTCTTCTCCACTCGGAACATATTCTACAACCTCCTTGATATAAGGAAGCCCATTGATTCTTTCGTAAGAAAACAAAGCTTTACGGGGCTCATCATCCGACTTTATCGTCCAATAAAACAATTCTTGAACTGGCTGCTTACCAATCGTATTGGTTTTAACATAAGCAATCTCTTCTAACCCTTTATAAGTAGTGTACTTCTGTTTTTGAACTGATGTTTTCCTCAAAACAGTTTTAAAAATAGTACTTATATCGCCCGTTTTAGTCGTGAACGTGTGAAGAACCACAGTATTCTTATCAATCGAGAAACGTTGTTCTTGATAGGAAGTAGAATCTGTAGGAATGAACGAACTTCTAATTGCTATCTCTTTTAATTGCGATGGGGTCTCTTTTCGGATATGCTCCTGCGCACGGCATCCGAAAGATAGAAAGCAAAATGTCAATAGTAAAAATGAGTTTATATCCATAAATCGATTATAATTGACTACTAATTGGGACAATATAATACAATACGGCTAATCAAAAGAAATATAGACCGATTATTATTCCTAAAAACGACTATCTATATGTAACTATATCGGATAAATTATCGTCATATTGTTTGTGATTAATTATCTTTAAGAAATATTCAAATTCAAGTTAAAATTAATATGAGAAAAATCATCTTTAGTGTCTTCTTCCTTTGCATAAGTCTAGGAATGATGGCACAAGAAGCTCCCCTATGGTTGCGCAATTCAGCCATATCTCCCGATGGTAAAGAGATTGTCTTTACATATAAAGGAGATATTTTTAAAGTCTCGAGTAGAGGTGGAAAGGCAGTTCAGTTGACCACAAATGCCTCTTACGACACTCAGCCTATTTGGTCACCGACAAGCAAAGAAATTGCTTTTTCTTCCAATCGTGAAAATGGATTCAATATCTACACATTGGGAACAGAAGGTGGTACACCAAAACGCTTAACCCATAGCAGTTCGGGAGAGTACCCAGTGGTCTATAAAGATGAAAAAACAATTCTATACACCACAAATATTCGTCAAGATGTAAAAGACACCCGCTTCCCTTCATACAATCAGGTTTATGAAGTATCTACTGAAGGAGGAAGACCAAGTCTATTTTCTTCATTACCTATGGAGAATATTTCTTTCCACCCCACAGAAACAAAATTCTTATATCAAGATAAAAAAGGATACGAAGACAAATGGAGAAAACACCATGTATCTTCTATCACTCGTGATATTTGGATGGCTAAAGAGGTGAATGGAAAACGTGAGTTCAATAAAATCACGACTTTCCGTGGCGAAGATAGAAACCCGATTTGGACCAAAGATGGGAACGAATTCTTCTACCTTAGTGAGGAAGATGGTACGTCAAACATTTACAAAAGTCTGGCAGATGGTAGTAGCAAGAAACAATTAACCAAGCTAAAAACTCACCCTGTTCGCTTCCTAACTTCTAGTACTGACGATTTATTGTGCTATAGTTATAATGGAGAAATCTATACGCTTCGTGAAGGACAATCGCCTAAAAAAGTTGAAATAGAGATTATTGCAGATCAAAAAGAACCACAAGTAAAGTATTTCAATTTTGGAAGTGCCAGCGAAATGTCTGTATCTCCAAATGGTAAAGAGGTTGCTTTTGTTTATCGCGGCGATGTATTCGTGACATCAACCGAGTACAGAACGTCTAGACAAATCACTAATACTCCCGAACAAGAAAGAAGCGTTAGCTTTAGCCCTGATGGGAAATCAATTATCTATGCAGCAGAAAGAAACGGGGTTTGGAATCTATACGAAACTAAACTTGACGATAAAAAAGACACCCAATTTTTGTATGCAAAGAGCTTTACAGAAGAACAAATAACAAATTCAAAAGAAGCATGTTTCCAACCCATTTACTCTCCTGATGGTAAAGAAGTTGCTTTCTTGGAAGAAAGAACTGCATTACGTATCATCAACCTAAAGAGTAAAAAGGTTAGAACTGCACTTGCAGCAGAGTTCAACTATTCATATACAGATGGAGACCAATGGTTTCAATGGTCGCCAGATAGCAAATGGTTGTTGTCGCAATACATTGGCATTGGTGGTTGGAACAACACAGATGTTGCTTTGATTAAGGCTGATGGTAGTGGCGAGTTGGTAAATCTAACAGAAAGTGGATATACAGATGCTGCTGCACGTTTTGTACAAGATGGTAAAGCTATGCTTTGGTTCTCTGATCGTGCTGGATACCGTAGTCACGGTAGCTGGGGGGCTCACATGGATGCATATATCATGTTCTTTAATCGTAAAGCGTATGACTATTTCGTGATGTCAAAAGAAGAGCGTGAAGTATATAAATTAGAGAATAAGGAAGAGGTTAAGAAAGAAGAAAAAGCCGAAGAGAAGGCAGAAAAGAAAGCTGATAAGGCTAAGAAGAAGGGTAAAGAGGAAGATGTAAAACCTGCAAAGGTCGAAGATCTGAAATTCGAGTTGGATAACCGTAAAGACTTAGTACTTCGTTTAACTCCAAATTCGTCATCACTTTCTGATGCTTTCTTGGATAAAGAAGGTACTAAAATTTACTACCTATCTCGTTTTGAAAAGGGGTATGACCTTTGGGTATACGACCTTCAAGACAATTCTAGCCGCATTTTGGTTAAAAATGCTGGTGGTGGTAGCCTTAATGTAGATAAGGAAGGGCAAAACATCTACTTATTGAGCAGTGGTCAATTGAAGAAAATTAGCATTGCATCAGGAGCGGTAACCTCGATTAGCTTAAGTGGAGAGTTTACATACAACCCTGCACAGGAACGTGAATATATGTTCCAACATATGTGGAAACAAGTGAAAGACAAATTCTATGTGACCGATATTCATGGCATAGACTGGGATTTATACCGCACAGAATATGCTCGTTTCCTACCACACATCAATAACAATTTCGATTTTGCCGATATGCTTTCAGAACTTCTAGGAGAGTTGAATGCATCGCACACGGGTGCTCGTTACTTTAATTCAGGAGGTGCATATTCAAGACCAACAGCATCATTAGGCGTGTTTTACAATAATCAATATGAAGGAGAAGGGGCTGAAATCGCAGAGATTCTTCCGCTTGGTCCATTGGGAAATGCAGATAGTAAATTGAAAGTTGGTTCTATTCTTACTAAAATTGATGGTGTCGAAATCGGAAAATTGGATATCAATCAACTATTAGAAGGTAAAGCTGGAAAACGCATTCAAATTGCGTTCAAAGAGAAGAAGAACAGCAAAGAACAAGAGGTTTGGATTAAACCAATATCAATGGGTGCAGAAAACAATTTGCTATACAAACGATGGGTTGACCAAAGACGTGCTATGGTTGAAAAACTATCGGGTGGCAAAATTGGTTATGTTCACGTTAAAGGCATGGATAGTAGCAGCTTCCGTGTGGTTTACTCGGAATTACTAGGTAAATACCGTAATGCTGATGCTGTTATCGTAGATACTCGTCACAATGGTGGCGGTTGGTTACACGATGATCTTGCAACACTATTGAGCGGCAAAGTCTATATGAAGTTTGTGCCTCGTGGGCAATTTATCGGTAACGACCCATTCAGTAAGTGGACTAAACCATCAGCAGTACTAACTTGCGAGGATAATTACTCGAATGCACATGGTTTCCCTTGGTTGTACAAAGAACTAGGCATTGGTAAATTAATTGGAACTGCAGTGCCAGGAACTATGACAGCAGTATGGTGGGAAAGTCAAATAGACCCTACTATTGTATTTGGTATTCCTCAAGTTGCTATTAAGGACCTTAGAGGTGAGTACTTGGAGAATCAAGAGTTAACTCCAGACATCGAGGTTTTTAATGACCCGGCATCAGAGCTTGAAGGTTTGGATCGTCAAATTGAAGTTGCTGTAAAAGAGTTATTAAGACAAACACAAGAAAATAAATAATCGTATTCGGTTATTTTTTAATATACACTTTTAGTGAATGGATAATTGATAAGGCTTGAGTATTAACTTACTCAAGCCTTATTTTATTGAAACAATTAAATTTAATCTATAAATCAATTTTCACTACTCAATTCACCTCATTCATGTAACCTTAAGAGTTATTTCAGCTATTTCATTAAAATTTATTATAGCTATACATGAAACTGATATAGCTAACCTCTTTCTTTGCTTACAGATAAGATATAAATAAATGTTTAACATTAAATAAATGATTATGAACACGAAAGTAGAAAAAGTTCTTAAAGGATTAAGGGTAGCAGGTACGGTTGCAGGAGTAATTCTTGCAGCAGTTGTTACAGGTGGTAAAAAATGATTGTCATACCATTCCAAAACTCAAAGTCCTCCAATATATTTACACAAATATTGGAGGACTTTTTGTACAAACATCATCTGATTTACTACAAATTATAGAGCTTAATAAAATTATATTTAGCAATACACGGTTTTGGAACACCTCTTTGTTTACTTTGTAGAATAAAGATTATTAACCTTATAAATTAGATACTATGAACAGCATACATTTTCTACCTTGGGTTGGAAAAGAATACACCAAAGGAATTAATGGTAAACGAGTTATGGCACTGGGAGAAAGTCACTATTGTGCCAACCCAGAAACTGAGGCAATTCCTTCTCTTACCCAAGAAATAATAGCAGACTTAACAGATGTAAATAGCCCTCACGAACATTATAAAAACACTTATACCAAGTTTGAGCGTGCCTTAGAAGGAGATATTGTAGTTAAAGAAGATAAGCTTGCATTATGGAACTCTATTATGTTCTACAACTACGTTCAACAACCAATATCTGGAGCGAGAGTTGCACCAAATTCAGCGCAATTCAAGTCATCAGAAAGTGCTTTTTTCACTGTTTTAAAACAATATCAGCCCGATGTCATTCTTGTATGGGGGCAGCGATTGTTTTCTAATATGCCAACAGAAAATGCCAATCCTCACGAAGTATATTTTGCTGATGGGACATCTTCGAAAGCATTAAGTTATACGCTTGAAAATGGCCATATAGTTCGTGTACTACAAATAACGCACCCATCGGCAGGTTTCGATTGGTGTTACTGGCATGAAATAATTAGTCAGTTTATTAAGCAATAAACGAAACTACATTATGGCAATTACAAAACTCAAAAAGTTACTGTGGATTTATAGTAAAATTATGTCTCACGACGCTATATCATTAAAAGATTTACAGGAACTATGGTTTATAGAAAAAGTAGACGATGGGAAATGGTTACCAACAAGTTCTTTTAGAAAATATAAAAATGATATTGAAAGTCTATTCGACATCTCTATAATCTGTAAAACAAAGGGGAATAATTATATTTACGAAATAGTAAAAAGCGATTTTGATCAAGATAATCCTGGCAAAGAATGGTTGGCTCAGTTATTAAATCTTGAGCTTAGCTGGAACCATGTTTCAGGAATTAAGAACCGAATAATATTAGATGAAGCACCAATAGGAGGAAAATACATTAATCAAATAACCGAAGCAATATCCGACTCAACATCTTTAGAAATAAGCTATCAGAGTTTCTTCGAAACCTATTCACAACAAGAACAAATCGATCCATATTGGCTAAAGATGCATAACCAACGGTGGTATTTAGTGGCATATAGTCCCCAAAAAAAGAGCATCTATCCGTATGCATTAGATAGAACACTTTCTATTAGTAAGTTGGATAAATATTTCACTTATCCTAAAGGCTTGTCAGCCGACTCCTACTTCAAAGATAGTGCAGGAATTACTGTAGATATGGATTACGATATTGAAACAATATCCTTTAAGGTTTATGGTACGCAACAAGACTACGTAAAAACATTACCACTTCACCATTCTCAAAAAATAGTAGAACAAAATCCTGAA